>CAXBDR010000015.1:0-32949 GCA_963974265.1 uncultured Rhodoferax sp.
GGTAGCCGGTCCGGGACAAGCTGCCGGCGAAACCGGCCTCGCCGATGGCGTCGGCCAGCTCGATGCCGTTGTCCGACACGCCATGGGTGCGCGGCAGCAGCCCGGTCAGGATGGACGAACGCGAAGGCTGGCACACCAGGTTGGGCGTGATGCAGGCATTGAAGCGCGTGCCCGCGCGAGCCATCTCGTCCAGGTGCGGCGTCTTGACCTTGCGGCCTTCGAATCCGTAGCAGTCTCCGCGTTGCTGGTCGGAGGTGATGAACAGGATGTTCGGTCGCTTGTTTTGCATGGAGATCGTCATTCGGGCTTGATGCCGGCGGACTTGACGACACCGGGCCAGCGGTCGAGCTCGTCGCGAATCATCTTGCCCAGTGCCGCGGGCGATGCGCTGCTGGAGTTGTCCATGCCGATGGTCGCCAGCTTGTCCTTGACCGCCGGCAACTGCATGACTTTCACCAACTCGGCATGGATGCGGTTGACGATGGCCGGCGGCGTTCCGGCCGGCGCCACCATCGACTGCCACTGGTTGGTCTCGAAACCGGGGATGCCCGACTCGGCCACGGTGGGCACGTCCGGCAACGCGCCGGACCGGGTCGAACCCGTGACCGCGATCGCCTTCAGTTTTCCGGCCTTGATGTGCGGCACGGCCGGCGCCATGCCCAGCACGCCGAACTTGACCTGCCCGCCGACGATGTCGGTGATGGCCTGGCCACCGCCCTTGTAGGGGATGGGCGTCACGTCGATCTTTGCGTTCGACTTGATCATCTCCAGCGCCAGGTGTTGCGGTCCGCCATAACTGGGCAAGGCCGCCGACAGCTGGCCCGGGTGGGCGCGGATGTAGGCGATCAGCTCCTGCAGATTGTTCGCCGGCACCGAAGGGTGCAACACCAGAACATGCGAGCCGCGGCCGATCAGGCTGATCGGCGCGAAGCTGCCGGCCGGGTCGTGGTTGAGCTTGAGTGTCGTCGACGGGTAGATGGTGTTGGCGTCGACCAGCATCAGCAGCGTGTAGCCATCGGCCGGCGCCTTGGCCGCGATATCGGTGCCCAGGATGCCGCCGGCACCCGGTTTGTTCTCGACCACGATGGACTGCCCCAGCGCCTCGCCCAGCGGCTGGGCCACCAGCCGCGCCACCGCGTCGGTGGCGCCGCCCGGCGAATGCGGCACGATCAGCTTGATCGGGCGGTTCGGCCAGTCCTGCGCGGCCAGCGGCATGGCGCAGGCCGCCAGCAAGCCGGCCACCAGAAAGGCGCCGGTGCGCCGCGACACGGAAAACGATGCAAGCATGATGATGTCTCCTTCAAAGGGGAATGGAAGCAACCCGCAATCCCGGTTTCCGGCGTTTTCGCTGCGGGTTGCGGCAAATTCTAGGAACGTGGGCGTACCATTGAAACCGGAATGTAGCGATATCAGATATTCGACAATGGAATGCAGCGGTGCCGCGCGGCGCACCGCTGGGCCGCGCGTCCGTGGCGCGGCACGCTCTGCGCCCGTCACACGCCGGCCTCATGGGCGTGCCACGTATATTCACCCGCATGAACCCGACTACCGATCCCCCCGCACTCGACCCGACCTGCCGGGACATGTTGATACGTGTCGGCAGCTGGTCCGCCGCCGTTCCCGCGCACGAACTGACGCCGCAACGCCAGCGCCAGCTCATGCGCGAGAGCATCGCGCTGTACGCACCACCCGAGGCTCGGGCGAAGGTGCATCACGAGGACTTGTCGTTGCCCTTGCCCGGACGCAGCTTGCCGGCGCGCCTGTACCGACCGGCCGCCGGGCGTGCGCGCACCGAGGCCGACGATGTCCTGCTGGTGTTTTTCCACGGGGGAGGCTGGGTGCTCGGCGACCTGGACACCCATGACGCCGCCTGCGCCTGGCTGACCCAGCAGCTCGGTTGCCGGGTGCTCAGCGTCGAATACCGCAAGGCGCCGGAGCATCCTTTTCCCGCACCATGCGACGATGCCGCCCAGGCCTATGCCTGGGCCGCAACGCAGCTGGCGGCCTGGGGTTGCAAGCGCCTGGCCGTGGCCGGCGACAGCGCGGGCGGTCACCTGGCCGCGCATGCGATGCATGCCAACCCCGACGTGGCCACCGCAGCCGCCTTGTTGTTCTATCCCGTGGCCGACGTCGATTTCGACAATGCCAGCTACACCGGACGCGGCGACGGGCCGGGCCTGACCCGTGCCGGCATGGTGGCGTTCTGGCAGCAGCTGGCCGGCGGCGCGACGATCACGGACGATGCGCGCGCGGTGCTGATGCGCCAGCGCTGGGCGATCCGCCCGCCGCCCACGGTCGTGGCGCTGGCCTGGCACGACCCGCTGCACGACGAAGGCCTGGCGTACGCGGACTTGTTGCGCGCCGCCGGCGCCGATGTCCATGTGCAGGTTGCGCCTGACATGCCCCACGGCTTCCTGCGCCATGGCGGGGTCAACGCCGTGGCGCGCGCCCATGTCGATGCCGCGGTCGGCGCGCTGCTCGCGTGTCTGCGCCCGGCCGCCGCAGGCACGGCACGCGGGCCGGTGTGATGCCCGGTGGCGGCCCCGGTTGCGCTTGAACCGCGTGCACGGCAACAGGCAGACGCTCCATGGAGACCCACAAGTTCAAGCTGTTTCTCGACGTGGCGGCCACCGGCAGCTTCTCGCGCGCCGCCACGCTGGCCGGCACGACCCAGTCCTCGGTCAGCAAGGCGGTGTCGCAACTCGAGGCCGAACTCGGCGCACGCCTGTTCGACCGCACCGGGCGTGGCGCCGCGTTGACGGCGGCCGGGCGCGCCTTGTTGCCGCGTGCGCATGCCTTGCTGGCCGACGTGCAGTCGTTGACCAGCCTGATGGCCGATCTCACCGGCGCCGTATCGGGCACGGTGCGTTTCGCGGTGCAGCCCAGCGTCAGCTGGCCGCTGGTGCACGACCTGCTGGTGGCAACGCGCGCGCGGCATCCGGAGATCCGCCTGCTGGTCGATGACGGCACCACGCACCAGATCGAGGAATGGCTGGCCGAAGGCCGGTGCGACCTGGGTGTGATGTCGCGCGTACCGTCGCTCGAACACATCGAGTCCTGGCCGTTGTTCTCGCTGCCGCTGCTGCTGGCGTCCCGGGCCGGGGCCCCCGAGACGGCGCGTGCGTCGCTGCCGTTCAGCGCGCTCGCCGGCATTGCGCTGATCGCACCCACGGCGCCCAACGGCGGGCGCATGTTGCTCGAGGAGGAAGCGCGCCGCCGCGGCTTGCGGCTGAACATCGTGCAGGAGGTCAACTCGGCCAGCCTGGTCAAGCGCCTGACCGCGCGGGGCGACTTCTGCATGGTTGCGACCTGGCCCTGGGTCGCCATCGAGGTCGCGTCGGGCGAGTTGTCCACGGCCCGCATCGTGAACCCGGTGCTGCGCCAGACCTTCTGCCTGGCCGTGGGCGGGCGCCGTCAGCCCAGTGCGGCCGTGCGGGCGGTGGCCGACATCGTGCGCGAACTGATGCCGTCGCAAGGCTGGCAGACGAGCATGGGTTCGCCGACCCTTGCGGCCCGGCCGGCATCGGCCTGAGCCGGTTCTGTTCGAGGCCTCGGCGTCACGGCCCGCCGCCGTCCGTGGCGACGGCCGGCTGCCCGATGGCGATGTTCGACATCAGCGCCGTGACTTCCGCCTGGCGGGTGCAGCCGGTCTTGTCCATGACCTGGCGCAACTGCGCGCGCACCGTGTTGCGCGACACACCGCCATCGGCGGCGATGTCGTCGAGCGAGTTGCCGCCGGCCAGGCTGCGGGCCACGCGGGCCTCGGAGGGCGTGAGGTCGAACAAGGAGCGCAGCAGTTCCACCGACGGCGCGCGTCGCGTGGTGACCGGCGTGATCACCAGCACCGCATACGAGCGCCCGAAGATGTCGTGTGCCGCACGCCGGATCGGAATCAGATGGCCGACGCGTGACGCGCGGCCGTCCTGCGCGCGCAGCGCGAACGACTGGACGCCGGCGTCGACCTCCGGGGTGCCGGGCGGCTGCGACAAGGCGCGGCGCAACATGGCGTCGGCCGACGCATCGCGCAGCACGACCCGATCCAGCGCGCGCCATTGCACATGGTCGTCGAGTTCCTGCATCAGCGAATTGGCCTCGATCACGGTCGCGCTCTCGTCGAGCATCAGCGCGGGCAGGCCCATGGCCGCCAGCGCGTCGCTGGCGGTGCTGGCGCTGCGCAGGCCCAGGCGGGCCGCGATCAGCGCGGCGCGGGCCAGGTGCGGGCGCAGCGCATTGAGGGCATGCACCCGCTCGAGTTCGATCGGGCCGCGCTCGAAGGCCCGCTCGATGCTGAACACGATGTTGTCGCCGGTGGGCATCATCAGCCCGGTGCCGGCCGACCAGCCCAGGCCGCGCGGGCGGAAGAAGTCGCGGTAGATCGGGTTGGCGTCGAGCTCGTCCGGCGTCCAGAAGTCGTGTTCGACCAGGAAACTCGGCTGGTTGCGGCTGAACAGGCAGACGCGCCGGGTGCAACGGCTGAACCAGCCGTCGCTGACGTAGGACTGGAACACCGGGCCCAGGCTCTCGGAGGAGGTCCAGTTCAGCACCTTGTCGCGCACCGCGAACAGCAGTCCGCCGCTGGCTTCGGTCAACGCCGCCAGGTCGTCGAGCACGCCGGGCCAGTTTTCGGGAACGAAAGAGGATTCGTAGATGCGGTCGATCAGCGCGTCGTGCATGGAGGAAAGAGGTGGCGGATGAAGATTTTTTTTGGGGCAGTGTAGTCCGTTCGGACGATGACTTTGCGCGGGTGCTGCCTAGCATGGTGCGGATCGGCGGCGGCCCGGTCGTGGTGCGGTCCGCAGATCCTTTTTCCCTTTCCAACCCTGAGAGTCGATCCATGAATTTGTTGAAGAATGTGGCGCTGGTGTCCGGTCTGTCTGCGGCCTTGCTGGCCGGCTGTGGCGGCGGCGGTGATGGTGGCGCCGGCACGCCGGTGCTCAGCGGCGTGGCGGCCGTGGGCGCACCCATCGTCGGCGGCACCGTTTCGGTGACCTGCGCTGGCGGCAGCGCCCTGAGCGCGACCACGCTGGCCACCGGTGCCTGGCAGGTCACGACGTCCGGCCAGACCCTGCCGTGCGCGGTGCGCGTCACCGGCGGCACGGTGGGCGGCGCGGCGAACGCCACGCCGTACCACTCGATCGCCATCAACTTCGGCACCGTCAACATCACGCCGCTGACCGACCTGATCGTGGCCAACCTGGGCGGCGCCTTGCCCGCCACCTGGTTCGGCGCCATCAATGCCGGCGCCTTGCAGGCCATCACGCCGGCCCAGATCAGCGCGGCCTTGCAAAGGGTCAGCGATGCGCTCGGCATGACGGCCACCCTGTCCGGCGCGAATCCCTTGAGCACCGCCTTCGCCGCCACCAACGGCGAACTGCTGGACGACGTGCTGGAGGCCTTGGCCGCCGCCGGCGCCAGCCACCAGGCCTTGCTGGCGCTGGCCACCAACCCGAGCTTCACCGCGCCGAACGGCTTCGACTTCCTGAGCGCCTATGCGACGGTCGTGGTGAACAGTGGCGGTGGCGGTGGTGGAACCGGCACCTTGCGGGTTGCCGTGTCGATTTCCGGTCAGCCTGCAACCACGTTCGATGTCGGCGGCGTCGATGCGCCGGCCAACCAGGCCGAGTTCTGCTCCGACCTGACTTCGGACCCGGTCTTCACCGACATCGGCAACTCCGGCGGCGGCAGCCTGACGGTCAACAGCTGCTCGTATTCCGGCAATGTGGGCACCGTGAACGCCACCTTGAGCCTGACGGCTCAGCCGATCTCGCTGCCCTATACGATGACCTTCACCTTCCTGTAAGCGCCTGAGCGCCGGCCGGCCCGTCTGTCGGGCGCGGCCGGCAGGGCCACCGGGGGTCAGGCCCAGGTCGTGTGCGCGTGCGCGTGCCCGCCGGTGCGACCGCCGTCCAGGCATCCCATGCCCTCGAGTGTCTGCTCGATCGCCTGGTCCAGCGGCGTATGGGGCTCGGCGCCCAGCAGGGCGACCAGGCGTTCGTTGCCCATCCGCACCGGCTGTCGCCACAGGTAACGCATCTCCAGCAACTCGCGCATCGTGGCATGGAAGGGCGCCGCCAGGCGAACCAGCCACCACGGGAAACGCCGCAGCGTCGGTGACGTGCCGCAGCGCCGGGCCACCACGCGCTGCACGGCGCGGCCCAGTTCGGCGCCGTCGGCGTCCCAGTGCCCGCGCATGTGGAAACGCGCGAACGGGGGCAGCTCGGCGCGCCGCGCCAGCAGTTGCACCATGGTGCGGGCCACGTCGGGCAGGTAGGCGAACTGGTGGCCGACACCGGGTTCGGACGGCAGCGACACCTGGCGCACGGGGCGGCCGGGCTTGACCATGCCCTGGGCGAACCAGTTGTTGCCGCTGCCCGGCCCGAAGAAGTCGCCCGAGCGCACGATGACCACGCGCACCCGGCCGTCACCGGTGGCCAGCTGCAGGCGGCGTTCCATCTCGACGCGGATCGCGCCCTTGCGTGTGACCGGGTTCTGCGGCGACGACTCGTGCAGCAGCGTGGCAAAGGCGTCCGGACCATAGTTGTAGACCGAGCCGGGCAAGACGATGGTCGCGCCGTGTGTCCGGGCTGCGGCAATGGTGTTGTCCACCATCGGCAAGACCAGCGTCGACCATTTGCGGTAACCGGGCGGGTTGACCGCATGCACGATGACGGCGCAGCCCTCGGCCGCGGCCAGCACCTGTTCGCGCACCAGCGCGTCGCCGGCCACCCATTCGATGCCGCCCTGCCACTTGCGCGGCGCGCCCAGGCCGCGTTTGAGCGCGCGCACGCGCCAGCCGGCCTGCAGCAGCTGGCGCGCCATCTCGCCGCCAATGCCGCCGCCGGCGCCGAGCACCAGCGCGGTGCCCACGGCGGGTGCCGGTGTGGCCCGAGTCGTCGTTGTTGTTGTCGTTGCGGGTGGTCATGGGCTTGCTCCTGTGTTGCGGGTGTGTGATGGCTTGATTCTGGGAATCCGGTAGTTAAAAGTAAATTGCCGAATGCCGTACCGCGGCTATACTTTTTCGTATGAAACCATCGGACGTGGCCTGGGACCTGTACCGCTCCTTCCTCGCCGTGCTGGACGAGGGTTCGTTGTCGGGCGCGGCGCGTGCGCTGGGTTTGACCCAGCCCACGCTCGGCCGGCAGGTGGCGGCCCTGGAGGAATCGCTGGGCCTGGCCTTGTTCACCCGCTCGCAGAGCGGCCTGCTGCCGACCGACGCGGCATTGGCGCTGCGCGGCCATGCCGAGGCCATGCGCGACACGGCGGCGGCGCTGGCGCGCGAGGCGCACGGTTTCGGCTCCGAGGTGCGCGGCGCGGTGCGTGTCGCGGCCAGCGAGGTGATCGGCATCGAGGTGCTGCCGCCCATGCTGGCCGACCTGCGCCAGGCCCATCCGCGGCTGGAGGTGGAACTAGTGCTGAGCAACCGGCTGCAGGACCTGGTGCGCCGCGAGGCCGACATCGCGGTGCGCATGACGGCGCCGCGCCAGGACGTGTTGATGGCCAGCCGCATCGGCGACGTGCCGCTGGGCCTGGTGGCGCACCGGGACTACCTGCGGCGGCGCGGCACGCCAAAAAACGCCGCCGAGCTCGATCACCACGACGTGATCGGCTACGACCAGGAGACCGCCTGGATCCGCGCCGCCCGCACCCGCTACGCCAACTGGGGCCGCGAGAAATTTGCGCTGCGCTGCGACAGCGACCTGGCCCAGCTGGCCCTGATCCGCGCCGGCGCGGGCATCGGCATCTGCCAGCTGGCACTGGCCCGGCGCGACCCGCAGTTGGTGCCGGTGATGCCGGGCGCGGTCGACCTGCGCCTGTCGACCTGGGTGGCCATGCATACCGATTTGCGCAACAGCCCGCGATGCCGGGTGGTGTTCGATGCCCTGGTGCAGGGGATGCGGGCCTATGTGGGCGCGGACGGCGAACCCGCCGCGCCGACCAACGCGGCCCCGTCGACGGCAGCATAGGGGCCTGCGCGACACCGGTGCGCATCCGGGCGGCGCCTGGCCAGTGCGGGTGGCTGCGGTGTGTCGATATCGGCCGTCGCCGGTCGTCGTGGCAACATGGACGCCGAACCGCGTGTCGCGTCCTGCACCGCCGCGCCGGGCAGCACCCGGTGCGGTGGGCCGTCAAGCCGGCTCCGGTGCCGGCCCGCCTGTACCCACCCGATCACGACAAGGAGCACCCGCATGACCACGGCCAGGAACACCATCTGCCTCTGGTTCGACGGCACCGCACTGGACGCCGCGACCTTCTATGCCAGCATCTTTCCCGACAGCGCCGTCGGCGCCGTGTTCCATGCGCCGGGCGACTACCCCGACGGCAAGCACGGCGACGTGCTGACGGTGCAGTTCACCGTGCTAGGCATCCCGTGCCTGGGCCTGAACGGCGGCCCGGCCTTCAAGCACAGCGAAGCCTTCTCGTTCCAGGTCGCCACCGACGACCAGCTGGAGACCGACCGGCTGTGGAACGCCATCGTCGACAACGGCGGCCAGGCCAGCGCCTGCGGCTGGTGCAAGGACAAATGGGGCCTGTCGTGGCAGATCACGCCGCGGGTCCTGATGGAGGCGATCGCCGACCCGGACCGGGCGGCGGCCAAGCGGGCGTTCGAGGCGATGATGCAGATGGGCAAGATTGACATCGCGGCGATCGAGGCGGCGCGGCGGGGGTGAAGGCCGGCCGCTGCCAGCCTGCTGGTTGAGCCGTCAGTACCTCCGGCGCCCGGTACACGCATGGCGTGCCCGGCCGCGCCTACCGCGACAGGATCCAGGGGATCAGGATCGCCAGTTCGGCATCGTTGACCTGCGGATTGGCGGGCATGGGTGTGCTGCCGAAGACGCCCACGCTGCCGCCCTTGACGCGGGCCTCCAGCACACCGGCCGCGGGCGGGCCGTTGCGGTAGAGCGCGGCAATGGCCTGGAACGACGGGAAGCTGTATCCGCTTGGCCCGAAGGTGTATCCCGGGTCGGTCTCCGTGTGGCAGCCCATGCAGTTCTTCGCCTGCGCCAGCAGCCGGGGATCGGTGATGGGCGGCGGTGTCACCTCGCAGCGGCCGGTGACCCCGGCCCAGACGGACCAGGTGCCGTCGGCGCGGCACGACATGCGCTGGGCGCCGTCCTTGCCTGCGAGGTTGTTGACCACGGTGATGTCGTTCCCGGCGACCGTGGCGGGCGTCTCACCGGAGCAGGTCTGCGATGTGTTCGTCCAGGTGATGGTCTGCACCGGGCACATCGTGAACGCGGGTGCCTGCGCCTGGCAACTGGCACTGGACGGTGCGGACCAGCTGCCGTTGGTGCAGGTGAATGCGGCCGACCCGCTCGAGCCGGTGTTGGGTGTGGACTGCACGATCTGGCTGGCGCGCGACGCGGACGGTATGGCGAGCCCCACGCAGCTTTGCCCGTTGTCGGTCCAGTTCAGCGTCTGCGTCGGGCACGGCGCTTCCGGTCCGACCGGGGCCACGTCCATGCGGGTGGCGGCCGGGGTCGCCAGCAGCCCGGTCGGGAACCCCTGTGCGTCGAGGTTGTAGTCGCCTTCGTACAGCACGTTGTTGTTCAGCATCCAGAGGTCGCGGTAGGCGAACCCGGTGAACACGATACTCGGCAACTGCAGGGGCAATACGCTGCCGTAGATCACGGTCTCGGCCGTGGGGCCGGGCAGGTAGCTGACGCTCGGGACGCCGAACTGCAGCATCAGCCGGTGCGCGGGCCGGCCGTCGATGGTGGTTGCCGAGACCAGGGTCAGCGAATTGCCGGAATGGTTGTTCGTCAACGTGCCAAGCGCCTGGCCGGTGCAGATGGCGTTGTCGAAGAAATCGAAGCGCAAAACCACGTGGGCGCTGGCGCCATTGGGCGCACCCACGGTCAGCACGGATCGCGCGAACAGCGCAGCGCCGGTGTCGACCCGGCGGCTGTCCGGGACCGGTTCGCAGATGTCGACATAGTCCCCGGCATAGACGCTGGCCTGCAGCGCCACACCGCCACCGGCGGAACCGCCTCCCGCGGCCGGATCGGTACCGCCGCCACCACCACCACACGAAAGCAGAAGGCCGACGGTGACAGCGGCACCGGCCAGTGATACCAGGCGATTCAAGCGGGTTCTCCCAGATGCGCCGGCGATGTTGGTTGCTTTGGATGTGCCGGCGCGCGAGTGTCGCATGCCGGTGACGCGGCGTGATCAGGGTTTATCCGCGATCGCGCCAGCGCCACAGCGTCACGCCTTCTTGTGGTCCCAGTCCGCGAGGATGTCGGCCACGACCGTTCGGCAGCAATCCATGAAAGCAAGCATGGCCGGCGATGCGCTGGCCTCCGTCAGGCGCACGAATCCGACCGGGCCGGTGGCCTGGGGCAGCTTGACGCGCAAGGCCTGGACTTCGGACGACGCGCTGCCCAGCGTGAGTATCGAGCGCGGCACCACGGCGATGGCATCCGTGCGTGCCACCAGGCCCAGCGTGACCGGCGTGGACAGGGTGCGTACGCTGTGCGGGGGCACGTCGACACCGGCCATCTCGAATGACTGCGCCAGCTGCCGATAGAAGGCGGTATCCGGCGGCGGCAGGATCCACGACTGGCCGCGCAGGCCACGCAGGCTGAGCCGGCGCTGGTCATGCAGCGGATGGCCGCGGCGCGCGATCACGGCCATTTGTTCGTCGTACAGCATCTCCTTGTCGAGGTCGCGGTCTCCTTCCGCGAAGGCCAGCCGGCCGACGACGATCTCGATGCGGCGCGAGCGCAGCTCCCGCACCAGGAACTCCGGATGGCCCTCGAGCACCGAGATCTGCAGCCCCGGCCGGCCGGTGGTGATGGCGATTCCGTTCACCGCGCGCATGGACCCCGTCACCTCGATGGCGCTGCTGATCGGCATCTACCAGGGCGGCTCGTACGGCGGGGCGATATCGGCCACCGTGGTGGGCATTCCGGGCACGCCGATGGCGGCGGCCACGCTGCTCGATGCCAGGCCGATGGCGCTGTCCGGCCGGGCGTCGGAGGCGGTCACGCTCTCCACCATCGGCTCGAGCGTCGGCTCCATGGTCAGTGGTTTTGCCCTCATCCTGATCGCGCCCGCCCTCGCCGCCATCGCCATCCGCTTCGGCCCGGCCGAGATGTTCGGCTTTGCGCTGCTGGGGCTGACCGCGCTCGGCGCACTCGGGCAAGGCTCCACGCTCAAGGCCTGGCTGATGGGTTTCCTCGGCCTGTGGTTGTCGACCATCGGGCGCGATCCGGTGACCGGCGTGGCGCGTTTCGCGTTCGACTCGGTGTATTTCGAGAGCGGCATCACGCTGATCCCGCTGCTGGTCGGCCTGTTCGGCATCTCCGAACTGCTGGTGCAGGCGAACGCGCAGGCGCGGGCGCACGATGCCGGCGGCAAGGTTTCCACCTCGATCCGCGCGTTCAAGACGCTGGCCTCCCGCGCCTTCAACTACCTGCGCTCGAGCGTGATCGGCACCTTCGTCGGCATCCTGCCCGCCATCGGCGGCGTGACCGCGTCGTTTCTGGCCTACCGCATCGAGATGTTCTTCACCACCAGCAAGGAAAAGTTCGGCCAGGGCAACCCGGACGGCGTCATCGCGAGCGAGACGGCCAACTCCGCGGTGACAGGCGGCGCCTTGATCCCGATGCTCGCGCTCGGCATTCCCGGCGACCCCATCGTCGCGGTGCTGATGGGCGGGCTGTTGATGCAGGGCATCACGGCCGGGCCGACCATGTTCCTCAACCATGCCGACGTCGTGCAAGGCCTGTTCGTCGTGTTCATCCTCGGCGCCGTGCTGCTGCTGCCCATGGGCCTGATGTTCCTGCGCGCCGTGGTCGCCGTGTTGCGGCTGCCGCAGTGGCTGATCCTCACCGGCGTCATCTTGGCCGCGCTGGTGGGCACCTACGCGGTGCAGCGCCAGGTGTTCGACCTCTATCTGCTGATCGGCTTCGGCGTCATCGGGTATGGGCTACGGGTGCTCGGTTTTCCGCTGGCGCCGATCGTGGTTGGCTTCGTATTGGGTCCGGTCTGCGAGATCAATTTCCGACGCATGATGCTGGTGTCGCAGGGGGAGGTGGTGGAGCATCTGAGTGGGAGGCCGATTGCGCTGGTGGTGTTTGGGCTTGTTGCGATGGTGGTGGTTTATCCGTTGGTGCGGATGGTCTGGATGCGACGGAGGCCGCCGACTCGGGTATCCGAAGTGCCAGTTTGATCGATGACCAGCGACGGGCGGGCGAATCGTAGATGATCTGACCCGTTTCCGTGGCGCCTGACGTTGCCGGCCTGGACTGGGCGGAGGCGAAACGAACCTTCAACGCGATGATGCGATGGGAAGGATTGAGGCTGCAGGGCCCGAGGGGCTAGGTGGGGTAAGGCGTGACTGTGGCTGGCAGGTGTTGGTCGTCAGCGGCCCTTGATGGGCGCCAGGGGGGTGCCCGGTTCGGACTGGAGGCGGAAGTTCGCCAATGGCTGCTTTGTGGCACTCAGTTGCCGGCTCTTAATCACGGGGAAACTCTTCTCACGCAAACGGAGCCGCTATGGACAATCGTACGGACCAGTCTGATTGCGTCCGATGTTGAGTGTTCAGGCTGCAACAGATGTAGGTGACCGACCGCCAGCGAACGCTGCCACTTGGTTACGTCGCCAACAGGCGTCCAGCGAGCCTCTTCAGATCCTAGCGCGTGCGCGCTGCTCGACCCGAGCCCTAAGGAGGGCTTGAATCTGCGCGTATAGGCGCGATTGAGCGTTGCCCCTGTCGGCGATGCTGACGCACAGCGCGTAGGGCTCCGGGTCGTCGTTGACGATGGACCAGGGCGCGTCTTGGCGGGCTACCACGATGAACAGTTGCCCGGGAGGTCGTTGCTTGAAGGTCCAACGGGATACCTGCAGCGTGCCAGCTTGGCGTGCCGCGCCCGACAGCCATCGGTTGTTGCCTCGCTCGGGCATCCCCTCGTCGCGGTTGCGTTGGAAGGCTGCTGCCACTTCGTTCAGGTTGTTGGCCACCACCAGGCTGAACTTCAGCTTGGTCATCCGGTAGTCCAGCCGAGTGGTCCGCACCTCGGGGCTGTAGGCCAAGGCAACGGTCACCTCGCGGGTGCGTCGCCCACCATCCCAAAAATCATCCGGAATCGGAACCGCGTAAAACTGGCACCGGTCGTTGCCGACCTGCTCTTCGCAAATCAGCGAGACGACGTTGTCGAGCGACTGCTCCAGCGCGCCGTCGTTGATGCAGCCGTAGCCCACCAGGCGCGTAAGCTTCTCGCGGCCGTCGGCGTTGTTGTTCGGGTTGAGCAGGGGCACCGATGGCGCAGGCCATCCAGCGTGGGCGCCCAAGAGTGCCCGCAGCAGGTTGTGGCTGGCGTCGGGCACGCGGCGCAGTAACTTGGCAGCCCGGTGGGCAACGGCAGGCGCGGCGAAGCTGGTTCCTGTGACTTCTCTGAATGCCCCGCCTTCCGCGAAGCCGCCGTTGACGGTGACGACACCCAGTCCTCGGTCAACAATCCCGCCCCCAGCGCGACGGACTGCCAAGTTGCCAGCGTGCTCGACGAAGTCTGGCTTGATAGCGCCATTGATGGAGGGGCCTGAGCGGGTCAGTGGGTACGGGTGGCCCGTCCTCGCAATGGGACGATCCTCGACAGCGTCTTGATACCGTTGGGCATTGTGGGTTGCCTCGTGCCGTGCCACGCCTCCGACGGTTACTGCATTCAATGCCGTGGCGGGATCAAGCAAGCGCGCATTACCCTCCAGCAGGTAGTCCGGATACGCCGCCAGAGGGTCCGCAGGCAGGCCTTCCAGCTTGAGGTTGCCAGTTGAAACGACGAACAGGACGCCAAGGTCGCGTGTCAGACGATCCAGCGTGTAGGCAAGACCGCGTACATGCCCATTTTCATAGACCTTGTTGTGGTCGCCGTAGCTCAGGTTGAAGACCTTGCAGCCGAACTCGGCGTGGAGGTCTCGCACGGCGCGATCGACTGCGTTCTCCACGAACTCCGTCTGGTCGTTGCCATCGTGGTCGAACACGCGTCCAGACACGAGAAAAAGGCTCGGGATGAATTCGCCGGCCTCAATCGTGGCCCCAATGTCGCCGTAGAGCGCTAGACCGGCCACGGAGGTGCCGTGCCAGGGCTCGCCGTCGTCCGGGCTGCGATTCGGCAGCACGTAGCCCTGGGCGTGTCCGACCGCAGGGGCCAGCAGTGGGTGCCCGGTGACCAGCCCGGAGTCCAGCACGGCGATTCGTGGAGCATCCGCCCCGGGCTGGGCCGGTTGAGGGAAGCGGTTCACGTCCGCCGTGACCGTGCCAACGGCCAAGCCCCAGCGGGGCGGCAGGTCGACTGTCCGCGCATCGCGGTAGCGAAGCACCTGCTCCGCTGCTTCGCGGCTGCAGCGCAGCCGGACCATGAGCAGGGACGCGGTGTTGACCTGGTCCAGGATTTCAGCGCCTTGCTCCCTTGCGAATGCTGTGAAGAATGCCAGCGTCGCCTGCCGACGCGCTGGCATGTCCTGCGGCCACAGCTCGACATCCAGGGTGCACGGCCCTTCCAGTGGCAGGCCCTGTTCGGCCAGGGCTGCACCGGTCCGGTCCTCAGGGGTCCAGTGCTCGAACCCTCCGATGACGAACAGAAGTGCAGCCCGCGTGACGCGCCCTTTGCGGGCAAGCGTCGCAAGCCGCTCTTCGACCAGGTTCAGGGCTGCTGCCGTGGCAAACGCGAGGACGACTTCGTGGTCCTCCTGGCTGACAACCTCCAGGCCGTTGATCAGGCCGAAGTCGGGAAGCTGCCGCTCGCCTTCACGCAGGCGGATCTTTAGCAGCTTGCGGTCGTCAAAGCCACCGAGATCCTCCTTCGCCGCCACCTCGCGCACGGCGCGAAAGCTACGGAGCAGCGCCGTGCCGTGGCCTCGGGGATCCGCGGGGGCCGGCGCGCCAAACCCTCGCTGGCGATGCCGGTCGGTGACAGGGGACTCTTTTTCTAGTCGCAGGTGCTCATACGCCATCCAGTTGCCTCCCTAGGCCACTCAGTGGGGTTGTTGGTATTCCTTCGCCAGCGCAGCCTCTAGGTGGGCCTTGGCGAGGAACTCACGGTTGGACAGGACCATGTCCTTGACGGCGCGGCGAAGCACGCGCTCGATGTCGGCATGGGACAGGCCCTTGAAGAGCGCGGCGATCTTCGAGTCGTCAGTCTCGAAGTTCCGGCGCACCCCGGACAGCTTCAAGGCCAGCAACCGCTTGGCCTGCTCCAGGTTCGGGGGCTCGAAGCGGACAACCTCGTCGAACCGCCGCCACACCGCTTTGTCTAGCAGAGTCTCGTAGTTCGTCGTCGCAATCAGGATGCTCGGGCCCCGGTACCCATCCATCATTTGCAGTACCGCGTTGACGGAGCGCTTCAGCTCGCCGTGGTCGTCGCTGGCGCCGCGATCCTTGCTTAGGGCGTCGAACTCGTCGAACAGGGCAACCACGGGTCGCGCCGACACGTAGTCGAAGACCCTGCGCAGGTTGGCCGAGGTTTCGCCCAACAGGGACGAGATGACCGAGTCCAGGCGAACCACCACCAGCGGCAGTTCGAGCGCGCTGGCGATGACCTCAGCCGCCAGCGTCTTGCCGCAGCCGGGCGGGCCACAGAACAGCAGCCGCTGGGCGGGTTGCAGCCCGTGCGCCAGCAGCACGTCGCCGCGTCGGTGCTCCATCAAGACCTCGTCCAGCGCGGACTGGGCCCCATCGCCCAGCACGATGTCAGTCTCATCCCGAACGGCTGGCCGCTCTTCCACCAGGGCCAGGCCGCTGTCCTTGTTGATTGGCAGCTCCTTGGCCGGCAGCAGGCGCAGGTGGCCCCGGCCAGAGTTCGACCGATCCCCGTACAGGAGCCGCTCCAGGTCATTGGCGAGGAGGTGGTGCTTCTTCTCGCGCTCTTCGCGGATGACGGCCTCGGACGCAGCCTTGAAGCTAACCGTGTCTCCTTCAATACCTGTCTTAATCAATTGCCTGAGCAACTTTGCGTTGGACATACATCACCTACGGTCTTGCGAATAGCGGTCTTTGATCCCTAACAGGCGGTCTGAGTGCAAGGTGTTGCTTCGAGACCCAGAGAGTCTCCAGACCACACGCACTATCGCTACGCCTACGTTGGCCCCGGATGCACATGGTAACCAACTGAAGTGGCCGAAATCAGAGTCGGGTCTCATCGCGGGTGATTGAGCCGCAACGGGCCAGAAATAGTCTGTCAGTCAACTTGCCATCCACGACCGAGTCGCTGCTGCGCGGGCAGGTCGGCCAACTGCAACCGTTAAACGACAGCTTTCGGGCGTTGAGTTCGATGAAGCGGAAGACCGCAATCGCTGCAGTGTTCACGTCCAACGACGCCAACCGTAGGACCGCAATCGTTCCGTTCCGGACACCCTGTTCGGACATGAGTGCACTTGCGAGACCGTCGTCCTGTCACCCCACCTCCCTCGTCCCCCGACACCCCGGAAAATCCCCACACCCCCAAAACGCCTGCCCCGCATTCCCGCCTTTCTTTGCCACTCGCCGCATCATCGGCTTTGCGCATACCGGGCAGGCCGGCGTCGCATCGACCGCTGCAATCGATGCACCTGCCTCAGGTTCCAACAAAGGTTCAACAACCTTGGTCGAAGCCCCTGCGTGGGCAACTGAAGCGATGACGACGGTTGGCTGCGCCCCCGCCACCACCCGCTGCCGCGCCAACCCCACACTGGCCGACCGCGCCGCCTTGGCCGAGCGGATCATCCGTCGCAACCCGTCACCATCGACCAGCGTCACATTGCGCCCCGCGGCAAACGCATCCGCATCGTTGGTGAAGCTGCCAGAGGTGACGACAAACCCGCCCGCCGCGCCATGCGCCGCCATCACGCCGTACAACTCGCGCACCACGCGCACGCCGACCGTGAAGGCTTTCCACTGCTTGCATTGCACGAAGTACTTCTCGCCACCCTTGCGCAGCACGAGGTCGACGCCGCCGTCCGGGCGGCCATCGCCGCCGGTTTCGGTCACGCTGTAGCCCTGCAGCCGGAAGGCTTCGCCAACCAGCAGCTCGAACTCCTGCCACGAGATGCCGTCGAGGCTGTCGCCAGCCTGTGCGTTGGCCAGCAGGGTCTTGCGTTGCCGGCGCCGGTAGGCGGAGATGGCCGCGCCGACCAGGCAGAAAAACGGCAGCAGGTATTGGCCGACGCCGGCGACTGCTCGCCACATGGCTCCGGCGACGAAGTCGCCCATCTGGCCGGGCACGAGCGGGGCGCCCGCTGCGGGCTGGAAGGCATAACGATGCAAGACGGTGTACGACACGAACGCGATCAGCACACCGGCCCACCACGGCAACATGGCGATCAGGTCGACCACGATTTCGGCCGGACTGGTGTTGCCGTTCCTTCCCTTCGTCCTCCTCCCACTCCCCCTGCGAGCCATTGCGGCGCTCCTCCCTGTTTTCTTGTCAGCCTCTATTCTTTTGTGCGAATGTAACTGAAAGTGTGTGCCGTACCGGGGCTTTGGGATACGGCATTTGGGGGGGTGACCGTTGGTCGGGCATACGCGGCACGGGGCGCTGCCGCGAGCCGCGGCGCAGCGGGACGTCACGGCGCTGGTGCTGGGTGCGCGTTTGACGCGGGAGGTGTTGCCGGGTTGAGGTCCTGCCTCATCCGGCCGGCTTCAGTTGCCGACCGTGCACCCCACCTTCGCCCCCGCCTCCACGATCGCCGCCCAGCTGTTGTCGTCCACCACGATGCCGTCGCGTTCGCGTGCAATGCGCGCGGCGCGTTCCGGGTCGCCGGCGATCATCACGTCGGCGGTGCTGCCTTGCGGGCGCGGGCTTTGCTTGAGCCATTCGATGAAGGCCGCCGCCTCGTGCTCGAAGTTTTCGCGCGTGCCCAGCTTATCCGGGTCGATCAGGATGGTGAGCATGCTGTTGAGCACGGCGGCGCGGCCGTCGGTCTCGCCGCGCCAGGTGGCGCCGCCGGACAAGGCGCCGCCCAGCAGTTCGCAGGCCACGGCCATGCCGTAACCCTTGTGTTCGCCGAAGGTCATCAAGGCGCCGAACAGGCCGTTGCTCTGCTCCACGACGACCACGCCGGGGTCGGTCGTGGGGCCGCCGTTTTCGTCGATCAGGTAACCCTCGGGCACGCGGCGGCCTTCCATGTGGGCCACGCGCATCTTGCCCTGGGCAACGCGGCTGGTGGCGAAGTCGAGTACGAAGGGCGGCTGGTCCTTGAGCGGGATGCCGATGCAGCACGGGTTGGTGCCGAATCGCCCGTCGCCGCCGCCCCAGGGTGCGACGATGGGCCGGGCGATGACGTTGACGAAGTGGATGGACACCAGGCCGTTGGCCACCGCCATCTCGCTGAAGTGGCCGATGCGCCCGAGGTGGTGGGCGCTCTTGACGGTCATGATGCAGCTGCCGTGTTGCTTCGCGCGTTCCATGCCCAGTGCCATGGCCTGTTCGCCGATGACCTGGCCGAAGCCGTGGCCGCCGTCGATGGTCAGCAAGCTGCCGGTGTCGAGCACGACCTTGGCGCCGGTGTTGGGCGTGAGGCCGCCTTCGAGCACCGCGTCCACGTAACGCGGCACCATGCCCACGCCGTGCGAGTCATGGCCGCTGAGGTTGGCCAGCACGAGGTTGGCGGCCACGGTGGCGGCTTCGGCCGGGCTGCTCTTGTTGGCGATGAGGATTTTTTCGACGGTGGCACGCAGGTCGGCGGCGGAGATGGTCTTGGGCATGGCGCGGCTCGGTGAAGTGGGTCAGTGGGGGATGCGGGTGCAATGGCGAAATGGCTCGGCGGTTGCGACGGGTGTTCGCGGGGCGGCGTCCGACGCAACCAACGGCGCCAGGCGGTCGCCCCCGCAAGCCTACATCACCGCGCCGACCTGCCAGGGCACGAACTCGTTCTGGCCGTAGCCGTGGCGCTCGCTCTTGCTCGGCGCGCCGGAGGCGGTGGCCAGCACCAGCTCGAAGATGCGCTGGCCCATCTCGGCCACGGTGCAGCTGCCGTCGATGACCTCGCCGCAGTTGATGTCCATGTCGTCTTCCTGGCGTTGCCACAGCCGGCTGTTGGTGGCCAGCTTGAGCGAAGGCGAGGGCGCGCAGCCGTAGGCCGAACCGCGGCCGGTCGTGAAGCAGATCATGTTGGCGCCGCCGGCCACCTGGCCGGTGGCGCTGACCGGGTCGTAGCCGGGCGTGTCCATGTAGACGAAGCCGTGCCTGTCGACCTTCTCGGCGTATTCGTACACCGCCTGCAGGTTGCTGGTGCCGCCCTTGGCCACCGCGCCGAGCGATTTCTCCAGGATGGTCGTGAGGCCGCCGGCCTTGTTGCCGGGCGAGGGGTTGTTGTTCATCTCGCCGCCGTTGATGGCGGTGTAGTTCTCCCACCACTTGATGCGCGAGACGAGTTTTTCGCCGACGGCCTTGTCGACCGCGCGGCGCGTGAGCAGGTGTTCGGCGCCGTAGATCTCCGGCGTCTCGCTCAGGATGGCGCTGCCGCCGTGGGCCACCAGCAGGTCGACCGCCGCGCCCAGCGCCGGGTTGGCGCTGATGCCGGAATAACCGTCCGAGCCGCCGCACTGCAGGCCGATCGTGATGTGGCTGGCGTCGCAGGGCTCCCGCGTGGCCTGGTTGGCCAGCGGCAACATCTCCTTGACGAGGGCAACGCCTTTTTCTACCGTCTTCGCCGTGCCGCCGCTGTCCTGGATGTTGAACACGCGCAGCGTCTCGCCCTCGCGCAGGCTGCTGCTGGCCAGCCAGGCGTTGATCTGGTTCACCTCGCAGCCCAGGCCGACCACCAGCACGGCGGCGAAGTTGGCGTGGGTCGCGTAACCGGCCAGCGTGCGCTGCAGGATCTGCATGCCCGTGCCTTCGCTGTCCATGCCGCAGCCGGTGCCGTGGGTCAGCGCCACCACGCCGTCGACGTTGGGAAAGGCGGCCAGCGCCTCGGGCCGCATCTGGCGCGAGAACTGGTCGGCGATGGCGCGCGCGGCGGTGGCCGAGCAGTTCACGCTCGACAGGATGCCGATGTAGTTGCGCGTGGCCACGCGCCCATCGGCGCGTTTGTAGCCCATGAAGGTTGCGTGTTGGCGCTGGGGTTCGGGCTTGACGTCCTGGCCGAACGCGTAGTCGCGTTCGAAGTCGCCCTTGTCCGGGCCCATGTCGAGGTTTTGCGTGTGCACGTGTTCGCCCTTGCCGATGGCGCGGGAGGCGAAACCGATGATCTGGTTGTAGCGGCGCACCGGCTCGCCGGCGGCGATGTCGCGTACCGCGACCTTGTGGCCGGCGGGGATGATGCCGCGGACCTTGACGCCGTCGACGTCGGTGCCGCCGACCAGTTGGGCACGCGCGATCAGCACGTCGTCGGCGGGATGCAGGCGGATGAAAGGAGTCATGGTCTGGTGGTTTCCTTGGAGCGTTTGGTCTGGCGCCAACTGACGTTGAAGCGGGTATGGGAGCGGTCCATGTGCTCGTGCATGGCGATGCGCGCCTGCGCGGCGTCATGCGAGCGGATGGCCGCCAGCACCTTGCGGTGTTCGTCGATCGCGGCGTTCCACGATTCCGGTGTTTCGAAATGGTCGACCATGCGTTCGAACATCGGTCCGCGCCGGGCGTCCCAGAAGCGTTGCACGGTGTCGATCAGCACGCTGTTGCCGCAGGCCCGCACGATGGCCGAATGAAAGTCGCGGTCGCCCTGCAGCGGCAGCACACCCTTGTTCGCGTCGGCGATCATCGCGTCCAGCGCCTGCGTCATGGCCGCAACGTCGCTGCGCCTGGCCGTGGTGGCGGCAATGGCGGCGATCTCGCCCTCAAGCACGCGGCGCGCGCGGATGAGTTCGAGCGGCCCCCATTCGGTGGGGTGGGGCGGTTGGGCGCCGGCCACGGCAGGCGCCGGCCCTTGCAACACGTACACGCCCGAGCCGGTGCGCACTTCGACGAAACCCTCGACCTCGAGCGCGATCAGCGCCTCGCGCACCGACGGCCGGCTCACGCCGAGTTGCTTGGCCAGGTCGCGCTCGGCGGGCAGGCGTTCGCCCACCTGCCATTCGCCGGCCTGGATGGCGGCGCGCAGCTGGTCGGCGATCTGGCGGTACAGGCGCTGGGTTTCGACGATCTTGAGGGCCATAGGGTTTTCGATAATTGGCCAAGTGGTAAGGCCAATCAATACTCGCATCATACCGGGCCGTGTGCATCAGGCGAAACCCTGATGCCATCGGGCCGGCCGTTCCGGAACCCGGCCAGTGTGCGCTGGCGGGTCCGGCTTGTGGTGCGCGCGCCTGCCGGCCGTGGCCCGTGCCAGGACATCGTCAAGGAGAGCTTTCCCATGAACACCCCCTCGTCATCGACCCGCCGCGGTCTCGTGCTGCGCGCCGCCTGCGTGGCCGCGTTGTCCAGCCTGCTGGCTTTCGGCGCCCACGCGCAGTCCTGGCCGACCAAGCCGGTGCGCGTCATCGTGCCGTTCCCGCCCGGCGGCGCATCCGACACGCTGGCGCGCACCGTGGCGCAGAAACTCGGCGAGCAGACCGGCCAGACCTTCGTGATCGAGAACAAGCCCGGCGCGGCCAGCACCATCGGCATCGCCGAGGCGGCCAAGGCGCCCGCCGACGGCTACACCATCCTGCTGGCGGCGGCGCCTTTCGTCATCACGCCATACGTGTATCCCAAGCTCAGCTACGACGTGCGCAAGGACTTCGTGCCGCTGGGCCTGCTGCAGACCACGCCGCTGGTGCTGGTCGCGCACCCGTCGCTGGGGCTCAAGACGCCGGCCGATTTCCTGCGCGCGGCCAAGGCCAGCCCGGGCAAGATGAACTACGCCACGCCGGGCGCCGGCAGCCTGCCGCACCTGGTGGGCGAGTTGTTCAAGCAGCAGGCCGGTGTCGACCTGCTGCACGTGCCCTACAAGGGCGGCGGCCCGGCCGTGGCCGACCTGCTGGCCGGCCACGTGAACAGCGCCTTCTTCTCGCCGATCGAGGTCCAGGCCCATGTGAAGGCCGGCAAGATGACGGCCATCGCATCGACCGGGCTCAAGCGCACCAGCGGCCTGGGCGAGTTGCCGACACTGGCCGAGTCGGGCGTGCCCAACTTCGAGTCGCTGGCCTGGTTCGGCTTCGTGACCCTGGCCGGTACGCCGCCCGACGTGCTCGCGCGCATGTCCGAACAACTCGTCAAGGCCTTGAACAGCCCGGACATCCGCGACAAGATCGCGCAGACCGGCGACGTGCCCGCGGGAACCCAGGCCGAGTTCGCCGACCTGCTCAAGGGCGAACACGTGCGCTGGGAACGCACCGTCAAGGCCGCCAACATCACGCCGAACTGAATGAACGACACCTGACCGATGGCCAACACCCGACCCAATATCCTGTGGTACTGCTCCGACCAGCAACGCTGGGACACCATCCGCGCGCTGGGCAACCCGCACATCCGCACCGACGCGATCGACGCCCTGGTCGGCTCGGGCGTGGCGTTCTCGCGCGCCTACACGCAAAGCCCGATCTGCACGCCGGCGCGCGCCACCTTCCTGACCGGGCGGTATCCGGCCTCGCACCATGTCTACCGCAACGGCAATGCGTATTTCCCGGCGCATGAAAAACTGGTGACCAAGCGGCTGGCCGAGGCCGGCTACGACTGCGCGCTGGTGGGCAAGCTGCACCTGGCCGCGGCCAAGCACTACGAGGTGCGCACCGACGACGGTTACCGGCTGTTCCACTGGAGCCACCACCCGACACCGGACCAGGCCTATGGCCACGACTACGAAAACTGGCTCAAGCACGAGAAGAAGGTCGACCCGCAGGAGCTGTATGCCGACCTGAACTACTTCTGCGGGCCGGGTGTTCCCACCGAATACCACCAGACCACCTGGTGTTCGGAGATGGCGATCCGTTTCATCGGCGAGCGGCGCGACCGGCCGTGGATGATCAGCGTGAATCCGTTCGACCCGCACGGCCCGTTCGATGCGCCGCCGGAATACCTCAAGCGCTACGACCCGGCCACGTTGCCGCTGCCGCGGTTTCGCGATTCCGACTTCGAGCGCCAGAAGGGTTTTGCGGCGATCGACCAGCAGACCAAGCAGCCGGACGATCCGCGCGTGCGCAAGAAGATCGTGCCGGTGTCCGCCGACGGCGGCCATGACGCCATTGCCTCGGCGCGCAACGAATACGACGCGCTCGACGTCAAGGCCAACTACTACGCCATGATCGAGCAGATCGACGACCAGTTCGCGCGCATCATGCAGACCCTGCGCGATACCGGCCAGCTCGAGAACACCATCGTCGTCTACATGAGCGATCACGGCGAGATGCTCGGCGACCACGGCCTGATCCTCAAGGGTTGCCGCTTCTTCGACGGCCTGGTGCGGGTGCCGCTGATCATGTCGTGGCCGGGCCAGTTCCAGGCCGGCCTGCGCAGCGACGCGCTGGTCGAGACGGTGGACGTGGCCCCCACGCTGATGGACGCCTGCGGCCTGGGCGTGCCGCCCGAGATGCAGGGCAAGTCCCTGGTGCCGCTGCTGCGCGGCGACGCCGACCCCACGGTGCACAAGAAGGCGGTGGTCTGCGAATACCGCGAAGCCATGGGCGGGCACCCGGACAACACGCATGCGTCGATGGTGTTCGACGGCCGCTACAAGAGCATCTTCTATCACGGCCATGACATCGCCGAACTGTTCGACCATGCCGAGGACCCGGAGGAATACCGCAACCTGTGGCTCGAGCCGGGCAACGAGGCGCTCAAGCTCGCGCAGATGCGCGCGCACATGAACGTCTTGATGGCCACCGTCGACGTGGGGCCGCCGCGCTTCGTCAACTACTGAGACCTTGTGTGCCAGACCAAGAAACAAGCGCGGCAATTTTTGCTCTGGCACCAACACTTTGTCGGATGTCCGGCACTCCGAAAAAACGTGTCGGTCATAATTGGACAAGTGGTAAGGCCAATCCAGGCGACCTGCCGCAGGCGGGATCGCAGACCGGCGACACGATGGTGGTGATGACGATTTCCAAGGAGAAACTATGCGATTGAAAGGTAAATCGGCCCTGGTGACCGCAGCGGGCCAGGGCATCGGCAAGGCCAGTGTGCTGGCGATGGCGGCCGAGGGCGCGCAGGTGCTGGCGACCGACCGCGACGCGAAGTTGCTCGAGTCCTACGCCGGCGTGGCCAATGTGCGCACCGCGGTGCTCGACGTGCTCGACAAGGACGCCATGGCCCGGCTGGTGCAGGGCATGGAGCGCATCGACGTGTTGTTCAACTGCGCCGGTGTCGTACACAACGGCAGCATCCTGGAGGCAAACGACGCCGACTGGGAGTTCGCGTTCAACCTCAATGCACGCGCGCAGTTCTGGATGTGCCAGGCCGTGATTCCGAAGATGCTTGCAGCCGGTGGCGGCAGCATCATCAACATGGCCAGCGTCTGCGGCAGCCTCAAGGGCCTGCCGAACCGTTTCATCTACGGCGCCAGCAAGGCGGCCGTGGTCGGGCTGACCAAGTCGGTCGCGGCCGATTTCGTGACCAAGGGCATTCGCTGCAACGCCATCGCTCCCGGCACCGTCGACACCCCGTCCTTGCAGGGCCGCATCAACAGCTACGCCGATCCGGTGCAGGCCCGCAAGGACTTCGTTGCCCGCCAGCCCATGGGACGTATCGCGCAGGCCGAGGAGATCGCGCCCATCATCACCTACCTGGCCAGCGACGAGTCGGTGTTCGCCACCGGCCAGATCTTCTCGGTCGACGGAGGCATGACCATATGAACCAGCTCGACATGAATGGCCGCCATGCGGTCGTCACCGGTGGGGCCACCGGTCTGGGGTATGCGATCGCGCAGCGCATGCTGGCCTCGGGCGCCAGCGTGACCTTGTGGGACCGCGACGCGGCGGCCTTGCAGCGTGCCTGCAGCGAACTCGGCGCCAAGGCGTCGGCGGTCACGGTCGACGTCGGCGAGTATGCCTCGGTGCAGGCCGCCGTCGCGCAGACGCTGGAGAAGAACCCGGCCATCGACGCGCTGGTCAACTCCGCCGGCGTGGCCGGCGCCAATGCCAAGACCTGGGACTACGACCTCGACGAGTGGCACACGGTCATCCAGATCAACCTCAACGGCCTGTTCTATTGCTGCCGCGAAGTCGTGCCGCACATGCGAGCGAGCAACTACGGCCGCATCGTCAACATCGCGTCGGTCGCGGGCAAGGACGGCAACCCGAACGCCAGCGCCTACAGCGCCAGCAAGGCGGCCGTGATCGGGCTGTCCAAGTCGCTGGGCAAGGAACTGGCCGACACCGGCATCCGCGTGAACTGCATCACGCCAGCGGCGGTCAGGACCGCGATCTTCGATCAGATCTCGCAGCAGCACATCGACTTCATGTTGTCCAAGATCCCGATGGGCCGTTTCGGCCTGCCGGAAGAGATCGCGGCCATGGTGGCCTGGTTGTGCACCGAGGACTGCTCGTTCTCCACCGGCGCGGTGTTCGACCTCTCGGGCGGGCGCTCGACGTATTGACGGCGTTTCGCGCACTCGAATGGCATAGACTTCCCCGTTCGCGCCGAGCCCGACCGCGCCCGTTTGCGGGCGCGTGACGATCGGCATTGACTACACACACAACAATCTGGAAAGGCAACCCACATGAAACTGGTACGTTACGGAAAACCCGGCAAGGAAAAGCCGGGCCTGATCGACGCCGAAGGCAAGCTGCGCGACCTCAGCGCCGTCATCAAGGACATCGACCCCTCGCAACTCGGCGACGCCGCGCTGGCCAAGCTGCGCAAGCTCAAGACCGACAAGCTGCCGTTGGTCAAGGGCAAGCCGCGCATGGGCTGCCCGGTGGCCGGCGTGCCGAAGTTCATCGCCATCGGCCTGAACTACGCCGACCATGCGGCCGAGTCCAACCTGCCGATCCCGAAGGAGCCGATCGTCTTCACCAAGGCCACGAGCTGCATCCAGGGTCCGGACGACGACGTGATGTTGCCCAAGGGTTCGGTCAAGACCGACTGGGAAGTCGAACTCGGCGTGGTGATCGGCAAGCAGGCGCGTTACGTGTCGCAGAAGGCGGCGCTCGAGCACGTGGCCGGTTATTGCACCATCAACGACGTCAGCGAACGCGAATACCAGATCGAGCGTGGCGGCACCTGGGACAAGGGCAAGGGTTGCGACACCTTCGGCCCGATCGGCCCCTGGCTGGTCACGCGCGACGAGATCGCCAATCCGCAGAAACTCGACATGTGGCTGGACGTGAACGGCAAGCGCATGCAGACCGGCAACACCAAGACCATGATCTTTTCCGTGGCCAAGCTGGTGAGCTACGTCAGCCAGTTCATGACGCTCGAGCCGGGCGACGTGATCACCACCGGCACCCCGCCGGGCGTGGGCCTGGGCATGAAGCCACCGGTCTACCTGAAGAAGGGCGACGTGATGACGCTGGGCATCGAAGGCCTGGGCGAGCAGCGCCAGACCGTGGTGCCGTTCAAGCTGTAACGCGAACGCGCAACGCAGCATCGCCGGCCCGCAACGGGCCGGCCGCCGGGCTCCCGCGTGGGACCCGGCCGTGTCGCTTTTCCATCAACTCCTCCTGACGTCGACCCAACCCGGCCCCTGCTGGCACGGGAAATGCATGGCGAGTGTACGCGCCGTGTTGCGACATGGCCGTGCATGGTGCATGTGACGACCGCGTTTTTTTCGGACGGAACACGCCGCAAATGCGGGAGAATCATGCTCCCGCGTCGCGGGCGCACGCCGATGTGTGCACCGTTTCGAGCCACCATTCCCATTCAAGAGGATCACCGCCATGAAGAAATCGTTGCTTGCCCTGATCGGGCTTTCGCTGGGCATGTCCCTGGCCCAGGCGCAAGACACCAAGGTCACCATCGGCATGTCCGGCTGGACCGGCTTTGCGCCGCTGACCCTGGCCAAGGAAGCCGGCCTGTTCAAGAAACATGGCCTGGACGTGGACATCAAGAAGATCCCGCAGAAGGACCGCCACCTGGCCATTGCCTCCGGTGACATCCAGTGCGCCGCGACCACGGTCGAGACCTGGGTGGTGTGGAATGCCAACGGCATTCCGACGACGCAGATCTTCCAGCTCGACAAGAGCTACGGCGCCGACGGCATGGTGGTCAAGTCCAACATCGCCAAGATCAGCGACCTCAAGGGCAAGACCGTGGCGGCCAGCGCGCCGGGCACGGCACCGTATTTCACGCTGGCCTGGATGCTCAAGAAAAACGGCCTGAGCGTGAAGGACGTCAAGGTCGTCAACCTCGAGCCGCAGGCCGCTGCCAACGCCATGATCGCCGGCACCTCGGGCATCGACGCGGCCATGACCTACGAGCCCTACCTGGGCGCGGTGCGCGAGAAGCCGGAAGCCGGCAAGATCATCGCCACCACGCTGGACTATCCGATGATCATGGATACCTTCGGCTGCTCACCGAAGTTCCTGGCCGACAACCCCAAGGCCGCCAAGGCGCTGGCCGACGGTTATTTCGATGCGGTGGACATGATCAGGAAGGATCCGAAGAAGAGCTTCGAGATCATGGGCGCCGACGTCAAGCAGACCGGCGAGAAGTTCGAGGCCAGCCAGAAATACCTGCGCTGGCAGGATCGTGCCGCAAACCAGAAGTTCTTTGCCGCCGAACACGCCGAGTTCAGCAAGGAAGCCGCCGGCCTGCTGCTCGAGGCCGGTGTCATCAAGGCCATTCCCGACCTGAGCAAGCTGGCCGACACGCGCTTCATCCAGTAAGCCGTCCGGCATGCGACCCTTGCAGCCGACCACTCCCCGCACCCGCGTGGTGCTGGGGGTGGCCTTCTTCGTCCTGTTCTTCGCCGTCTGGTCGTTCGTGACCTTTGGCGGCATCGTGCCCAAGATCTTCCTGGCCGACCCGCTGACCATGGTGCGTTCGGGTTACGACCTGATGGTGAACCAGAACTTCGCCTACGACATCGGCATGACGGTGTGGCGCGTGCTCGGTGGCTTTGCCATCGCCGCCTTGCTGGCTGTGCCGCTGGGCGTGATGATGGGCGCCTACAAGCCGGTGGAGGCGTTTTTCGAACCCTTCGTCAGTTTCGCGCGTTACCTGCCGGCCTCGGCCTTCATTCCGCTGCTGATCCTGTGGGCCGGCATCGGCGAGGCGCAGAAACTCAGCGTGATCTTCATCGGCAGCTTCTTCCAGCTGGTGCTGATGTTCGCGGTGGCGGTGGGCAATACCCGGCGCGACCTGGTCGAGGCGGCCTATACGCTGGGCGCACTCGACCGCGGCATCGTGACCCGCGTGTTGCTGCCCAGCGCCGCGCCCGAGATCGCCGAGACGCTGCGCATGGTGCTGGGCTGGGCCTGGACCTACGTCATCGTGGCCGAACTGATCGGCGCCTCCAGCGGCATCGGCCACATGATCACCGACAGCCAGGCCTTGCTGGCGACCGACCAGATCATCTTCGGCATCATCGTGATCGGCATCATCGGCCTGGTCACCGATCTCGCGTTCAAGGCCCTGAACCGCAAACTGTTTCCCTGGGCCCGGTTGTGAAGACCCGGGCCCGTCTGGCATGACGATTCTCTCCATCTCCCAGGTCTCCAAGACCTTTCCCGGTGCCGGCGGCGGCACCACCGCGTTGCAGGCCACCGACCTGCACGTGGCCGAGAACGACTTCATCACCATCCTCGGGCCTTCGGGTTGCGGCAAGAGCACGCTGCTGCGCATGGTGGCCGGGCTGGACGCGCCCACCACCGGCCAGATCATGCTCGACGGCAAGCCGGTGACCGGCCCGGGCGCGGACCGGGGCATGGTGTTCCAGAGCTATACCCTGTTCCCCTGGCTCACGGTGTTGCAGAACGTGTGTTTCGGCCTGCGCGAGAAGGGCCTGCCCACGCAGCAGCAGCTCGACATCGCGCACCGCTTCATCGGCAAGGTCGGCCTCAAGGGTTTCGAGAACCATTTCCCGAAGCAGCTCTCGGGCGGCATGCAGCAACGCACCGCGCTGGCGCGTGCGCTGGCCAATGACCCGCGCATCCTGCTGATGGACGAACCTTTTGGGGCGCTCGACCACCAGACGCGCGAGCTGATGCAGGAGCTGCTGCTCGGCATCTGGGAGGCCGAGCGCAAGACGGTGCTGTTCGTCACGCACGACATCGACGAGGCCGTGTTCATGGGCAGCCGCGTCATGGTCATGAGTGCGCGCCCGGGCCGCATCAAGCTTGACCGGCCAGTGGCGCTGGCCCATCCGCGCCACTACAACGTCAAGACCACGCCGGTGTTCATGGAGCTCAAGGCCGAGCTGACCGAGCAGGTGCGCGCGGAGGTGCTGGCGGCGCAGGCGGCCATGGCGTAGTGCGCCATGGCCACAGCGCCTGCCGGACATGACGTGAACCGTCGCGCAGGCACGCAACCAGGGCTGCGGGTTTTCCCGGACGCATCCTAGAAACCCGGCTCTATTCAGGGGCCGGTCCGGGGCCGGGCCCGGAATATGGAGCAAAATAGAACGACCGTTCGTTTTATTCTGTTCCGATGTCCATTTCCCATCTTCCCCGTCGCAGGGCGGCTGACGCAGCCGCCGGCGAAGGCGCGGCCCCCGCGACCAAGGAGGCGCGTGCCTCGCTCAAGGGCCAGCAGACCAAGGCCGCCATCGTCGACGCCGCCTTGCGCCTGGCCAGCCGGCTCGGCCTGGAGGGCCTGAGCATCGGCGCCGTGGCCGAGATGATGCAGATGAGCAAGTCCGGCGTGTTCGCGCATTTCGGGGCGCGCGAGGAGTTGCAGATTTCGGTGGTGCGCGAGCACTTCCACCGGTTCGAACAGGAAGTCTTCATGCCGGTGCTGGCATTGCCGCGCGGATTGCCGCGTGTCGAGGCCTTGTTTGCGAACTGGATGAAACGGGTGGCGTTCGAGATCGAGTCGGGTTGCATCTTCATCAGCGGCGCGGTCGCGTTCGACGACCAGCCCGGCCCGGTGCGCGATGCGCTGGCCGAATCGGTCAATACCTGGCTGGATGCGTACCGCCGTGCCGTGTTGCTGGCACGGGACGAAGGCCACCTGCGCGCGGACGTCGACGCCGACCAGATGGTCTACGAAATCCACGGCCTGATCCTGGCGCTGCATTACGAGGCGCGTTTCCTGAAGCAACCGGGTTCGATCGCGCGTGCGCACGCCGGTTTCGCCCATGTGTTGTCCACCTACGGTGCGGCCCCGTCCGCCAGGCCGGCGGCGCAGGGCCGTTGAGCGCCGCGCCCCCATTCGATTGTTTGTTTTTTCGTCTTTCCAGGAGTTGAATCCATGCCCACCTATACCCCTCCCTTGCGCGACATGCAGTTCGTCATGCACGAAGTGCTCAAGGTCTGCGACGACTACCAGGCCATGCCGCGCCATGCCGAGATCGACGCCGAGACCATCGACGCGGTGCTCGAGCAGGCCGGCAAGTTCGCCGCCGAGGTCGCGCTGCCGCTCAATGTCAGCGGCGACGCCGAGGGTTGCACGCTGGACCCCAAGACCCATGCGGTGACCGCGCCCAAGGGATTCAAACAGGCGTATGCGCAGTTCGTCGCCGGCGGCTGGCCGGGCCTGAGCTGCGACACCGAGTTCGGCGGCCAGGGCCTGCCGCTGGTGGTGAACCAGTGCCTGTACGAGATGCTGAACTCGACCAACCAGGCCTGGACCATGTACCCCGGCCTGACGCACGGCGCCTATGCCGCGCTGCATTCCTACGGCACCGAGGCGCAGAAGAAGACCTATCTGCACAAGATGACCAGCGGCGAGTGGACCGGCACCATGTGCCTGACCGAACCCCATTGCGGCACCGACCTGGGCCTGATGCGCACCAAGGCCGAGCCGCAGGCCGACGGCACGTACCGCATCACCGGCAACAAGATCTTCATCAGCGCCGGCGAACACGACCTGGCCGACAACATCGTGCACCTGGTGCTGGCGCGCATCGCCGATGCGCCGGCCGGCATCAAGGGCGTGAGCCTGTTCATCGTACCCAAGTTCCATGTCAATCCGGACGGCTCGCTGGGCGACCGCAACGGCATCTACTGCGGCGGCCTGGAGCACAAGATGGGCATCCACGGCAACGCGACCTGCCAAATGGTGCTCGAAGACGCCGTCGGCACGCTGGTCGGCGAGCCGAACAAGGGCATGGCCGCGATGTTCGTGATGATGAACGCCGCACGCCTGGGCGTGGGCAACCAGTCGCTGGGGCTGACCGAGGTCGCCTACCAGAACGCGCTGGCCTATGCCCGGGACCGGCTGCAGATGCGCTCCTTGTCGGGCCCCAAGGCCAAGGACAAGCCGGCCGACCCGATCATCGTGCATCCTGACGTGCGCAAGATGCTGCTGACCGCCCGGGCCTATGCCGAAGGCGGCCGCGCGCTGGCGATCTTCTGCTCGGTACTGCTCGAGAAGGAACACTTCCACCCGGACGAGAAGGTGCGCAAGGACAGTGGCGAGATGCTCTCCTTGCTCACGCCGGTGGTCAAGGCCTTCCTGACCGACAACGGCTGGCGCGCCACGTCCGACTGCCTGCAGGTGTTCGGCGGCCACGGCTACATCAAGGAATGGGGCATGGAGCAGTTCGTGCGCGATGCCCGCATCAACATGATCTACGAGGGCACGAACACCATCCAGAGCCTGGACCTGCTGGGCCGCAAGATCCTGGGCAACAACGGCGCCACCTTGAAGAAGTTCGGCAAGCTGATCGCGCAGCTGGTCGAGGAAGAAGGCGTCAACGAGAAGATGGCCGAGTTCATCAACCCGCTGGCCTACCTGGGCGACAAGATGACCAAGCTCACGACCGAGATCGGCTTCAAGGGTTTCCAGGACGCCGACGAAGTGGGCGCGGCCGCGGTCGACTACCTGCGCGTGGCCGGCCACCTGGTGTTCGGTTATTTCTGGGCCCGCATGGCGCAGGTCGCGTTGCGCGAGATCGCCGCCGGCAATACCGACCCGTTCTACCAGGCCAAGCTGCAGACCGCGCGCTTCTATTTTGCCAAGCTGTTCCCCGAAACCGCATCGCTGATGCTGACCGTGCGTTCGGGCGCCAAGGCCTTGATGGACACCGACGCGGTGTTTGCCTAGTATTGCCGCTGCAATGCCATCCGTCCCACTTCACCACACGATTCAGGAGACACCCATGATCAAGAACATCGTCGCAACATGCGTCCTGTTGGGCGCCAGCGGCCTGGTCGCGGCCCAGATGACGCCGGTCGGCAGCTGGCACACCATCGACGACGAGACCAAGGAAGTCAAGTCGGAGGTCCAGATCGTCGACAACGGCGGCGTGCTCAGCGGCAAGGTGACCAAGCTGCTGCGCAAGGGCGCCAAGCAGGACGCGATCTGCGACAAGTGTTCGGACGACCGCAAGGACAAGCCCGTGCTCGGACTGGAGATCATCCGCGGCGCGAAGAAGGCCGACGGCAAGGAGGTGTGGGAAGACGGCAAGATCCTCGACCCGGAAAAAGGCGCAACCTACAGCCTGCGCCTGACGCCGATCGACGGTGGCAAGAAGCTCGAGGTGCGTGGATCCGTGTTCGGCATCGGCCGCACCCAGACCTGGGTGCGCGCCCAGTAAGTTCCATCGCCCATTCCGGCCGGGCGTCGCCCGGCCCTCCGCACGCCTCCGGCGTGCCATCAGAGAGTTGATTCATCCATGTCCCGATTCCAAGTCAAACAAGTCGCCGTGCTCGGTGCCGGCGTGATGGGCGCGCAGATCGCTGCGCACCTGGTCAACGTGCGGGTGCCGGTCATCCTGTTCGATCTGCCGGCCAAGGAAGGCCCGAAGAATGGCATCGTCTCCAGGGCCGTCGACGGCCTGAAGAAGCTCAAGCCGGCGCCGCTGGGCCTGGCCCAGGAGGCCGCGCTGATCCGCCAGGCCAACTACGAGGAGCATATGGATTTGCTTCAGGAATGCGACCTGGTGATCGAGGCGATCGCCGAACGCATGGACTGGAAGCTGGACCTGTACCGCAAGATCGCGCCGCACCTGGCGCCCACGGCCATCGTCGCCTCCAACACCTCGGGCCTGTCGATCACCAAGCTCAGCGAAGCGCTG
>CAXBDR010000016.1:0-32050 GCA_963974265.1 uncultured Rhodoferax sp.
GGGGGCGACTGGCCGATGAGCGGCCCGATCTTGGACCTCGCTGCCGAAACGCGGCCGCCCGAGCAGCAGGCGGCCCTTCGGCTGCAGGGTATCCAGCAGGTGCTGGGCTGGATGGCCGAACGTTCGCCGATGTACCGTGAGCGCCTGCAAGGCGCCGGCGTGCATGCGGCCGACATACGCTCGATGGCAGACTTTGCCGCCCGGGTGCCCCTCACGAACAAGGACGACCTGCGCGCCGCGATGGACCGCCACGCCAGCGCCCTGCCCCACCTGTGTGTGCCGCGCGACGACATCGTGTTGTCGGGTCCTTCGGCCGGCACCAGTGGGCGCCAGACGTACCAGGCATTCGACGCCCAGGATCTGGACATGAATGCCAAGATCATCGCGCGCGCCTACTGGAGTAGCGGACTGCGCCCTGGCGACGTGTTGCACCTGCTGGTGACACCCTTCACGCCGGCGGCCGACATCTTTCGCCTGGCGGCCCAGCGTATCGGTGTCCAATGGATCATTCGCGACGATCACGATGCCAGCCATGTCCCGCGTTACGTCGAGGTGGCACGCTCGCTCAAGCCGACATTCCTGCAGGCCGGTGTTGCCACGCTGCGGTCAATGGCCCAGCATGCGGCGGCCGGTGCCCCGCTGCCGTACCGGCGTGCCATCCTGATGGGTGCCTCTCTGGGGTCCGAGGCGCGCCAAGAGTTCAAGCGGACGCTGGGCATCGAGGTCAGCACCTTGTCGGGGCAGGGTTCGGATTTCAACCTGTTCAGCACCGAGTGCCAGGCCTGCGAGGGCGAACACTGGCATGGCGACGATCAGACCCTGGTCGAACTGATCGACCCGACCACCGGCACACCGGCACGCGCAGACGAAGTCGGCGAAATGGTGATCACCGACTTCTATCGCCGAGCCACGCCCCATCTGCGCTGGCGCACCGAGGACATGGTGCGCTTGCACGCCGGCACCTGCAGCTGCGGGCGCACGTCGCGACGCTTCACGCTGCTCGACCGGCTCGCCAACCGCGTGCCCGTTGGCAACAGCGCCGTCTACCCTTATCAGGTCGAAGCCGCGCTGTCGCGTGGCACGGACGGACGCAACCTGGAATTCGCACTGGTGCGCCGACCGCGTGCATTGCAGAGCGTCGAAGTGCGGCTGCTGCGGCCCGTCAACCTCACCGACGACGACTCTGCGGCCGTGGCGGCACGTATCGCGCGACAGCTCGCACTCGACCTTGAACTGCCCACGCGCGTCACGTTCCACGATGACTTGCCGCGTGTCGGCTACAAGACCCTTCGCGTGATCGACGAAGAATCCGACGAAACCCATACCTGAACCTGGAGAGATTGATGGACTTTGACCTGAGCGAAGAGCAACGCGCAATCAGCGAAAACACACGCCGCTTCGTGGAAAAGGAGTTGCCGCGCCAGCAAGTGCTGTCCTGGGTTCGCGACAAGGTCGAGCCGCCACAGGCGCTATTCAGAAAACTCGGCGCGATGGGCTATTACGGCTTCCTGCTGCCCGAACCCTACAGCGGGCTGGAACGCACCGACCCCATGGGCATGCTGGCTTTCGTGGAGCAGTTCGCGCGTGCCTCTGCGGCGCTGACCACCGCCTGGGGCCGTGTGGCAGTGATCCTGGCACCGATGGTGGCCAGGTTCGGCACCCAGGCACAAAAAGATCTTGTGTTGCCCAAGGTGATGGCCGGCGAGGTATTCATGGCACTGGGTCTGACCGAGCCGGAGTCCGGTTCGGATGCCGCCTCGCTGCGTACGTCGGCGGTCCAGCGCAGCGACGGAAATTGGGTCATCAACGGCGAAAAACTGTACTGCTCGCAGGCCAAATCGGCGGGCTTCCTGATTCTTGCCGCACGGACCGACCCCGCAGCCATCAAACAGGAAGGTATATCGACCTTCCTGATCGAGAACCCGGGCAACAACCCGGCAATCGAAATGACACGCATCGAAACCATGGGCCTGGCGATGGTGCCGACGTTCTCGGTCCACTTGCGCGATCTGGTGCTGCCGCCGAGCGCGATGATCGGGCCGCAGAACAAAGGCTGGCAGTGCGTGCTCGGTGGCCTGGACAACGAGCGCCTGTACCACGGCGCCATCGGGGTCGGCGCCTCGCAAGCCATCATCGACGAAGTCGTGGCCTATCTCAAGCAGCGCGTGCAGTTCGGCAAGCCGCTGTCCAAGCTGCAATCGGTGCGCCACAAGATCGTCGACATGCAGCTGCGTGTCGAGGCGGCGAGGCTGCTGGTCTACCGAGGCGCCAGTGTGCTGGAAAAGACCGGTAGCTGCCACGCCGAGGCCTCTTTCGCGAAGGTCGCCGGCGCCGAGTGCTACATGCATTGCGCCTACACCGGCCTGCATCTGCTCGGCGGCTACGGCTACACCGTCGATTCCGGGCTGCCCATGCATTTCCAGGATGCCAAACTGTTCGAGATCGGCGGCGGTGCGATGGAGGTGCAGCGCGACATCATCGCGCGCGGCATGGGGCTGTAGGTGGCACTGTCGACCGGAAAGCTGGCGAGCCTGGCCGACGCCGCCGAACTCGCCCGCGGCGCGGCGCGGGTCGCGCTCGGTGGCTGGAGCTTCAGCCGCCGGCCACTGGCCATCGCGATGCACTGGGCCGCACACGACCTGCGCTTCGACGAGCTGCTGGTGCTGACCGGCGGCATCGAGACCGATCTGCTGGTTGCCGCCGGCGTGGTGCGGCGCGTGCGCGGCTTCTACCTCGGCATGGAGGCGCTGGGCATGGGACCGGGGCTGAAGGCTGGCTGCGACGTGATCGAGGAGACCGAGACCTCGCTGATGCTGGGCTTGAACGCGGCGGTCGAGGGCGCCTCCTTCCTGCCGCTGGCGGCGCGCCATGGCGTAGCGCTGGCGCAGGTGCGGCCCGATCTGCGCCCTGTGCGCTGCCCCTACACCGACGAGGAGCAACTCGCGATCCGGCCGTTGCCCATCACTGTCGCCTACGTGCATGCCTGGCGCGCCGACCGCCGAGGCAATGCGGTGTTCGGCGGCCACCGAGCAGCCGACCGGCTGCTGTCGCTGGCGGCGGACCGGACAGTCGTGACCTGCGAGGAACTGGTCGACGAGATCACGGCCGGTGGAGTCGAAGCCGACCTCACCGAACCCCTGGTCAGCATGGTCGTGCACGCGCCCGGTGGCGCCCGGCCCGGCGGCTGCCTGCCCAGCTACGAGGCCGACTGGCCGGCACTGCTGCACTACTCGGCGCTCGAACGCGACGCCGTCGCCGGCTGGGCCCGTGCCCGGCTCGAAGGAGGGGCGCGATGAACGACAACGAGGCCCGCAGCGACGCACCCGTCGCGCCACCCGACGTGGCCGAGATGATGGTCTGCACGATGAGCGACTGGCTGCTGCGCGCCGAGGTCATCCAGCTCGGCCTGGCTTCGGCGCTGAACCAGGTCGCCGCGCTGCTCGCGCAGGAACGCACGAATGACCAGGGCCCCGCGCTCGAAGACCCGGCGGCGCTGACGCTGACCCGCGCCCAGCGCCCCGCTTTCCTGAGCCGCAGCGAACGCGCAGCGCAGATCGGCGCGCTGCGGCGCTATGAGGCGCCCGAATGGATCGGCCAGATGATGCCGCGCCTATCGGGCCGCGTGCGCCAGTTCGTGCGCCCGCTGCAGATCGACGCCAAAGGGTGCATCAACAGCCTGCGCGTCGCCGACAAGCAGGGGCATCTGCGCCGCTTCGCCGGCCTGGCGGGACTGGCTGAACTGGCCGAGATCGCGCAGCCCTTCCTTGTCTACCTGCCGCAGCAGGACAACCGCTGCTTCGTCGACGCGGTCGACTTCGTCGTCGCCGACCCGCTGGCTGCACACGCGCCGGGTGTAGGCCATGTCGTGATGGTCACCGACCTCGCCGTGTTCGAGTTCACGTCGGCCGGCGCGCGCGCCCTCAGCCGCCACCCCGGCGTGACGCACGAGCAGCTGCGCGAGCGCACGCCTGCTGCAGTAGCGGTGGGCAGCGTGCCCTGGACGCCCGGACCGGATGCCGCGCTGCTGCAGCGGCTGCGCACGCAGATCGATCCGCACCGCGTGCGCGACATCGAGTTCGCCAGCGGCCCGGCGCGGCGCGACGCGCTGCTGCGCCTGTATGCGCAGGAGGCGGCGATGCCGCTGCGCTGAGCCGCTTCAGTCGGCCGGCGGTTTCGGCAGCATCGCGAAGGCCGCGAGCACCGCGGCGATGCCGGCCCGCTCCGGCTCGCGGCAGAACGCCTCCACGCGGTCGTAGGCCGCCGCCGGCACGCCGGTCTCGGCGCCGATGCGCCGCACCAGCTTGGAGGCGGTGTCCCAGTCATAGGAGAAATCGGCCACGGTCATGCGCTGATCTTGCACCACCCGCGCGCCATCGACGGCCTCGGCCTCGATCACGCAGGACAGCACCGGCACCGTGTCGTCGGTCACCAGTTCGATGCGGTCGGTGAGCGCGTTCACGTCGGCATCGTCGTAGGTCGTCATCGCCGCCATGCTCGGCGTGCCGCGCAGCAGCGTCAGCGCGATGCAGAACGGGATGCTCATCAGCGTGCCCGAGATCGAGTCGAACGGGCCCCTCGCGTCCATGCCGGCGTAGCCGGTCTCGAAGGGATTCATGCGCACGCGCACCTGCTTCAAGGCCCGCCCTTCGAGCCTGTCGCGCAGGATCAGCGCGCCGGTCACCGGCGTCTGGTTGAAGGCGCACACCGGGAACGGCTTGAAGGTGACACGCCGCACCGACCATTCCCTCCCAAGCCGCGCCAGCAAGGCGGGCACATCGCAATCGCTGCGCGCGAACGCCTTGACGAAGCCTGAACGACCCTCGAAAGCGCCCGGCGCCGAGCGCGAACCGGCGCGCGCGAGTTCGGTTGCGACCAGCCCAGTGCGTGCGGCAACGCCGACCTGGTAGCGCCATTCGTCGGTGCCGTCGGCGAAGGACTGCAGCATGCCGCCGGTGAACGAGGCCGCATTGGCCAGCGCCGCCGCGCTGCGCGCGGCATCCAGGCCGAGCAGGTGCGCGCTGGCAGCGGCCGCGGCCAGCGTACCGTAGAGCGGCGATGCGCGCAGCCCTGCGGGCGTCGTCTTCGACCCGTACGCCGATTCGAGCAGGCCGCCCACCTCGTAGCCGGCGATCAGCGCCGGCAGCATGCGCGCCACCGGCAGGCCGCGAGCCTCGATCAGCGCCGTCAGCAGCGGAATCATGATCGTGCCGAAGTGCCCGGCACCGCAGGTGTCTTCCTGGGCACGGCCGTGGAACAGCGCCGAGTTGGCCAGCGCGGCGCCATCGACCGAGGTCTTGCGCCCGTCGCCGAGCAAGGTGGCGCCGCCGCTGCGCTCGCCGTCGAGCGCCAGCGCCGCACGCCGCGCCACCGGGGCGAATGGCGTGGCGTGCCCGCCAAGCGCGATGCCGTAGCCGTTGAGCAAGCAGGTGCGGGCCTTCTCGACGACGGGTGGCGGAACGTTGGTCAGATCGAGGTCGGCAACAAAACGGCCGAGGTCTTGTGCGAGCGTCATGAAAATCTCCTCAATCTGCTGCGGGACAGTCAGACCGGCCCAGCGTACAGCGCACCGGACGGCTCGCCAACCACGGTGGCGCGATGCATGTGGCGATAAGTCCCCGGGATGCGGCCGCACAACGCCTTGTGCATCGCGCAGCGGTTGTCCCAGAGGCGTGTCGCTCCGCTTCGGAGACTTGGGCAGCCGGTAATCGGGCAGCGCGCACTGTGTCGATGGGCATACGGTGTCTCCTACAGTCCCAGGTCTTTGGCGATCGAGTTGCGCATCACTTCGCTCGCACCGCCGCCGATGCGCATCAGGCGCGAGTCGCGGTAGTGGCGCTCCATCGGAAAGTCCGGCGTCAGCGAATAGCCGCCGAGGATCTGCATGCCCTCGTCGGCGACCCGGAAGTACGCCTCGGTGGTGTGCGCCTTCGCGATCGACGCCTCCTTGCGGCACTCGACGCCGGCGTCGAGCCGGCGCGCCAGGTCGTAGGTCAGCAGGCGCGAGGTGTGGACCGCGATCTGCATGTCGGCCAGCTTGTGCTGGATAACCTGGAACTTGGCGATCGGACGGCCGAACTGGACCCGGTCCTTCGCATACTGCAGCGCGCAGTCGAACGCGGCCTGCGCCGCGCCGGTGACCTGCGCCGCGAGCGAGAAGCGTTCCTTGTTGAGGTTGGTCATCAGCTGCTTCCAGCCGCCGTTGAACTCGCCCAGCAAATCGTCCTGATGCACGCGCACGTTCTCGTAGGTCACGCGGTTGGTGCCGACCGCGCGAAACGACAGCGTCTCCAGGCGCTCGATCGTCACGCCCGGGCTCTTGGGGTCGACGAAGAACAGGCTGATGCCCTTGTGCTGCGGCGCGTCGGGGTCGGTGCGGGTAACCAGCACCGTGCGGTCGGCGAGATCGACCTGCGAGTTGAAGACCTTGGCGCCGTTGATGACGAAGTGGTCGCCGTCGCGGACCGCCCGCGTGCGGACGGCCGCGGCGTCGGAACCCGCGTTCGGCTCGGTCAGGCTCATCGAGGATTTGAATCTGCCGGCCGCGATCAGCGGCAGGTATTTATTGCGCTGGGCCTCGCTGCCGTAGGTCAGCAGAGAATGCGCACCATGCACCGTGGCCCGGTAGAACAGCACCGCCAGTTCCAGCAGGCCGTACGAGAGCTCTTCCTGGATGATTCCGAGTTCAACAAAGCCAAGACCGGACCCACCGTACTGCTCGGGAATGGCCACGCCCATCCAGCCCAGTTTCGCCATCTTGTCGAACACGTCGAGCGGCGCGATCTTCTCGCGGTCGCACTTGCGTGCGTACGAATCCGGCATCTCCTTGCGGACGAATTGCCGCACCGCATCGCGCAGCATCAGTTGCTCTTCGGTGAATCCGAAATCCCTGTCAGACCGCATGACTTCGCGCTCCTTCACGCTAATTCGCCGCTTCATATTCGCTGCGCGACTGGCCAATCCGATGCATCGAGCACCTGGGAATTGATCAGGCTCGAACATTTGCCGTCAGACAGGTCAACATCGACCCGGTCAAGGCCGACCCGATCATCAAGGCCCACCTTGAAAAAGCGGCCGAATCGAACTACCGTCGGAGAATCGCTGACGCGATCGGCGCGCCGCGTCATTAGTCTCCGCCGCTTGCCCCCAGTGGGGGTAGAGGGTAACTACCAAGTTGACCAGCCACCAAACAGGTGTTAGATTATATCACCTTGATTTGCGGCAGATTGGGCAGCCTGAAGAGGCTGAACAACCCGGCCGCAATCTAGCATTCATCAATATAAATAGCTGTTTAGAACCATATTGAGATGGCCATGGAGACGATCCAAGATGCACCGAAGATCAGTTGTTTCGCCTAACATTAGTCAGGCTGATTGCCGTGCGGAGACATGCACATGATGAATTCCGGCAATGCCGCGCCGGCCGTAGCCGTGCTCGAATGTCAAGGGCTGGAGCGACGTTTCGGTGGTCTGGTGGCCGTAACCGGCATAGACCTGCGGATTGAGCGCGCGGAGATTTTTGGCCTGGTGGGCCCCAACGGCAGCGGCAAGACGACGCTGGTCAATGCAGTAACCGGCTTTTATCCGCCCAATCTGGGCCGAATCATTCTCAATGGCAACGATATCACCGGGACGCCACCGCACAAGGTGGCGCGACTCAAGGTCGCGCGAACCTTTCAAAACCTCGCGTTATTCAACGGCATGACGGTGCTCGACAACATCTTGCTCGGGCGCCATGTCCACCTGAATCCCGGCGTCCTGAAAACCGCTCTGTATTGGTGGATGAGCCAGAAGGACGAGGTGGCACATCGTTTGGTTGTCGAGGGCGTGATCGAATTCCTCCAGTTGCAAGGCGTGCGCGATGACTTGGTGGAAACCCTGCCCATCGGCCTGAAGAAACGTGTTGAACTGGCCCGTGCGCTGGTCGCCGAGCCTACCCTGCTCATTCTCGACGAGCCGATGGCCGGCATGAACCAGGAGGAGAAGGAGTACATGGCCCGTTTTGTCCTCGACGCGCGCGACGAACGCGGCATCTCCGTGCTGCTGATAGAGCATCATATGGACGTTGTGCTCGGCATTTGCGACCGTATCATGGCGCTGAATTACGGCGAGGTGATCGGCACCGGCCTGCCGCGCGAGGTGGTCGCCAACCCGCGCGTCATCGAAGCCTATCTCGGAAAGGCGAGCAAGCATGCAGCCTAATCAGCCGACGCCCGCCACGGGTTCAGGTTCGCAATGGGACCTCGGCGCGCAAACGACGTTATTGCGTCTGCTCGCGCTCAATGCGCATTCACACCCGCAACGGGTGGCCATGCGCGAGAAGGCGCTCGGCATCTGGCAGGAGTTCACCTGGTCCGAACTGCTTGACGAGGTCCTGGCGATCGCGGCCGGCCTTGACCAGCTCGGCTTCGTGGAGAGCGACGCGATGCTGGTCCTGGGCGACAACCGGGTGCGCCTGTATATGGGCATGCTTGCGGCCGCCGGGCTGAGGGGCTACGCGATGCCCGTGTACCCTGACGCGAACCCGGAAGAAGTGCAACACTTCGCCGGGGAGACGCAGGCGCGATTCGCGCTGGCGGAAGACCAGGAACAGGTCGACAAGTTGCTGGAACTGCGCGATAACGTGCCGTCCTTGCGCCACATCGTCTATGACGATCCCAGGGGCGTGGCCAACTATACGGCCGAGGGACTGATATCGTGGGATGACTTGCGCGCCGCCGGCTCCCGGCGACTCGACGCCGAGCCCGGCCTGCGCGACGATCTGATCGGCCGCTCGGTGCCCGAGGGGCCGGCCGTGCTGGTCCATTCGTCGGGAACCACCGGCAAGCCCAAGGGTATCGTGCTGCGGCACTGCAATGTTTTGGCGGGCGTGGCCAACGCTTACCGGGGAAAGGTGTTCGGCTGGGACGAAGAAATCCTGGCCTACCTTCCCATGGCATGGGTCGGTGATTTCGCGGTGACCATGGCGGCCGGCATCGCGTTGCGCTTCACCATCAACATCCCCGAACGGCAGGAAACGGTGCTCCGCAACCTGCGCGAGATCGCGCCCACGGTGTACCTGGCTGCGCCGCGCAGCTGGGACAATCTGTTGACGACGATCCGGGTTCGGATGGAGGACTCTTCGCCGCTCAAGAAGCGCGTCTTCGACTACTTCATCGACCTGGGCGTGGCCGTGCAGCGTCTCAAGCTTGACGGCAAGACGCCAAGCGCGGTTCAGCAACTTCAATACCGCCTCGGTGAGTACCTGCTCTACGGGCCGATCAAGGACCAGTTCGGACTCAATCGCATGCGTACGGCACTGACCGGTGGCGAGGCAATGGGTGAGGACACGTTCCTTTTCTATCGCGCCTTGGGCATCAATCTGCGCCAGTTATACGGACAGACCGAGAGCTGCGCCTTCAATTCCGTGCAGGCGGCCGACGAGGTTCAGCTGCACACGGTAGGCCGACCGCTGCCAGGCGTCGAAGCGAAGATCGCCGACGATGGCGAGATCATCCTGCGTTCAGAGAGCATCTTCAACGGCTACTTCAACAACGAGGAGTCGACCAGCAAAACCTTGGTCGATGGTTGGCTGCATACCGGCGACGCGGGCTACATCGAGCCCGACGGGCATCTGGTCGTGCTCGGGCGCGTGGCAGAGGTCGTCTATACGGCGAAGAATGAGCGCTATATCCCCAACTACATCGAGAACCGGATCAAGTTCAGCCCCTACATCAGGGACGTTGCGGTTCTTGGAGCGGGACGCGATTTTCTTGCGGCGATCGTCTGCATCGATTTCGAGTCAGTGGGTCATTGGGCCGAAGTACGCGGCATCGCGTATATCTCCTATGCCGATCTGTCACAGAAACCTCAGGTATACGAGCTCGTCCTGGCCGAGATCCGCCGTGTCAATCGCATATTGCCCGAAGGCCTGCAGCTTCGACGCTTCGTTAATCTGCACAAGGAGTTCGACCCCGATGATGGCGAAATCACCCGCACGCGCAAGTTGCGTCGCAACGTGATCGAAGAGCGCTACAAGGTCGTGATCGACGCCTTGTATTCGGACGCCGAATCGATCGTGATGAAGGCGCAGATCACTTATGACAGCGGCGACACCGGCGTGATCGAACGCAACCTGACTTTGGGGAAGGTCTGATATGGACTGGGCACTATTAGCTGAATTGGCACTCAACGGCGCGATGTCGGGGCTGATGTACTCGCTGGTGGCGTTGGGGATTGTCTTGATCTACAAGACCTCATCCGTCCCCAACCTGGCACAAGGCGCGCTGGCGATGCTTGGCGCCTATGTGGCATTGGCGGTATTCGATGCCCTCAAGGCGCCCATGTGGGTTGCGATGCCGGTCGCCATGGTGCTCATGTTCTTTATCGGCATGGGTATTGAACGGGTTGCGCTGCGCCGGCTAGCGGGTCGTCCGCTGGTGATGATCCTGATGATGACGCTTGCCATCGACATCTTCGTGCGCGCGGCGGCGTTGGTAATTTGGGGTGGCACCAACCGGGTCCTTCCCCTTGGCATCACAGACAACCCGTTGTTCATCGGTGACGTGCTGATCAACCGCTCGTATCTCGCAGGGGCTCTGGTCGCATTGTCATTGTTCGGATTTTTCGTGCTTTTTTTCCGGACGCGCATGGGAATCGTCATGCGCGCCATATCGGACGACTACACCGCGTCCTGGTCGGTCGGAATATCGGTTGAGCGCGGTGTGGCGCTGTCGTGGGCGATGTCGTCCGTCGTTGCGACCACCGCCGGCGTGCTCTGGGCGTCAATCCAGGGCGTCGATCAGACATTGTCACAGTTGCTGCTGATGGGCATCGCCGTCGCCGTTCTCGGCGGGCTCGACAGCATTGGCGGCGCCGTGCTCGCCGGATTGTTACTGGGCACATTCCAGGGCGTCGCCTCAGGCTATCTCGACCGGCTTGTCGGTGGCGGCAGTCGCGAACTCGTCGTCGCCGCGACGCTGGTGCTGACGATCCTCATCCGACCCCACGGCCTGTTCGGCCGCGAAGACATTCAAAGGATCTGATCGCCATGTTCTACCGACAAGCCGGCACGCACCACGCCACCTACCGGGGGGACCGGCAACTGTTCCCGATTTCTTTCGACCGCTGGACGCTCGGCATCTTGCTTGCCATCGGCATTGCCGCACCGTATCTTCTCAGCCCCCTGTATTTGAAGAGCTACATGCTGCCATGGCTGATCTGGACCGGCGCGGCGCTGGGCCTGAACCTGATCCTGGGCTGGGCCGGTCAATTCCACTTTGGTTATGCGGCAGTCATGGGGATAGGTGCCTACACGGCGGTGCACGCGACGCGCAACGGCATCCCGTTCGAGATCGCCCTGGTGCTCGCTGGCGCGGTAGCCACGTTGATAGGCTCCGCATTCGCGATCACCGCCCTGCGCGTGCGTGGCCTGTACCTCGCCCTGAGCACGTTGGCGCTGCAGTTCGTGTTTGACTGGGTCATCAACAAAGTACCGGCGGTCAGCGGTGGCACGCAGGCCACGATCCAGGCACCCACCATGCGACTGCTCGGCACGCCGGTGACCTCGGACGCGGGCCAATACTATGTCGTACTTGCCTGGTGCGTGCTGGTGACGATATTCCTGTTGAACCTGCGCCGCACCGGGCTCGGACGCGCGCTCGTGGCAGTGCGTGAAAAAGACTTCGCCGCGGCTGTGATCGGCGTCAACAGCTTTTACTACAAGCTGGTGGCCTTCGCGATGTCGTCTTTCATAGGCGGCGTCAGCGGCGCCATTCTGATATTCACCTTCTACCACGCCGTGACGCCAGAACAGTTTGCCGTCAATGTGTCGATCCAGACGCTTGCCATGGTGATTGTCGGGGGCTTGGGCAGCGTTATTGGCTGTTACTTCGGAGTCATATTCGTTCTTCTATTGCCGGGTATCGTCGCCAATTCGATCTTTGCGCTCGCCCAGGCGATGGACCTGAATATCGGCATCGAACTGCTGGCGCACATCCCGAGTTTGCTTTATGGTTTTTTGATCATTGGATTTTTGCTGTTCGAGCCGCTGGGACTGGCAAAAATTTACGCGAATTTGCGCAATTACCTGTTGTTCTGGCCATTCGGGTATGCACGCAAATAGCGGCAGCGGACCGCCAGCCTTTCCGATGTTTCTAACCCACCAAAAGGAGATCATTCCATGTTTCCACGACTGAAGTTGCTGCTAGGCGCCGCAGCATTGCTACTGGGCAGCCAACCTGCCCTGGCTGCGGACCCGATCCGATTCGGCCTTTGCTACGACCTGACCAAGGCCTACACCTTCATCACGCCACAGGTCGCGCAGGCTGCGCGCGACTATGCCGCTCTACTGAACATGAAGGGCGGCATTGAAGGCCACCCGATCGAGTTGATCATTCAGGACCATGGCAACGAGCCGCAACGTGGCATCGAGTGTTATGAAAAGGTCAAGCAAATGGGCGCTGTGACAGTTGACCTATTGTCAACGCCGGTCTCACGTGCAGTCCTGCCGCGCGCCATGAAAGATAGCATGGTCATGATCCAGGCACTGGTTGGTCGGGGCGACGCTGTCGATGGCGACGTATTCAAATGGGTGTATCCGCTGGGCCCGACCTACTGGGGACAGGCAGCCAACATCGTGAGTTACTACAAGAAGCTGTCCGGGGGTAGCCTGAAGGGCAAGAAAATCGCGTTCCTGTACATCGACTATCCGTTCGGCCAGGAGCCGATTCCGGTGCTGCAGGAACTGCAAAAAACCGAAGGTTTCGACCTCCAGTTGTTCCCCTACCCACTGCCCGGCAATGACCAGTCTGCGGCATGGTCGCAGATCCGTCGCCTGAACCCCGATGTGATCATCCATTGGGGCTTCTCCGCCATGCACGTGGTTGCCTCCAAGGAGGCCCAACGCAATGGTATCGGTATGGACAAGGTGATCTCGGTCAACTGGTTCAACGAGGTCGATCTGGCCAATATCGGCGCCGACAAACTCAAGGGGTTTCGCAAATCGTCGGTGGTCGTCAGTGGTACGGATCACCCGCTGATGCAGGACATCACGCGCGAACTGTACGAAAAGGGCAAGGGAAACGGCGACCGCAAATTCCTGGGCGATACCTACTACAACATCGGCCTTGCCATCTATGCCCCGGTATTCGAGGCAGCTCGACTCGCACTGGTGTCCGAAAAGGCACCATTGACGGCTGAGAAAATGCGCAAAGGCCTTGAGAGCCTCAAAAGCTACGACGCCAAGGGGTTGATTCCGCCGTTGACCGTCACGGCAAAGGACCACGGCGGCGGCGGCAAGAGCCGCATCGACATGTGGAACGGCACGAAATGGGTACCGCAGGGTGACTGGGCGGCCGACTACTCCGACCTGGTGTGGTCCACCGTGAAGAAACACTCGGCTGAGTTCAGCAAATCCGGCCAATGAGGCATCGAAGGCCCAGGCGCATGGCGCCTGGGCTTTCGCACCGACACCTATGGGCTGGCCAGCCAGATTGCCAGCCACTGAAAGGCAAGGCATGCGAACCCACAACGTGAAATACCTGCTCGGCGCCTGCGCCTTGGCGCTTGGCGCGCAAACGGCGATCGCCGAGCCGGCTCGTTTGGTACAGAGCCACGACCTGATATCAATCCCTGTCGCTGCGGTATCGCAGCTCGCACGGGTTTTCGCGGATTACCCCGACCTGAACAGCAAGGGCGGCCTGCGGGAAACGGACGCGTCTGGAATGGACCATGATCGGGGCTGACGCATCCGAATTCACGAAACTGGGTAAATAGACTGTGAATGCACTCACCCTCAATAACATCGAGGTCATCTACGACCACGTTTTCCTCGCCATCAAGGGCGTGTCGATCGAAGTTCCCGAAGGCGGCATGGTGGCACTGCTCGGTGCCAATGGCGCTGGCAAGAGCACGACACTCAAGGCGATCAGCGGCCTTTTGAAATCCGAACGCGGCGAAGTGACACGCGGCGATGTGAAGTTCCGCGACCAGGATCTGGCCGCTCTCGCACCCCAACAGCGGGTCAAGCTCGGTATTGCACAGGTACTGGAGGGCCGGCGTGTCTTCGAACACCTCACAGCGGACGAAAACCTCATCGCAGCGTCAGCGGTGCACGGAAGCCGGGCCGACATGGTGCGCAATATGGACAAGGTCTACGGATACTTTCCCCGTTTGTACCAGCGCCGCACGGCGATGTCGGGATATCTGTCTGGCGGCGAACAGCAAATGCTTGCCGTCGCCCGCGCACTGATGACCCAACCCAAGCTGCTGATGCTGGACGAACCCAGCCTTGGACTTGCTCCGCTGATCGTAGAGGAGATTTTCAACATCATCCGGCAGATCAATCGCGAGGAAAAGATGTCCGTCCTGCTGGTCGAACAAAATGCCATCGCGGCGCTGGACATCGTCTCCCATGGCTACCTGATCGAAAACGGCCGGGTGGTGATGCACGACAAGGCCGAGATTCTCAAGAACAATCCGGACATCCAGGAGTTCTATCTCGGCGGCAGCGAAGGCAAGAATTTCAATGACATCAAGCACTACCGGCGACGCAAGCGCTGGTTGGCATGAGTCCACGATAGTGCTGCCCACTGGTCTGAGCCGCTGCCAATTGTCGGGTCGATAGCGACCTGGCGTTTGGAGGTAGCCAGATCGGAACCCATAAGCCGCGAACGATAAGCGGCGCCCTTTATCGAGCAGGTATCTGCCGAGTGCGCGTAACGAGACTCAAGCTGGCACGAACATCGGCAGTGCTGGTCCGCCCTCGGTCGGCCGGAATGCAAGCTTCACCGCCTGTCCGATGCGCAGTTGGTCGGGATCGCAATCGACGATGTTTGTCATCATCGCCGGGCCCTCGGCGAGTGTGACGTAGGCGATGACGTAAGGCGTGGAGGCGCGGCGCATGACGCTGTAGCTATATATCGTGCCCTGCCCGCTCGCGTCCCGCCATTGGGTGCGCTCGCTGAAGCAAAACGGACAACCCGAACGCGGATAGTGGTGGAATTGCCCGCAGTCCAGGCAATGCTTTACCAGCAGTCGCCCGGCAGACGCGGCGTCCCAGTATTCCTGCGTCTCCGGATACACCGTCGGTGCGACGTATTTGGGTTCCTGTGCGAGCATCGTCATTCCCTTTCCATGATCAGCGTGCCACTGCCGTGACGTGTCCCAAGCGAGCCGCCAGTCCCATGCGCCAGCGCGAGGGAGCAGTCGCGCACCTGAACCTTGGCATGCGCCTCGCCGCGCAGTTGTCGCACGGCCTCTATGACCTTGGTCATGCCGCCCCGGTTGCCGGGGTGGTTGTTGCACAAGCCGCCGCCGTCGGTGTTGAACGGCAGCTTGCCGACACCCGAGATCAGATTGCCGTCCGAGACGAACCGGCCGCCCTCCCCCTTCTTGCAAAAGCCCAGGTCCTCGAGCGTCAGCAACACGGTGATCGTGAAGCTGTCGTAAATCGATGCGTACTGGATGTCCGCCGGTTTCACGCCCGCTTCGGCGAATGCGGCCGCGCCGGACCACAGGGCACCGGTTTCGAGCAGGTTGACCTTGCCGCCAATCTGCGCGCGCACAAACTCCCCGGTACCGATGATCTTCACCAGCGGCCGCCTGAGTTGGCGCGCGATTTCGGGCCGCACGACCACCAGTGCACCGCCGCCGTCGCTGATGACGCAACAATCGAGCCGATGCAGCGGGTCTGCGATCATGGGCGAACCGACCACGTCCTGAACCGTGACGACGTCGCGCACCAGGGCATTGGGATTGTGCTGCGCGTGATGTGACGCGGCAACGCGGATCCAGGCCAACTGTTCGCTGGTGGTTCCGTACTCGAACATGTGGCGCATGGCCGCCATGGCGTACATATTCACCGTGGTCGGAGCGTATGGGAGCTCGAACGGTACGTCGGGCGCGGCACCGTAGTTGCGCGGCGCCGTGCCGGTGGCCATTCCCTCGGCCTTGGGCCGGCCGGCCAGCGTGATCAGCGCCACGTTACAGCGGCCCGCGGCAATGGCCGCCGCGGCATGCGCCACATGCACCACGTACGATGATCCTCCGGTCTCGGTCGAATCGACATGGCGCAGTTTCATGCCCATGTAGTCCACCATGCTCATCGCGCCCAGGCCAGGCGCATCGCCGGCGCAAAAGTAGCCATCGACGTCCTTCAGCGTCAGGCCGGCATCGGCCAACGCCCCGCGCGCAACCTCCGCATGCAGTTGCGCCACGGACTTATCATCGGCGCGCCGGGTCGGATGCTCGAAAGCACCGGCAATGTATGCCTTGCCATACAGACTCATGGATTTTTCTCCTTGCTTGGCTTGACCGTGACGGTCCCGCGGATCACGTCTTGCCCCTTGGCATTGCGCACCCAGACGTCGTAGACCGGCGGATCGGTGTCGCCGCGAAGTTCACCTCCGCCGCTGACGTCATCGTCGATCCGTACCGGCTGGACAAAGCGAATGTCCATATTGATCCGGTTCAGCGCATCAATCCCCAATGTGTTTTTCAGTGCCTGCCAGATCAGCGCCACCGACATCGTCCCGTGGGCGATGATGCCGCCCATCGGGCTCCTGGAGGCGAATTCCTTGTCGACATGGATCGGGTTGAAGTCGTTGGTCACCGCCGCGTAATTCATGATGGTGGCGAAGTCAACGTGTTTGGATGCCGGCTTTAAATGCTGGGTCATGCGTCGCTCCCTATTGCGCGACCAAGGTCGTCATGATGCCGGTGAACAGCAATTCCCCCGAGTCTAGGGAGCGGGTCTCGGACCGCATGCGTACCCATTTGCGCTCCTTCTTGATTTCCTTGTCCAGACACCAGACCTCGGTGCGCAACGCCTCGCCGATGCGGGGCATCCGCTCGACGTCGAAGGTCTGCCCACCATGCACACCGCCGGGTGGGCGTGGCGAATTAAGCGTCAGCACGGCATCGATGACGATCATCGCCAGCATGCCGCCGGGCATCACACCTGCGTCGTCATCGTTCGGGTAGACACCGCGCCAGCGTGTCACGGTCGACTCGTCAACGTTGAAATCACGCGTGCCGTAACTCTTGCCAGGCTCATAACGGTCGTAGTTGAAGATGGTTTGGTCGGTCATGGCCTATCGGGCTCCACTTGCGGGATCTTCTGTTCACTGCCGGGCCGCGTTTCGTAGACCACGCGCACCGGCATGCCGATGCGCACGTCGTCCGGGTTGCAATTCAGTACATTGCACATGAATCGAAACCCCTCGTGAAGGTCGACCAGCGCAAGCACGTACGGCACGTCACCAGCGAAGGCCGCAATCGGCGCGCGATGCACCACCGAGAAACTCGCGATGCGGCCTGTTCCGGTCGCGCTCTGCCATTCAAGACCGGTGCATTGACAATGCGAGCACAATGAGCGCGAATAAAACTGCGCCTTCCCACAACCACGGCAGCGCTGGTAACGAAACAGGCCCTGGTTGGCGCCGTCCCAGTACGGGCGACTGAGCGCGTCGGGCGTGGGCATCGGTTTCGCATTGAATTGCGCCATGGTCAAAGCCTCCCCATGATGATCGAACAATGGCCGGAGAAGATGCCGCCCAGCGTGTGGGCCAGAGCAACCTGCGCGTCCTTGACCTGGCGCGGACCGCATTCACCGCGCAATTGGCGCACCGCCTCGACGACATGGAACATGCCACCAGCGGCGCCGGACGACCCGTAAGACAGCAAACCGCCATTGGTGTTGACCGGAAAACGCCCGCCGATGGCGAATTCGCCGGCCAGCGCGGCCGGTCCGGCTTCTCCTCTGCCGTAGAAACCCATCGACTCGAGCGTGATCAGCAGCGTACTGGTGAAGCAGTCGTATATATGCGCGCAGTCGACGTCATCGTGTCGCAGTCCGGCCTGCCCCAGGGCGTCCGCCAGCGACGGCCGGCAACCGAAATCAACCAGCGACGGGGCCGCGAAGATGTGCTCGTGCGTGTGCCCCTCGCCTGTGCCCAGAAGCTCGATCGCCGGCTTGGAAAGGTCACGCCCCGTATCGCCGGCGCTGACGACCACTGCGGCCCCCCCGTCGGACACAAGACAACAGTCGAGCATGCGCAGCGGCGAGGCGATCACCCTGGATTTGCGCACGTCATCCATGGTGATCGGCTTCTTCATGTGCGACTGTGGGTGCAGCGCTGCGTTCGTGCGCTGGTTCACCGCCACCGCGGCCAGATGGTCGCCGGTCAGCCAGCCTTCGTGGAAATAGACTTGCGCTGCCATCGCAAACGCAGCCGGCACACTCATGCCGTAAGGCTGCTCATACTGCGGGTGTCCCACGTCGGCCAGCGCCGCCTGCACCTTCTCGCCCATCCCGGTCAGACGGTTGTCGCCCGTGACACACAATACATGCCGGCAGGTGCCGGACTGCACCAGCGACGCGGCATGGCGCACCAGCAATCCGCCTGTCATGCCACCCATTGCGATGGACGCGTTGATCTTGGGTCGCATGCCGACATACTCTGCGAAAACACCTCCCAGCATCAATTGCGGCGAGGCGAAGGAATAGGCGGTGAGCAGGCCGTCGATATCCGACATTTTCAGGCCAGCGTCGGCCAATGCCCCCAGGCTCGCCTCCGAATGCAGCGACATGCAGGTGCTGTCCGGCAGCGCCCCGACCTGGGTGTCGTACACGCCGCTGATGATGGCCTTTTTTGCCATGGTTTCCTTTCAGTTGGCCGCCATCGTGGCAGGTGCATCGGCGATACGTACGGGCAACAGCAGGTCAACACCAAACGGACGGTCGGTCAGCGCGCGAACTTCGCGGATGCGCCGACGCGTCTCGTCGGGCGACAAGCCCGAACACCCCAGGACTCCTGCGCCACCAGCCTCGGACACCGCGGCGACCAGACGCGGTGGCGTAGCCCGACCACCGACACCCATGCCGGCCAGGAAGATCGGATACTCGATTCCGAGAAAGTCGCAGAACGCGTTGTGAAAGACCGGACGGGCCATTACTTGAACTGCGGCTTGCGCTTGGCCCGGAAAGCGGCGACGCCCTCGACCACGTCGTCGGTTGCAAAGAGGAACGGAAACGCATCGACGACGTAGCGCATCTCATCGCCGCCCAGTCCGCGGTTGTAGAACGACTTGGCCATCTCGACTGCGACGCGCGGCTTGGATGCGATTTTTTCGGCCAGCGCGGTTGCCTCGGATAGCAGCGTGTCATGAGCTACCACGCGCAGCGCGATGCCCAGGCGCTGCGCCTCGGCAGCGTCGATCGGCTCACCGATCATGCTCAGTTCCTTGGCCTTGGCGCGGCCCACGATGTCGTTCAGCCGCACGACCGCGAAACCGGGCAGCAGACCAAGCTGGATCTCGGGCACGCCGAATTTGGCACGCTCGGACGCAATGATGAAGTCACAGGAAATCGCCAGCTCGAAGCCGCCACCGTAAGCCATGCCATTGACGGCGGCGATCAGCGGTTTTCTACAGCGTTCGGGCGCTTCCAGAAAGGGCAATACGTCGGCGATGAACCTGCGGGCCTGCTCTGCTGTGGTGGGAAACCCGCTGATGTCGGCGCCGACGCAAAAAGCCTTGTCGTCCCGCCCGGTCACAATGCCGACGCGGATGTCATCATCGGCCTCGATCATGGCGATGCTTTCCAGGACACCCTTGCGGATGCCGGCCGACAGTGCATTGAGCTTGGTCGGCTCGTCGAGCGTGATGGTGGCAATGCGGCCCTTCTTCTCGAATTCAACACTGGCAATTCGCATTGCTGACCCCCTGCGTAGTTGATCGCATGGTCGACCGGACCGCGAAGCTGGCATTGGTTGCAAGCCCCGGTCACCGCGTATGACCACTCCCATGATTTCCGTGCGATACCGTGATCACTCACCTGAGAGGCAAGCACCATCGGTGTCCGCCAAGGATAATTCTAACAAACGTTTGATAGTACGTCAACGAGGTGATACATTCAAACGGCGTTGAGACCGGTTGATGCTTGTGCGCGCTATTGGCGCAGGCCGCCGTAGCTCGCCCACGGCGTCGCCACCAGATAGCCGGCATCGACCGGCAGATTGACGCCGGTGATGGCCGACGCCAGGCCGGACGCCAGAAAGGCAACTGCGTGGGCGATTTCGCGCGCCTCGATCAGCCGCCCCAGGGCGGCGTGCGTGGTCATCTCGTTCTTCTTGAGCGTTCGCGTCGTGATGCCCTTTTCCAGCGCCGGTGTATACGTGAATCCGGGCGACACGGCATTGACACGCACGCCCTTGGGGCCCCACTCCGCTGCCAGACATGCGGTCAGGTTGATGACGCCGGCCTTGGCCGGGCCGTAGGAATGCAGCGGACCCGATCCCATTCCGGCCACCGACGCGATGTTGACAATCGCACCGCTACCACGCTGCGCCATCGCGGCGCCGAAGCGTGCACAGCACAGGTAGGTGCCGCGCAAATCGATATGCGCGACGAAATCCCATTCGCGCATCGTCAGCTCCTCCGGCGGCAGCGTACGCTGCAGGACGCCGGCGCTGTTGACCAGCACATGCGGCACGCCAAACTGCGCTTGCACCGCGGCGACCAGCGCATCGACTGACTGCTCTTCGCCGACATCGAGCGCCAGCGCCACCCCGCCAATCGCCTCAGCCACCGTACGCGCCGCAGCTTCATTGCGGTCGGCAACGATCACCCGCGCGCCGGCTTGTGCCAACACCGCCGCGCAGGCCTCGCCAATGCCGCTGGCGCCACCGGTCACCACGGCCACCTGATCCGAAAAATCCAGCTTCATGTCGCACCTCCATCCTGTGATAGCTCGGCGCGCAGCACCCGCTTGAGCACCTTGCCCGACGGCAGCCGGGGCAAGGACTCGCGCAGCACCAGTTGCCTGGGCAGCTTGTATCCGCCCAGACTACCCTTGCAATGCCGTCGCAATTGATCCAGCGTCAGCGTGCTGCCCTCGCGCAGCACGACCACCGCCACGACCCGCTCGCCCCATTGCGTGTCGGGCAGTCCGATGGCCGCTGCCTCGAGCACCTGCGGCAGTTGGTAAAGGACACGCTCAACCTCGCTGGACGCAATGTTTTCACCGCCGCTGATGATCATGTCCTTCTTGCGATCGGTCAGATACAGGAAACCTTCATCGTCCAGATATCCGATATCGCCGGTGCGGAACCAGTCGGCGTGGAAACTGCGCGCAGTTTTCTCCGGGTCGCGCCAGTAGCCAAGCGTGATCTTCGGCCCGCGCAGGCAGATTTCGCCCACCTCGCCCGCGGCCAGAGCACTTCCGTCATCCCGGCACACCTGGATCTGAACATGCGGCATGGCACGCCCGGTCGAGCCAATCTTTTCGATCTCCCGGCCGGCTTCCATCAAGGTGTCGCCAGAACAGCTCTCGGTGAGCCCGTAGCCATCGATATATCGTGCTGCGTGAAACAACGAGCCGAATTCACGGATGCGCTCTTCGGGCGTGCGTTCGCCGCCACCGATCTGCCATCGCAAACTGCTCAGGTCATACCGTGCACGGTCGGGCAGTGCCAACAGGCGGTTGAGCATCACCGGCGCCATCCAGGCCCCGGTCAGGCGTTCGGCCTCGATCAGCGCCAGAGTAGCCTCGGGCTCGAACTCGCGCAGAACGGCCAGCATGCCACCCATCAGCAGCACCGCCAGCCCCGGCAAGTCGAAGGCTCCAACGTGGTACAACGGCCCGACAACAAGCAGTCGCTCCTGGCCATGCAGCCCCAGCGCGGCGATGTGGTCGAAGCATTTCCAGTGGTAGTTGGCGTAGGAGTGAATCACGCCCTTGGGACGGTCGGTCGTGCCCGAGGTGTACATGAGCCGAAACAGATCCTGCGGTGAACGCACACACGGATCGCACACCGGTTCGGTCACCGGTCCGATGCGGCGGCTGTCGGACTGCGCCGCTTCGTTCACCGCAATGATGCTGCCGAAGCTACCGGAAAGAGCCAGCAACTCCTCGTCGACCAGCATCAACCTCACGCCCGCGTGTTCGACGATATAAGCGACCTCATCGGTCCCTAGCCGGTAGTTGATGGGCAGCAGCACCGCGCCAATGTGGCTCACTGCCAGCGACAATTCGATGAAGGCGGCACTGTTTTTCATCAGCAGGGCCACGATATCGCCCTCGCCTATGCCGTGCGCGTGCAAGACTCCGGCCGAGCGCGTAACGCGCAGCGCCAACTCGCCATAACTGACGCGCTGGTCCCGGTAAGTCAAGGCCGGACGCTCGGGCTGGGCCCGCGCCCAGCGAAGCACGGCGGCACTCAAATTGACCATGGCCTTCTCCTTCAGTAGGACCTGGGCATGCCCAATTCGTGATTGGCCACGTAGTTCAGGATCATCTCCTCGGACACCGGTGCAAAGCGAAAAAGCCTGCAATCGCGCCACAGGCGCTCGACATGGAATTCAGTGGCATAACCCATTCCGCCCATGGTCTGCATCGCACGCTCGGTGGCACGCCCGACCGCCTGCGCGGCCAGCAGCTTGGCGGCATTGGCTTCGTTGCCGTAAGGCAGGCCCATGTCGCAGTTGGTCGCTGCCTTGTGGTTCAGCAAGCGCGCCGCCTCGACCTCGACATGGCACTGCGCGAGCGGAAACTGCAGACCCTGGTAGCTGGTGACCGGTTTATCGCCAAAGACCTTGCGCTCATTGCCATACTTCACAGCCAGCTTGATCGCCAGTTCGCCGGTGCCGGCCAGCGCGGCGGTGGTGACGATGCGCTCGGTGTTGAGCACGTCGAGCAATTCGTGCCAGCCGCGGTCCAAGGTGCCGACCAGCTCGCCCGGCTCGATGCGCACGTCGTCGAAGAAAACGCTGCTCGAAGCCAGGGTCCGTGTGCCGACCTTGTCGATCGCGGCATGCGTAAGGCCTTCGCGTTCGACGTCGATCATGAACATCGACAAGCCGTCGCTGCGCGACTTGGAGTCGCCCAATTTCTTGGTACGGGCCACCACCAGCATCTTGGCCGCGTCGGGCACGCCGGTGATCCAGATCTTGCGGCCATTCAGGCGCCAGCCATCCGCCTCGGCTACGGCGGTCGTGCGCATCTCCAGCGTATTGGTGCCCGCGTCGGGTTCGGTCAGCGCCATGCAGCAATTGATGGCACCCGATACAATTTTTGGCAGCAATTCGGACTTCATCTGCGGACTGCCAAAACGCGACAGCGCCACACCACCAAAGATCGGGTTGATCATGAACAGTTGGCCGACCGTGGAGCCACCGCCACAGGACGCGAGCGTTTCCACCACCAGCGCCAATTCGAACATTCCAAGCCCGGAGCCACCTACCTCGGTAGGCAGCGCGACGCCGCACAGGCCGGCATCGCAGACGGCACGCCAGTAGTCGCTCGGAAATTCCTTGGCGGCATCCTGCTTGCGCCAATACTCAAGGCCAAAATGGTCTCCTACCTTGCGCGCGGCCTCGACTATCAGCCTTTGTTCGTCGGTGAGTCTAAAGTCCATCATGGCTCCTGCTGTTCAAGCGTGCGAGAGTTGCCGGACGCAGTGTGCACCGGCGTTTGAATTCTGACCACCGGCGCGGCTTGCCGCGGCACCCAGCGACGCAGTCGCGTGCCGGTTTGGCGGAGCAATTTGGCGAGCGGGTTCATGCGGGCAAACGGCGCGTTTCTATTCGAACAGCAGCCGCGTCGGATGGGCGAGCCCCTCCACGATGGCATTGAGCAGCGCAGCCCCACTGACGCCATCGAGCACGCGGTGATCGACCGACAGCACCAGATTGATCTCGCGCCGCAGCTCCGGCTGGCCGCTCTCGTCGGGCCGGAACAGTTCACGCACGCTGCCAACACCCAGGATCATGGCCTGCCCGGGCACGATGATCGACGTCATCGCCGACAGGTTGTGCATGCCGGCATTGGAAACCGTGATGGCCCCGCCGCGCATTTCGCCTGCGCCAAGACGTCCGTCACGTGCACGCTGCGCAAGGCCATTGACCTGGCGCGCCAGACCGACCAGGCCCAGGCGCGCGACGTCTCGCACCACCGGAACCAGCAGGCCGCGATCGGTATGCACCGCCACGCCGACATCGGTGCGCTCGAGCGTGAGCACGCCCTGCTCGGTCCAGACGCGGTTGAGCTCGGGCAATGCGCGCAGGGCGCGCCCTGCCGCTGCGACGAAAAAGTGGTTGAGTGTCAATCGCGGATCGGCCTGCGGGTCCTTCAATTGCCGGTGCAGTTGGAGCAACCGGGAGACCTCGACTTCGCGCGCCAGATAGAAGTGCGGAATCTCTTGCTTGGCCGCCGTCAGGCGCCTGGCCATGGATTGTTGAGACGACGTAGGCGCCCGCAGGTGGCCGGCCATCGGCGCATTGGCCGTGTCCATTGGCGGTGCCTGCGATGCGGTTGCGACGGCGATTTCAAGCCCCTGTTGTTGCATCACGGCTTCGACGTCACGCGCCCGTACCCGACCGCGCGGACCTGAGCCGCTGACCGCCGCCAACCCGATGCCATGTTGCCGCGCCAGCCGCCGGGCCAGCGGCGTGACGGGCCGACGAGACGCGTCAGCCGGACGCACCGGATCGACCTGCTGTGCCAGGGCCGGCGCATCACAGTGCAAGCCATCGTCCCAATGACCCAGCACGGCCCCCACGACGACCGTTTCCCCGACGCCCACCACCGGCTCCCCCATCATGCCGTCGCGCTCGGCGGCAATCTCGGTGGCGGCCTTGTCGTTCTCGACGACAAACACGCAATCACCCGCCTTGAAGCCCATTCCGGCGGCCACCGTCCACTCGGCCAGCACACCTTCCGTCATGGTCAGCCCCAGCTTGGGCATCAGCCAGTCCCGGCGCATCCATCAGTTCCCGGCGAAGTCGGGCTTGCGCTTTTCCAGAAATGCCCGGCAACCTTCATGCGCGTCATCGCTGTCGAGCACCAGGCCGATCATGGCCTGCTCGTGCGCCAGCGCTGCGGGCAACGGCATTTCCAGCCCCTGGCGCAGCGTGCGTTTGAGCAGCTTGAGCGCCAACGGGGATTTCTCGGCAATGCGCAGCGCCAGTGCGAGCGTCTCGTCCAGCAATTGCGCGCGCGGCACGGCCCGGTTGCACAGCCCCAGTTCCACGGCCTGCGCGGCGGTGATCTGGTCACCGGTAAACATCAGCTCCTTGGCCCGGCAAAGTGGAATCTGGCGGATCAGCCGCTGGGTGCCGCCGGCACCCGGAAAGAGGCCCAGCGTGATCTCTGGCAGGCCCAGCTTGGCCTCCTGCGCCACCAGCCGAATGTCCAGTGCCAGCAGCAGTTCGGTGCCCCCTCCCAGCGCCCATCCGTTTATGGCGCCAAGGGTGGGCTTGTCGCAGTTCTCGATCCGGGCGAATACCCGGTGGATGACTTCCGCGAACTCGCGGTAATGTGCAAGGCCGCGCCGGCTGTCGAGATCGGCAATATCGCCGCCGGCGATGAAGGCGCGCTCGCCCGCGCCGGTAATGACGATCGCCCGTACCGCAGCGTCGGCCTCGAAGGCTCCGAACGCCGTCTCCAGCATGAGCAGCGTCTGGACGTCGAGCGCGTTGAGCGTCTTTGGCCGGTTGATGGTCAGCAGCCCGACCGGGCCTCGCGTTTCACTGAGAATGTTTTCAATCGACATGGGTACCTCCGTATTCACTCCAGGGTGCGGCGCACCGCCTTGATGATGCTTGCCGTGCCGACGTTGTAGCCCTGCTCCAACGACTTGGCAAACGGCACCGGCATGAACGGGGCACCGACGCGCACCACCGGCGCGTCCAGTTCGTCGAAGCCCTCGTCCGAGATGGTGGCCGCAATCTCCGCACCAACACCAAACGCCTGGACCGCCTCGTGCACGATCACGGCCCGGTGCGTTCGCGCCAGCGACGCCAGAACCGCCTCGCGATCCCAGGGTTGCAGACTGCGCAAGTCGATCACCTCCACGTCGATGCCATCGCGGGCCAACTCCTGCGCAGCCAGCAACGCCGTATGAACCGTGGCGCCATAGGTCACCAGTGTCACGTCGCGGCCGGCGCGAACCGTCTTGGCCCGGCCTATGAACTCGCGCGCCGTGACATCGACCAGGCCTTTGCTGCCGTACAGGTTCTTGTGTTCGATGAAGATCACCGGATCAGGATCCCTGATCGCCGCACGCAGCAGACCATAGACATCCCCGGGCGTGGCCGCGCACACCACCTTGAGACCCGGCACATGCGCCAGCCAGGCTTCCAGGCATTGCGAATGTTGTGGGCCGGCGCTCAATCCCCCACCGTGCGGTGTTCGCAACACCATCGGCACACTACATTGACCCCCGAACATGAAACGCGCCTTGGCGGCTTGATTGACCAGGGCATCCATCGCCAGCGTGACGAAGTCCATGAACATGATCTCGACCACGGGCCGCAGGCCGGACAACGCTGCGCCCACCGCCGCCGATACGATGCCGGCCTCGGAGATGGGTGTATCGAGCACGCGCTGCGGTCCGAACTGCTCCTGCAGACCGCGCGTGGCCTTGAACGAGCCGCCGGGAGCGCCAATATCCTCGCCCATGACGATGACGCTCGGGTCCTCGGCCATGCTGTCGCGCAGTGCCAGCGCGACAGCTGCCATGTATTTCATTTCCATTACGCGATCCGTGAGTAGACGTCGTCGAGGGCCGGCGCAAAGTCCGGCAGAACGTCCGCGCGGGCGGCGTCGATCGCGGAGTCGATCCGCACGCTGATCCCGGCTGCCGCGCCATCGAGCGCATCGGCAGCCACTCCCTGGGCCAGCAGCACGGCGCGCGCACGCGCCAGCGGGTCGTTGGCGGCACCCGCGCGCAGCTCGTCCTCGCTGCGGTATTTCTGCGGATCACCCTCGAAGTGGCCACGCACACGATGCGTAGCGCATTCCAGCAGACGCGGCCCGGCACCCTCGCGAATGGCGACAACCGCGCGTTCGGCCGCTACGGCCACGGCCATTGCGTCATTGCCATCCACGGCTTCGTAGCCGATGCCGAATGCCGTGGCCAGCGCCTCCAGCCGAGCGACAAACTGGCGCGCGGTCGGCGAAAACTCCGACCAGCCGTTGTTCTCGCACACCAGCAACAGTGGCACCTTCCACAACGCGGCCATGTTGAACGTCTCATGCATGACGCCCTCGGCCATGGCTCCATCGCCGAAAAAGGCCACCGCCACGGCGCCATTGCCGCGCACTGCGTGGGCGATAGCGCTGCCCAACGCTATCGGGATCCCGGCGCCGACGATGCCATTGGCGCCCAAGATGCCCAGGGCAGTGTCGGCGACATGCATGGAACCGCCGCGACCCTGGCAAATGCCGCCCATTCGCCCCATGATCTCCTTGAAAAATCCGTCGAGTGCAATCCCGCGCGCCAGCACATGACCGTGACCGCGATGGGTGGTGACCAGAGTATCGGCCGGCCCGAGAGCCGAGGTCACGCCGGCAGCGATCGCCTCCTGTCCGATACTCAGATGGATGAAGCCCGGCACCTCGCCGTCCGCGAAAAGCCGGGACAGCGCCGTCTCGGCAAGCCGAACCAAGACCATGGTGCCGTACAGGGCCTGCAGGCGAGGAATATCGACGGCCGCCGGTTTGTTCACGCTTTTTCGCCCCGGGGCCTCTTCGGCCTGGCCGGCCAGTCGAACGCACGCGGCTGCTTGTTGACGAAACGCGCCACTGCATCGTGGTGGTAGTCGGTTTTCATAACCATCGCCTGCGCCGCCGCCTCCAGTTCCGCCAGCGTGTCCTGGTCGAGGTTAAAAGATCGGTTGAGGATGTTCTTCGAAATGCCGATAGCCTGGGTTGCCGCACCATGAAAACGCTGCGCCATCGCCAGCGCCTCGTCGAGCAGGTGCTCCTCGGGCACCACGTCGTAGACAATGCCCAGCGAACGCGCTTCCTCGGCGTCGACCTCGCGCGCCGAAAACACCAGTTCCTTGGCTCGCATCAGACCGACCACCCGCGGCAACAGATAGAACGCGCCGAGATCAGGTACCAGTCCAACACGGGTAAACACGGCGCAAAAACGCGTGCTCGGTGTCGCCAGCACAAAGTCGCAGGCCAGTGCCAGGATGAAGCCGGCGCCAAAAGCCGGGCCCTGGACGGCGGCGATCACCGGCTTTTCCAGATTCACCAGTTCCCGGAACCAAACATGCAGACGCCGAATGCGGTCACGGTCGGCGAAGACCGAACGCTTCTCGGCCGAAAGCGACTTGAGATCTCCACCGGCGCAAAAGGCGCTGCCCGAACCGGCAATGACAACGGCGCGAATCTCGTGGTTATCCTGCGCCTCGTACACCGCCTCTGCAATGCCCTGGCGCATCTCCAGGTCAAACGCGTTGCGTGCCTGCGGCTTGTTGAGCCGAATCACCAGCGTGGCGCCGTGGCGCTCCCGCAAGACAGATGCTGTCATGTCTTTAACTCCCAATCTCGGGCAAGAAAATTGCGCTGGACGCCGCGACTACCTTTGCCCGTCAAATATCACAGTGCGTCGCGATGCATCCCACCAGCCGGGTTCGCACACGACGCCGTCGCGTACACCTAACGTCCGCCGTTGACCAGGGGGCGTCCGGACAGCGCACGCGACACGACTGCCGCGGTGTCACGGAGGTCGTCACCCAAGGCCTTTATCGCCAAACGTCCCAACTGCGCGCTAAAGCCCGTGCCGCTGACCGCCATGACAGGCGTCCCCGTGGAATCGAGTACGGCCGACGACACGCTCGTCACCCCGTTGACGTAACAATCGGCGTCGACGGCATAACCATTCCTTTCGGCCTCGCCGACGCTTCGCTTGTAGCCCTCGAAACTCGGCGGATTGTCCCAGCGCAGCGATTGCACCCGTTGGCGCAGTTCGGCCACGGTCAGCCCCGAATGAACCGCCATTGCGCGCCCGAGTGCCGATATATACATCGGGAGCCGTTGCCCGACATTCATGTGCACCCGCATCGTCGCGTCGTTGTCGGCGCGATCGACCATCACGACGCGTTCGTCGGCGATCCGGTGCCACAGCGTCGCGGTCACGCGATGCGTCGCCGCAATCCTTTCCAGACTGGGGTGCACGAGGCGCGCATAGGACGCAGTCTCGAGTGCGCCTTTGGCGAGTTCCACCAGTCCCAGACCGATCTTGTAGGCCTTGGTGGCGTCGTCGAATACGACCAGCCGCTCGTGCACCAGCGTCTTGAGCAGGTTGAAACAGGTGCTGGAATTCAGGCCCAAGTCGCGCGCGATGCGGCTCATTCCGACTGGTGTCGAAGCGGCGGAAAGATAGCGTACGACGGCCAGGCCACTGGTCAGCGCGCCCACCATCTTGCCCGACGATGAATCAGTTTCCATAAGGCGCAGACATTGGTTGCATTGTTCTGATGGTGACACGCGACTCCTCTGGAGTCCAGACTTTTCTCTCCATAGTGATAACTTCTCTGCATGGCAAATGCCAATCCGGCCGGCGAAACCGGGTCATTCCCAGCGATCGGGCATGCGGGCCACAGACAACCGTCACGCGCATGCGAGCCTCAACCACCGACGCGTCCGCTACCCGGCACATGCCGCGGCCGAAATCGTGGCAGCGTCACCCGATCGTCGATGCGCTCGCACACGAGTTCGACTGCCATGTCGAACGCCACGGCCATCGGGTCCGCCTCGACCAGCGAACTGATCATGCGCGGACCTTCTTCGAGTTCGACCAACAACACGGCGTAGGGCGTATCCTGCTTGAACGCCGGCCCGGGAGCGCGGTGAACGACACTGAACGAATGCACCTTGCCACGTCCGCTGGCGGCGCGGTGCACGAGACGGTCGGCGCCGCACTGGCGGCAGAACGCCTGTTGGTAAAACTGCACATGGCCGCAATCGGCGCAGTGCTGAAGCAGCAACTTGCCATTCGACAATCCTTGCCAATATTCCACCGAATCTGCATCCGGCGTGGGCAATGGCTTGACATGCGCCTCTTTGGGGTCGATGGTTCTCACAGTGTGGCCTCCGTGCCGAGAATCGTCGTGGCCTGAGTGGCAAAACCGGCACCCAGACTGTGCACCAGTCCCAGTTCGGCGCTGTTGACCTGGCGCTCGCCACATTCGCCACGCAGTTGCTGCACCACCTCCAGGAAGTGCAGCAACGATCCCGGCATGCCCGGATGCGCGAATGACAACAACCCACCATGGGTGTTGCACGGAATGGACCCCCCATAAGTGATATGACCATCTTCGACGAAAGGCCCACCATCGCCTTTGGGACAGAAACCCAGATCCTCCAGCATCATGATCACGGTGCCGGTGAAACAGTCGTAGACACCCGCCACATCAATGTCTTTCGCCGTGCACCCGGCCATGGCATAAGCCCTGGCGCTCGACTGCACCGCGCCAGTCGTGGTCAGCGAGGGCATGAGAAAAATGTGCTCGTGCGTGTAACACTCGCCAGCGCCCAGGATGTAGATCGGCTTGGCGCCCGACACTGACCGCGCGCGCTCTGCCGACGTGACGACAAAGGCGACCGCGCCATCGGAGATCAACGAGCAATCGAGCTTGTGGTAAGGCGTCGTCACCCATCCGGAGTTCAACACATCCTGCACGGTGATGGGCGCCGTCATTTGCGCGCCGGGCGTGCGACTGGCATGCTCACGGTGGATGACGGCAACCTTGGCCAATTGCTCGGCGGTGGTGCCGTACTCCTGCATGTGGCGTGCCGCCGTCATCGCAAAGGTATTGGCAACCGGTATGCCGAAGGGCATCTCGTACTGCTGGTCGCGGCTCTCGGTCATGGAGCGCAACGCCAGATCCGGCGACAGACCGCTGAGCAAGCTGTCTGCCCCGACGATCAAAATGTTGTCGGCCAGTCCTCCGGCGATGGCGGCGGCCGCGATATTGAACATCGTTGCCGCGGTCGCCCCGGAGACCTGCAGCGTATTTGAGAACGTGGGAGCAATGCCGAAGTATTCGCTGAACGCCACACTGAATCGGTGAAACGGTGCCGCAAAGGCCACGCTGGACAATACGCCGTCGATCTGCGAACGCTCGATCCCGGCATTGGCAAGGGCCTCATTGGCAGCCTGCGAGGCCAACGCCATCACACTTTTTCCAGGCACACGCCCGACGTCCGACCGTCCAGCACCAATGATGGCGGTTTCACCGCGAATACTGCGCCGCTGCGTGCTGGCGCCAGTTGCAAAGGATGCCATTTCGTGTTCCTCAGGAATCGGCCATTATTGTATCACCTAACAAACGTACGTTTGCCCAGCAGCAATGACACTTGCTGGCCAGGGCTGCGCCGCCAGACTGGGCCACTGAGCCTCAATGCGGTGTTTGGCTGCGTGTTGTCCGGCGCAAGATGCCGATGAATGGCTGAACCCCTTTCACGACGAGGTTCAGCTTGTCGATAACGGCGCAACGGCCTGCGTCGTCGTGGCACGGACTCGAATGACGCCTTACACGAGCACGACCAACCTGGTCAATGCCGTCACCTGGCGACGATGCCGAGCGAGCCAAGCAGGCGACGGTCTGCCGACCAATCGGGATTGCCTGTGGTCAGCAATTTGTCGCCGTAAAAGATGGAATTTGCGCCGGCAAGAAAGCAAAGCACCTGCACCGCGTCGCCCATCTGTTGGCGCCCTGCCGACAGACGAACACGTGCGGTTGGCATGGTGATGCGTGCCGCGGCGACGGTGCGCACGAACTCGAGCGGGTCGAGTGGCTCGGTTCCGTGCAGTGGCGTGCCCTTGACCTGCACCAGGTTGTTGATGGGAACCGATTCCGGAAACGGGTCGAGGTTGGCTATCTGCGCTACCAGGCCCGCTCGCTCGCGGCGCGATTCACCCATGCCGACGATACCTCCGCAGCAGACATTGATTCCAGCTTCACGCACATATTGCAGTGTCTGCAACCGGTCATCATAGGTGCGTGTCGAGATGATACGACCGTAGGCCTCAGGTGCGGAATCGAGGTTGTGGTTGTAGTAATCGAGACCTGCGCCTTTTAGAGTGCGGGCCTGCGTGTCGGTCAGCATTCCCAGTGTGCAGCAAGCTTCAAGGCCCTCGGCCTTAACCACGCGCACCAGTTCGGCCACCTTGTCGATGTCGCGGTCTTTCGGCGCGCGCCATGCGGCGCCCATACAAAAGCGCGAGGCGCCCTGCTCGCGCGCCACGCGTGCCGCAGCGCCAACTTCTGCCGGGTCG
>CAXBDR010000017.1:0-31830 GCA_963974265.1 uncultured Rhodoferax sp.
CTTGTGCCAGTCATCGGCATACGCGGCACGCGGTCCGCGCGCTGGCCCGCAACTTGCCTGCATGGCACGGGCCCGGGTCCCGCAGCGACCGTTCAGCATCAGGAGTCCCATGTTGTACCAGGCCTACCAGACACAGTCCGACCTCCTGTCACCCCTTCGCCTGCTGGCGCAAGGCGTCGCCGCCACGTTCTGGCTCGGAAACACCGAAGGTTCGATGCTGCGCAGGACGGCGGCATCCATGGAAGTCTTCTCGCGCATGCGATTGACGCATTCCCGGCCGGCCTTCGGCATCGACCGGGTGACCGTGGGCGAGCAGGCGATCGCGGTCACGGAACACACCGTGATGCAACTGCCGTTCGGCAGCCTGCTGCATTTCCGCAAGGAAGACGACACGCGTGCCGGGCAACCGCCGGTCTTGCTGGTGGCACCGCTGTCCGGCCATTTTGCGACGCTGCTGCGCGAGACGACGCGCACACTGCTGCAGGACCACGACGTCTACATCACGGACTGGCACAACGCGCGCGACGTCAGCCTGCGCGAGGGCGGGTTCGGACTCGACGACTACATCGACCACATGATGCGGTACATCCGCGCGATCGGCCCCGGCACCCACGTGGTCGCCGTGTGCCAACCCTGCGTGGCCGCACTCGCGGCCACCGCCCTGATGGCCGAAGACGACGACCCGGCCCAACCGCGCAGCCTGACGCTGATGGCCGGCCCGGTCGATTGCCGCGTCAACCCGACCGGGGTCAACACCCTGGCCACCAGCCGCCCGATCGCGTGGTTCGAGAAGAACCTGATCAGCACGGTGCCGCTGCCGCACAAGGGCTGCATGCGCCGGGTCTATCCGGGGTTCGTGCAGCTCGGCGCCTTCATGAGCATGAACCTGGAACGGCACCGGAATGCCTTCAAGGACCTGTACCGGTATCTCGTCGACGGCGAACTGGACAAGGCCGACACGATCCGGGTCTTCTACGACGAATACCTGGCCGTCAACGACCTGCCGGCCGAGTTCTACCTCGAGACGGTGGAAAAGGTGTTCCAGACCTACGACCTCGCGCGCGGCGTGCTGCAATACCGGGGGCGCACCGTCGACCCGGCGGCGATCCGCCGAACCGCGCTGATGACGGTCGAGGGCGAACGCGACGACATCTGCTCGATCGGGCAGACCGTCGCCGCGCAGGACCTGTGCCCGAACATCCGGCCCTACCGCAAGACCCATCACGTCCAGACCGGCGTCGGCCACTACGGCGTCTTCAGCGGGCGCAAGTGGAACCAGCAGATCTACCCGCGGGTGCGCGAGCATATCCACGCGAGCCTGGGCTGAGGCCGGCGCGGCACGCGCCGGCATTCAGGCCAGATCGATGGTGCGCCCTTCGCGCAGCGCCTGGTCCACCGCCAGCGCGACGACGATGCTGGGCCGGGCCTGCTGCGGCGACATCACCGAAAGGCCCTGGGCAAAACCGGCATAGGCCTGGCGCAGGTGCTCTTCCAGTTCGAAGACCTCGCCCGACAACGGGATCTCGAGCGCCACCGCGTCGGCATCGCCCCGGCGCAGCTTCATGTCGAAACTTGGTGTCGTGGTGCGATCCATCGCCCCGCTCCACCAGGTGCGCAAGGCGCCATCGCTGCCGGCCACCTCGAGCACGGTGTGGTGCTCGAAGCCACCCAGGCACTGGCTGAGCACGGCCGTCGCCCCGCCAGGCCATTGCAGCACCACGGTCTGGAAGTCGGCCAGTGGCTGGTCCGGGTTGCCGCCGAAGGCCGACACCCGGCACGGCATGCCGTCGGCTTCGGCATACCAGAGCACCAGGTCGATGAAATGCACCAGTTCCTCGAGCACCCAGGAACCGACGCGCGCCGGGTCGTACCGCCATCCGCCGGCGCCGGTGCGAAACGGCTTGCGGAACAGCGTCAGGTGCTGGTAACGCACCGCACCCAACACACCTTGCGCGATCTGCTCGCGCACCAGGCCCCACTGGCGCGACACCCGCAACTCGTAGTTCACGGCCACCTGCCGCGCATTGCGCAGGGCGGCGTGCGCAACCGCGTCGCATTCGGCCAGGTCCAGGCCCATGGGTTTTTCCAGAAACACATGCCGGCCGGCATCGAGCGCGCGCACCGCCGTGGCCGCATGCAGGTGGTTGGGCAAGGTGACATTGACCACGTCGACCGCCTTGAGGGCCAGCAACGCGTCCAGGTCGTCGACAACCACCGCCTGCGGCACCAGGTCGCGCGCCGCCATGCGCGCCGCATCGCTGCGTGCCAGCACCGCGACCACCTGGGCGCCGTCGATCGCCTCGATCGCCTTGGCATGCATCTGGCCCCAGGCGCCGAAACCGGCGATGGCAATCCGCATGGGCGGGACGGGTGCGGTTGATGGTGAATCTGTCATGGTCTGCTCCTGAGTTGAAAGCCTGCCGCCGCAGCCGATGGGGGGTATCTCAACCGCCACCAGCCACGCGCGGGAATTCCCATGGCCGCGGCTGCGGGTCGCACCAGCGCCCGGCCCGCAACATGCCGGCAGGCTTGAGCAGTTGCGCGCTGTCGCGATGCGCACCGGTCACGTCGACGAAACGCAGCGCCACTTCCGCCAGCCTGAACAGGGCCAGATCGGCGCAGGCGCCGACGGCCAGTTGCCCGAGCTGCGGCCGCCCGATGGCGTTGGCCGGCGTCACCGTGACCGTTCGCACCACGTCGTGCACCGACATGCCGCAGTTGAGCAACTTGTTCATCGTGTGCAGCAGGTCGTAGGCGGGCCCGTCGACGCTGAGTCCGTGCACGTCGCTGGAGATGGTGTCGGGCGCGAAACCGTCGGCCAGCGCCGCCTCCGCGCTGTCGAAACCGAAGGCACCCATGCCGTGACCGATGTCGAACAACACGCCGCGCCGGCGCGCGGCGCGCACCGCTGGCAACACCTTGCGCGCCTCGTCCACCGGCGCGTTCGGCGCCGGGCGGAAGCAATGGGTCAGGATGTCGCCCGGTCGCAGACGGTCGACGATGTCGGCGTAGCTCGGCGGCGGCCGACCGACATGGCACATGACCGGCAGGCCGAGTTCTGCCGCAGCCTGCTGGGCCTTGTCCAGTGCCTGCAGGCCCAGGTCGCCGGAGACGGCGCCGCCCAGGCGCACCTTGATGCCTACGACCGAGTCCGCGTGCGCACGGGCGACCTCCACGCAGCGCGGCACGTGCAGCAGTGAGTGGTGCGCGGCCTCGCCGACCATCACGTCGCGGTCGAAGGCAAAGATGCCCGGAAAAGAGATGTTCAGAAAGGCCAGCACCCGCGTACGGGCGGGCTCGATCACGAAGGCATGGAAACCCGCGTAGGTGCCCGCGCCGGCGCTGCCAGCGTCCACCATGGTGGCGACCTGGGCGCGCAAGGCCACCCGGTCCGGATCGACGCCGTACGAGGTGGCCTTGGCATAGACGTGGGTGTGCAGGTCGATCAACCCCGGAACCACGAGCAGGCCACCGGCATCGTGGATCTGCACGCCCGGCGGGCGCGGCAGCGAAGAAGCCAGCGCGGCGACCTGGCCGTCGCGGATGCCGATGTCGCATACCGCGTCGACGGCGTTGGCCGGATCGATGACGCGACCACCCGCGACGATGGCGTCGAAACCGGCTTCATTCACCATGGCAAGGTCCTGCCGTCATAACTGACGAAGCTGCCGGTCTCGTGGTTGCCCATGCGCGCGAGCACGTCGCGCATCGACGCGACGCTCTGGTCCGCATCCATCGGCGCCTGTGGGCCACCACCCTGGGTGCTGACCCAGCCGGGATGGATCATCGTCACCGCCACGCCGCGCGGGTACAGGTCGATGGCCAGGCTGCGTCCGACCGCGTTCAGGCCGGCCTTGCTCGCCCGGTAGCCGTAGTGGCCGCCACTGAGGTTGGATTCGATCGATCCCATGCGGCTGGTCACCAGCACGATACGCCGCAGCTGGCTGGCCGCGACGTTGTCGACGAAGGTCTCGACCAGCTTGAGCGCCCCCACGAGATTGACCGACAACATGCGCTGCACATAGTCGAAATTGAGTTCGCCGAGCTTGCCGATGTCCAGGCCGATGCCGGCGTTGGAGACCAGCAGGTCGATCGGCTCGGCCCCCACCTGCGCGCGCAAGGCGTCGAACTGCGCGAACGCGGTGACATCGAGCGCCGCGTGCCGTATGCGATCGTCCGCGATGGCGTTGGCCAGGTCGCGGTAGGTGGCCCAGACGTTCCAGCCGTCGCGCGCATATTGCTGCGCGAACGCGCGCCCCAGGCCGGTGTCGCAGCCAGTGATCAATGCCGTCGGCATCAGGTTGTCTCCTTGTTCATGTCAGTCCGTCTCCCCACGCTCCACCTCCAGCGGCGCCGGATCGAGGAAACGCGCCAATACGTTGCGGGTGATGCGTTGCACGTCCGGGTCACCGCCGTCGGCGGCCAGGCCACCGACCCAGGCGATGGAGCCGGTACTGAACACCGCGCCGCCCCCCGCCGACGCCTGCAACACCACGTCGGCGCGCAGGCCGGGCGAAAACGGGCCGCTGATCGTCGGGCGCGACACCAGCAACTCCTCGTTGGCCACGAAATAGGTCGCATCGAACGGCACCGAGCTGGCCAGCCGGATGCCGAGCGGATCGGAGCCCAAGGTCACATCCTGCCGGTCCACCTCGACCCCGGCGCAGCCACCGCCGATCACGCCCCGGGTGCCGAAGCTGCGCGCATCGACACCATCGAACACAAATGCGACCTGGGGCCGATCGGACTCGGCCGTGCGTTCGTAACCCACGCTGCGCCGAAACCCCTGGCCGCTGTAGCCGACACCGAGCCAGCTTTGCGGCGCCACCCCGTTGCGGCGCCACAGGCCGCCGTAGCCGCCATCGAACGCATGGTAATACTCGCCGGGCTCCTCGGCCCAGCTGCGGTTGCCGTCCTCGGCCCGGCGCAGCTCGAGCACGCCGTCGTGCTGCGGGTGGCAAGCCACCTTCCAGTAGAAGCCGTTGCCGCCCAGGTAGATCATGCGTCCGCCGCCAGCGACGAAGCCGCGGTAGGCGTCGAGCAGTCCGGTCGTCGCGTATTCGGGATGGTTGCCGGTGAGCACCGTGCGATACGGCGCCAGCAAGGCGCTGCCATGGGCGTGCAGGTCGTCGTCGGTGAACGCATGCCATGCGATGCCTTCGCGTTCGAGCCATTCGACCAGCAGCAGGTCGCCCGGATAGTTCCAGCGGCCCGAACCTTCACCGGCCTGCCAGGCGCGCTGGTCCGGCTGGAAGCCGGGTATGGGCCGCCAGCGCGACGTGGTGCTGACGCCGGCGCCGTCGCGATGCGTGTCGTACAAGGACAACCCCCACTGCGGATGTTGCGACAACAACACGTCGGCGGGCTCGAGCGCGATCGCCTGGTCGGCCAGCACCTCGGGGTTGTGCCCGAACAAGGCGCAGCGGTCGTTTGCATACGCCAGGTAGGTGAAGGTCGAAAACACCACCGCGACAACAGCGTCGCCGGATGCCGGCGGGGTCGCCGGCCGCACGAACAGCGGCAGCCGGCACAGGCCGCCGGTCAGGCTGCCGTCGTCGGCATCGTCGCGTTGTATCCGCACCGCATACGCGCCCGAACGCAGGTCGGGCGGCAGCGCGATCGAAATGTCGCACTGCCAGCCGGCGTCGGTCAGGTCGTCCCGGTGGAAATGCGCGGCGGCATATTGCTCGGGCGCCTGGCGCCAGTCGAACACCGAGCCGTTCCAGCGGGCGCCGCGCACCGCACGTTTGGGGCCTTGCACGAGCCGGCCGTGCAGGCCGTGCGGACCGTGATCGGGCAACAGGGACTGCTGCGCATGGGGAGCGAAGTCCCAGCAGGCGAGCGCCCCGTCGGGCAGGCCGTTTTGGCGCAACAAGGCGTGCAGTGCCACGTCGCACGACACCGCCGATGGCCATAATGCCGGACGCTCGAGCCGGCCGTCGAAATGCGCGCCGACCGTGCCGTCCCGCCGCGGCTCGCCCGCCAGCGTCAGATCCCGCCAGGCCGGCAGCGCGGCCGGCGGCGGCAAAGCCAGCGTGGTGCGCCGCGACGTGCGCACGTCGACGATGTCCAGTTGCACGGACGTGGCGCACCAGTGCAGCAGCCACAGGCTCCAGTGGCGCGGAAACACGGCGTGCGGGCTCGCGGCCCGGGCATCGCCGGCGTGCAGGGCGACACGACCGCTGCCATCGATCGAAACCCGCAGGGCACACCGCGCATCGGCGCCCTGCAACGCAACAATCACCTGTTCCTCGTCGGACACCAGCCATGGCTGCACCAGCACGGCCAGGCTTGCATCGGCCAACGGCAGTGCGTCCAGCCCATCGACCCGCGCATACGAGCCGGCGTCGACCGGCTGTTGGCGCAGCGCCACGGCCTGCGCGGGCACGGATGACACGGTCTCGAACGCGATACCGCCAGGTTCGTCGCGTTGCTCGCCACGCCCCAGGCGAACCAGCGTCACCGTGGCGGCTCCGGGCTCGGCGCTGGACAGGTGCACGGCCACGCGGCCGCCCGGCTGCGCCGTCCACCGGTCCAGGTAGCCGACGACATCAGTCATCGAGACGCTCCGGATCCCATCCATGCACGGCCTGCCAGCGGGCGCGGAACACCGCCCATTCGGCATCGGCGCGCGAGCACCAGCGGCCACCAACGATCTCGACCGGGGCGTCGCGGCCGCCGAGCCGCACCAGCGTCCAGGCCTGCTGCGCCGGCAGGCGCATCAGCGCATGCTTGCGCGCCGCCGGCAGGTTGCGCAGCGGCAGCAGAAACGCCCGCAGTTGCGCATCGGGCGCGGCGAGCGGATCTGCCCGGAAGCGCCGGATCAACGCCGCCTGCTCCGGCGACACCGCCCCCGCACCGACCGATTCAGTGGTCGATGCGCTCATGGTGGACGGCGACGAAATGATCGGAATAGTCGTGTTTGGCAATACGCACGTCGATCAGCACGGGGGTGCCCTCCTGGTTGAGCCGCTGCGCCTCCTGCACCGCTGCGTCGACCATGGCCGGGTCGGTGACCGTGATGCCATGACAGGCCTGGGCGCGGGCAATCGCCGCAAAATCCGACCCGACCTCGAACCCGGTATTGCGCAGCGGCCGTTTGGTCAGGACCTGGTTGTACTGTACCCATCCGAACGCCTGGTTGTTCAGCACCACCCAGGTCACGCCGCAGCGTCGCTCGCTGGCGGTCGCCAGTTCGACGATGGACATCTGCATCGCACCGTCGCCGACGAAACACACGACCTGCTTGTCGGGCCGCGCCAGCTTGGCGCCGATCGCGCCGATGGCGCCCATGCCCATCGCGGTCTGCTCGGCCATCGGCACGCAGTCGCCAACGTCCAGCACCCGGTAATAGGGCCAGTAATAACACCACAGGTCGGCCGCGCCGTTTTCCTTCATCAGGATGGTGTCGTGGCCGAAGATGCGGTTGACCGACTCGAGCACCTGGCGGGTGCGGATGGGCGTATGCGGCTCGCGGGCCTCGGTGATGCAGGCCCGCACATAGGCGCGGCTGGCGCCGGCCAGCCGGTCGGCCCGCGCCGGGTCGCGCGCATGTCCTTGTCGATCGAGTTCGGCCAGCATGTCGAGCACGCTGAGTCGCACGTCGCCGGTCACGCCGACCGCCGCGCGCCAGTTCATGTCCAGCGCCATCGGGTCGATGTCGACATGCACCAGCCGCGCGTTCTTCGGGTACAACGACCAGCTGTTGGTGCTGAAGGCCTCGAGCCGCGAGCCGAGCACCAGCAACACATCGGCGTCGTCGTACCAGCGCTTTCCCGCCTGCGTGAAATACAGGCCGATCTGCCCCATCGCATTGGGACCGTCTTCCGGATAGATGCCGCGTCCGCCGGGCGTGGTCATCACCGCGGCCGCCAATTGGTCCGCCAGCTGGGCGACTTCCTCCGCCGCGCCCGAGACGACCGCACCGGCGCCACACACGATGACGGGCTGGCGCGCCTGGCGCAACACGGTCACGGCTTCGGCCAGTCGCTCGGCGTCCGGCCGGCAACGACTGGCCTCGGGCGCCACCACGTACGGCGCCATGTCGCATTGCTGGTCGGCCAGGTCGGACGGCAACTCGACGTAGACCGCGCCCGGCCGCCCGCTGCGCGCCGTGGCAAAGGCGCGCCGCATGACCCAGGGCACGCGCCGGATGTCGGCCACGCGCTCCATCCACTTGGTGACCGGGCGCATCAGCGTGCGGGAATCGAGCTCCTGGAACGCACCCATGCCTTCCTGGTGTTGCACCACGCCATTGGCGATCGCCACCATCGGCACCGAACCGCAGGTGGCCTCGAGCAGGCCGGTCACCAGGTTGGTGATGCCCGGCCCCGGGTTCGAGAACACGACGCCCGGCTGGCCGGTCAGGCGGCCCCAGGCATAGGCGCAGGCCACGGCCGACTTCTCGTCGCGCACGAGCACGAACTCGATGTCCGAATGGTCCATCAGGTCGTTCACCAGATGCTTGGGGTTGCCCGGCAGCCCGAAGACGTGGGTCACGCCTTCGCTTTTCAAGGCCTCGACAACGGCCTGCCATGGGCCCATTTTTTGGTTCGACATTGCTGCTCCTCCTCTTGTTCAAGCGTGGCCGGACAGCTGTGCGAGCGCCGCCGGTGTCGTTTCGATACGCGGCACCGCGGCCAGCAGTTCGCGCGTGTACGGATGTTGCGGTTCGGTCAGGATGGTGCGGGCGTCGCCTTGCTCGACCACACGCCCCTTGCTCATCACCAGGATGCGGTCGGCCATGCGCGAGGCCACGCGCAGGTCATGCGTGATGAACACCATGCCCACGCCGTCACGCGCCTGGATCTCCTCGAGCAACTCGAGGATCTCGGCCTGCACCGACACATCGAGCGCCGACACCGGCTCGTCCGCCACCAGCAGGCGCGGATGCATCGCCAGCGCACGGGCGATCACGATGCGTTGGCGCTGGCCACCGGAGAACTCGTTCGGATACCGATCCGCCGCCATCGGGTCGACCTTGACGCGGGCCAGCAGCGCACGCGCCTCGTCGAGCGCCTGCGCGCGCGGCGTGCCGTTGGCGATCGGCCCCATCGCGATGCTTTCGCCCACGGTGTGGCGCGGATTGAGCGAGGCGAAGGGATCCTGGAACACCATCTGCACCGCCCGCCGCAAGGGGGCCAGCGCGTGTGCCGGCAAGGCCAGGTAGTCGTCGCCCAGGCCCTCGAGACAGGCCGTTCCGTGATCGGCATCGGCCAGGCGCACCAGCAATCGCGCCAGCGTCGACTTGCCGCTGCCAGACTCCCCGACCACGGCCACGGTCTCGCCGCGGCCGACTGTCAACGCGACATCGGCAACCGCATGCGTGGACGTCCCCCGGCGCCACAAGCCGCCACGGGTATGCCAGGTCTTGCCCAGCCCCTGCGCCGCGAGCAGCGGCTCCGTCGGCGTGCGCGGGGCCCGCGGGGTCAACGGCGGCACCGCGGCCAGCAGCCGCCGCGTGTAGTCCTGCTGCGGGTCGCGCAGCACCGCGTCGCGCGGACCGTATTCGACGAGCCGGCCATCCTTGAGTACGGCAACCTCGTCGGCCATCTCGGACACGACGCCGAAGTCGTGCGTGATCAGCAACAGGCCGAGATTGCGCCGCGCCTGCATCTCGCGCAACAGCCGCAGGATCTGCGCCTGCGTCGTGACGTCCAGTGCCGTCGTCGGCTCGTCGGCGATGACCAGCGCCGGGTCCGCCGCCAGCGCGATCGCGATCATGACGCGCTGGCGCTGGCCGCCGGAGAGTTGCCACGGGTACTTGTGCACCAGCGTATCGGGACTGGGCAGGCCGACGTCCGCCAGCATCTCCTGCACCCGCTGGTGACGGTCGCCCGGCCAGCCGTGGCGATCGAGCACTTCGCGGACCTGCACGCCGACCCGCTCCAGCGGGTTGAGGCAGGACAGCGGGTCCTGGAACACGTAGCCGATCCGGCCGCCCCGGATCGCGAGCAGTTCGTCCGTGTTCATGGCCAGGGTGTCGCGGCCGTCGAACAGCACCTGGCCGGCCGTGATGCGCAGCGCGGTCGAGGGCAGCAGTCGCACGATCGCGGCCGCGGCCAGGGACTTGCCCGACCCGGACTCGCCGACCACGCACAAGGTCTGGCCACGGCGTACGCGCAGGCTGAGGTTCTCCACCGCCAGCGACCGGTCGGCACCCGGCGGCAAGGCGATCGACAGATCGCGGATCTCGAGCAGCTCACTCATGACGCACGCGCCTGCCGGGCGCGCAGCAGCGGATTGTTGGCGTCTCCCAGGCCATCGGACAGCAGGTTGATGGCCAGCACGGTGACGAACAGGCACAGCCCCGGCAATACGCTGAGCCACCAGGCCTGGCGGAACACCGGTCGCGAGGAACCGATGATGTAGCCCCAGCTGATCAGGTTGGGATCGGCCAGTCCGAGAAAGCTCAGCGAGGCTTCGGTCAGGATGGCGGTGGCCACCATCAGCGAGCCAACGGCGATCACCGGCGGCAAGGCATTGGGCAGGATCTCGCGCACGATGATCTGCCAGTGCCCGATGCCGACGGAGCGTGCCGCCTCGACGAATTCGCGGCTGCGCAAGCTCAGGAACTCGGCCCGCACCAGCCGCGCCACCGGCGGCCAGGTCACCAGCGCGATGGCGACGATGACACTCTCCAGCCCCGGCGTCATGATGGCCACCAGCAGGATCGCGAACAGGAACGACGGGATCACCTGGAAGAACTCGGTGATGCGCATGGCCGCATGATCGACGCGGCCGCCGAAATAACCCGCCACCGCGCCCAGGCTGCCGCCGATCAGGATGGCGCAGGCACTCGAGGCCAGGCCGATCAGCAGCGACACGCGGGCGCCGTGGATCAGTCCGGACAGCAGGTCACGGCCCAGCAGGTCGGTTCCCAGCAAATAGGTTTCGCCCGGTGGCGCCATCGGCGGACCCAGCAGGGCCCAGGGGTCGTGCGGCGCAAGCCACGGCGCAAACACCGCCACCACGCCAATGGCGAGCAGGATGCCGGCGCCCACCCAGACACGCCAACGGCTTCGGTTCATCGTCACAAGGCTCATGGCAGATCCGGATCAGCGGCCGATCCGGGGATCGACCAGGCGCAGCACCAGATCGGTTGCCAGGTTGGCAAACACGACCAGCACCGACGACAGGAAAAAGACGCCGAGAATCACCGCATAGTCGCGCTGCAGCAAGGCATCGAAGGCCAGGCGGCCGATGCCCGGCCATGCGAACACGGTCTCGATGACCACGGCGCCGCCGAGCAGATGACCGATCTGCAGGCCCGCCATCGTCACCGTCGGCAACAAGGCATTGCGCAACACGTGCTTGCGCAACACCTGCGACTCGGTCAGGCCCTTGGCATGGGCCGTGCGCACGAACTCCCGGTCCAGCACCTCGAGCGTGGACGCACGTGCCAGGCGCACGTACACGGCCATGTGCAACAACGCCAGCGTCAGCGCCGGCAGCACCAGGTGCCAGGCCACGTCCAGCACATGGGCAAAACCCTGCTTGGGAATCAAGGCCACCATGCCGAACGCCGGGAACCAGCCCAGGCCGACGGAAAACACCAGCACCAGCACCAGCCCGACCCAGAAAACCGGCATGGCGTAACAGAACATCGCGCCAGTCCCCACCGCCACGTCGAGCCAGCCCCCGCGCGATCGTGCCGACAGGATGCCCAGTGCGGTTCCCAGCACCAGGGCTACCAGCAAGGCCGAGCCGGTCAGGATCAACGTGGCCGGCAGGCGCTGCGTGATCAGGTGCATCACCGGCTGGTTGTTGCGGTAACTCACACCCAGGTCCAGCGTGGCCAGCCGTGCCAGGTAGTGACCGACCTGCACCGGCATCGGCTTGTCCAGGCCGTAGTCCCGGCGGATCTCGGCAATGAATGCCGCGTCGCCGGCCCCGCTTTCACCGGCGATGACGGCGGCCGGGTCGCCCGGAGCGAGCCGGATCAACGTGAAGTTGAGCAAGCCGATCGCCGCCAGGGTCAGGATGGCGCGGGGCAACCAGGCGGCAAAGGCGGCGAACAGGCGCATGGGCGGCGGCCAGGATCAAGGGGCTTTTTCGAGCCAGGCTTCGGCGAAATTGCCGTTCGGGCCCAGGCCGTTGATCACCGCGTCATGCAGTCGCTTGTTGGTGACCGTGGGCCACTGCAACTCGACCAGCCAGATCACGGCAGCATCTTCGACCAGGATCTTCTGCACCTCCGAATACAGCTGCTTGCGCCGCGCTTCATCCACCGTCGAGGCGGCCTCCTTGAACAAGGCATCGACCTTGGGGTTCGAATACCCGGACTCGTTCGTGAACGGCACGCCCTTGCGCTGGTTGTCCGTCAGGAAGGTGCGCGAGACGCCCAGTGCCGGGTCGGACAGGGTCGTGAGATAGGTCATGATCATCTCGAAGTCCCAGTTCTTCAGGCGATCGACCCAGCCGGCTGCGTCCGAGGACTCGAGCACGACCTCGATGCCGACCTGGCGCAAGGCCTGGCGCGTACTTTCGGCGGCGCGGTTCCAGACCTCGCCATACGGCAGGCCGAGCAGCTTGACCGTGGTGCGCACGCCGTTGGCGCCTTTTTTCAGGCCCATCTCGTCGAGCAGCGCCTCGGCCTTGGCCTTGTTGTAGTCGTAGTTGCGTACCTGGGGCTCGTAGAACGGCGAATCGGAGTGGATCGGACCGGTCGCGATCTTGGCAAATCCCTGGAAGATGTTGTCCCGTACCTGCTGGCGATTGAGCGCATGCATGATGGCCTGGCGGAAACGCTTGTCGTTGTAGGGCGGCTTGCGCAGGTTCAGTTCGATCCAGGCGATCGGCGAACCCCATTCCCATCCCTTGTTCGTGGCCTGCAGGTAGGGCAGCTTGGCCAGCCGCGCCGCGTCGATCAGTTCCAGGTCGTTCTGGGTCGCGATATGGAACTGCTGGCCTTCCATCGCCAGCGCACGCGAGGCGGCATCCGGCACGAAGCGGTAGTAGATCTCGTCCAGGTACGGCAGGCCCTTGCGCCAGTATGCGTCGTTGCGCACCAGGTGGATGTATTCGCCGCGTTTCCATTCCTTGAACTTGAATGGGCCGGTGCCCACAGGCGTGCTGTTCGCCGGGTTCTTGCGCAGGTCCGTTCCCTTGTACAGGTGGGCCGGCAGGATGGGCGCGCCGATCGTGTCGAAGCTGCGGATCAGCGGTGAGAACGGCTCGGCCAGCACGAACTCCACCGTATGGCTGTCGAGCTTGACGACCTTGGTGCGCTGGAACACGGCCTTGGAACGGGGATGCACGTCGACCAGGAATTCGCCGAACGTGAACACCACGTCGTCGGCCGTGAAGGGCTTGCCGTCATGCCATTTCACGTCGCGGCGCAGCTTGAAGGTGTACTTGCGCCCGTCGGGCGAGATCGTCCACGACTCGGCCAGCATGGGCTGGGGCTCGAGCTTGAAGTCGTAGGTCAGCAGGCTCTCGAAGATCTTGGTTCCCGGCAACAACGCGGGCGACTGCAGAAACAGCCCCGGCACGATGCCCGGCGGCTCCGGCCACAACACGGATTGCAGGGTGCCGCCGCGTGTCGGCGTCTGCGCCGATGCCGACGCCATCCAGAAACTCAACAACATGCAGATCGATATCCGGAACAGTCTTCTCATGGGTCGCTCCTCAAAATCAACAGACTCGGGCGGGTTGCGCACTAGGCACGCTTCGAATGTACGGCCGGCACCGGATCACCCACAAGTGCCAGTTTCTGCAAGAATGATGGAACCACTTTCTGCGGGAACCGGCGCATGCAACACAGCCGAACCAGGCCTTCGGCCGACACCTCCGCGGCGCCGGTGTTCGACCACGAGCAGCCGATCTACCGCCAGGTCTACCTGCGCTTGCGCGATGCCATCCTGTCCGGTGCCATGCTGCCGGGCCAGCGCCTGGCGTCGTCGCGTGCACTGGCGTCGCAATTCGGCATTGCCCGCAACACCGTGTTGCAGGCCTACGTGCAACTGGAGGTCGAGGGTTACCTGCAGGTCCGCTCCGGCTCGGGGCATTACGTGTCGCAACTGCGGCCGCCCGCCCCCGCGAAGCCGGCGCACGCGGGCCGGCGAGACATCGATGCGTTACCGCACAAGGCGGCTGTCGTGCACAACCGTTTCGACTTCGTGCCGGAGTCGCTGCGCCATTCGATTCCGGCGGTTCCGTTCCGGGTCAACCACCCGGACCTGAACCTGTTTCCGATCGAGACCTGGGCGCGACTGCAGTCGCGCACCTTGCGCGATGCGCGCGACGCCGCGCAGATCGGCTCCTTGCTCGGCGAGGGAGACGCCCAGGGTGATCGTTCGTTGCGCCGTGCGATTGCCGACCATGTGTCGATCGCCCGCGGTTCGCAATGCAGCGCCGACAGCGTGCTGATCACCGCCGGCGCACAACATGCCATGGACATGTTGCTGCGGGTGCTGACCCGACCGGGCGACGCCGTCGGGCTGGAGGATCCGTGTTTTCCGGGCGCGTATTCGGCGGCGCGCGCCGCTGACTGCCGCATCGTGCCAATGCCGGTGGACAAAGACGGCGCCAGGCTGCCGACGAAGCTGCCCGCGGGCACCGCACCGCGCGCCTTGCTGCTGTGCCCGTCCAAGCAGTTCCCGCTGGGCATCACGATGAGCCTGCCGCGCCGGCTTGCCTTGATCGACTGGGCGCTGCGCAGCGGCGCCTGGATCATCGAGGACGACTACGACAGCGAATACCGGTTCGACGGCAAGCCGATACCGTCGATGCAGGCGCTGGACGGGGGGCGCAACGTGATCTACGTGGGCACGTTCTCGAAGGTCTTGTTCCCGTCGCTGCGCATCGGCTTCATCGTCTGCCCCCCTGCCCTGATCGAACCACTGACGGCGGCACGCGCGATCTCGGGCCGACATGGCAGCACGCTGGAGCAGCGGGTGCTGGCGCGATTCATCAACGAAGGACACCTGGCGCGCCATGTCCGGCGCATGCGCGCGGTGTATCGCGAGCGCCAGGATGTGTTGCTCGACGCCTGTTGCAGCGCGCTGGCCGGGCGACTTGTGGTCGAACGCGCGCAGTCCGGGCTGCAGACGATGGCATGGCTGCGCCCAGGCGCGGACGACCAGCGCGTGGCGGCGCAGGCGCAGCAGGCCGGTATTGCATTGGCGGCGCTGTCGCGTTTTCGCCTGCAGACCGAGCGCGCGCCGGCCCTGGTGATGGGATTTGGCGGTTTCGACGCCACCAGCATCCGCAACGCCGTGCGCACGCTGGCGAAGCTGGACTTCTAGCTAGCGGCCGGCCTGCGGCCACGCACCGCCAGGCGCGTGATCCAGGGGCCTTTGCACCGACACCCGCCGCCCGGAGTCACCTCCGTCGCCGCGATGTCGCCGGTCTTCGGCCACAATGGCGTCGCGCAGCCGAACCGGACGTGCATGACCCATCGACAACACGTGGCGTGGCGCACCCGCATGCCCCGAGCCCCGCCCCCCGACCTTGACCCACGACCCCAGCCATCCTCGCGCCAGCCCCTGGCTGATCGCCAACCTGCTCGGACAGATCACCTTTGGCCTGCTGGCCATGACCATCTGCCTGCCGTCGATGCAGGAATGGGGCACGATCTTCGGTGCCGACCAGGCCAGCGTGCAATTGACGTTCAGCGCGTTCGTCGTGGCCTTCGGCGGCATGCAGCTCGTCCATGGGCCGTTGTCGGATCGCCATGGGCGCAAGATCGTGCTGATGGCCGGCCTGGCTCTGGCCGTGGCCGGCTCGGTGCTCGCGGCACTGGTGTCCGACATTGCCGCGCTGACGGCGGCACGTGTGTTGCAAGGCGCGGGTTGCGCGGCTGGCATGGTCGTGGGGCGATCCATGGTGCAGGACATCTTCCAGGGCCCGCAACGCACCCGCTTCATGGCCTACGTCGGCATGACCATGGGGATGACACCGCCCCTGGGAACCCTCATCGGCGGCCAGTTGCATGTGCGCCTGGGCTGGCAGTCGAACTTCGTGCTGATCGCCATGATCGCCGTCATATTGCTGCTCTCCACCTGGTGGGGCGTGCCGGCCGACCGCAAGAAAGAGCGCAGCGAAACGCATTGGTTCATCGACATGCGCAGCGCCTATGCACGCCTGTTCCGGGTACCGGCGTTCCTGCTGTACGTGGCGATCCTCGCGCTGACGACCGCCGCTTTCTTTGCCTTCCTCGCCGGCGCGCCCGTCGTGCTGGGCAGCTACGGCGTCGGACCGCAAGGTGTCGGCCTGTACATCATGCTGGTGCCCATGTCGTATATCTGCGGCAATTTCCTCACCAGCGCGCTGATCCACCGTCACGGCGAACGCCGGCTGATGATGATCGGGCAACTGCTGGCCACCGGCGGCGTCACCCTCATGATCGCGCTGGCCATGGCCGGGCTGCATGCGCCGCTGGCATTCGCCATGCCGCTGATGCTGCTTGGCGTGGGCCATGGGCTGCTGACGCCGACCTGCCTGTCGGGCACCGTCGGCGTCGTGCCGGGCCTGGCCGGGTCGGCCGCGGCCGTGGCCGGCCTGATGCAACAACTGACGGGCGCACTGGCCGGATTCGCCGTCGGCCTGTTGCCGCTAAATGGCGCCTTGTACCTGGGGTGGCTGATGCTCGGCTTTACCTTGCTGGCGGCGACGGCGCAGGTAGCGTTGCACCGCAAGGGCGCGGGACAACCGAGCCCGGCCGGCACGCGCCGCGACTGACGACGCCGCGCGTCACCCCGCTTCGGAAAGCCCTCGAACCGCGGATCGTGCCGTCGCCGGATCCGACGACGCACCCACGGGGCCTGCGACCACTGCCTGCGACGCATCGTCGCGGTCCTGGCCCGACGACGCATGGACGATGCGGTCGCGGCCGTCTCGCTTGGCGCGGTACATCGCAGCGTCGGCGCGTTCGATGGTTGCGTCCACCGACTCCCCGGCCAACGCCTGGGCCAGGCCGGCCGAGAACGTGACGCGCAAGTTCGGGTCGGCGTCAACGCGCACGCACGCATGCACCTGACGGCGCATGCGTTCGAGCACTTCGCCGGCGGCCTGGGGGGCGGTCATCGGCAACAGCAGCAGGAACTCCTCGCCGCCCCAACGCGCCAGCGTGTCGTGCCGCCGGATCGCGGCTTGCGCGTGCCGGGCAAAACTGCGCAGCACCGCATCTCCCGCGGCATGTCCCAGCGTATCGTTGACACGCTTGAAATGATCGATGTCGATCACGGCCACGCAGGCCGACTCGCCACCGCGCTGGCCCCGCTGGATGCGCGCGAGTTCCTGTTGCAAGGTCTCGGTCATCTGGCGGCGGTTGATCAGCTGGGTCAACTCGTCGTGCCGCGCCATGTCCTTGATGCGATCGAGTGCGGCGGCGAGTTCCTGCGCGCGCTGTTTGAGCGTTCTTCGCAGCCGGCTGAGCAATTCGGCCATGTAGGCCACGGCCACCAGCATCGTGGCGGCAATGACGAAATGGGCCAGCTCCTGGTTCCACGGATAACGGGCAGGATCGGACTGAGTCTTCCAGAGCATCGTCAACCCCAGCAGCGAGACCGCATACACACACAAGGCCCGCATCTGGACCGGCGTCGCGGAAAAACCGCCGAACACCAGCACCACGACCAGGATGCTCAGTGTCACGGCACGCACCGGCCCGACCAGGGCATAGGCGCAGACGATGCAGGTGATCGCGTACACACACTGCAGGTTGTTGAGCAGGGCGCTCTGCAGGCCGAGCCGCGGGCTGGCGCGAATGGCGATATAGGCCATGGCCGCGCCGCCGACCGATGCCATGCTGAGCCAGGTCACTTCGCGCCGCGGCGCCTCGCCGGTCCAGACTTCGAACCACAACATCGTCAGGCTAACGACGTACAAGGCCAGGCCCAGCATCCAGTAGTGCAGCAGTCGCCGGACGCCTGCGTCGCGGCCCAGGATCAGCGCATAAGACGCGGCCGGCTCCGGTGTCATGGGCGCGGCCGGACACGGGGCGGCTGGACCCGTGGCGAAGGCATCATGGCAATCTTCGGTGGCACGCCACGAGCCTAATCGAATTTCCGGTTCGGCGCCTCTCGATCGGACAACGCGCCGGCTCCAGCCGGCCGCGTTGCCTCCATGGCCCGGTCCGCGGCGCCGCCGCCGGACTACGCCGGTTACTGGGGCTTCATGCCGGCGATGCCGATCTGCCGCTTCCATACCGCCAGCTGGTCCACCACAAAAGGGGCAAACTGCGCATGGCCTTGCGGCGTAGGATCCGCACCCATCGCCGCGATCCGTTCCTGCATGGGTTGTGCGGAAACGATCTTCACCAGCTCCGCACTGAGTCGCTCCTGGATCGGCGCCGGCAGGTTCGCGGGGGCAAAGAATCCCATCCAGGCCAGCACGCCGAAATCCGACAGCCCGGACGCCTCGGCGATGGTCGGCAGATCCGGGCCCAGCGACGTGCGTTCGTTGGTGGTAACCGCAACCGCGCGCAAGCGCCCTCCTTGCACAAGCTTGCGGCTGCTGGCAAAGTCCAGCACGGTGAAGGTGGTCTGGCCGGCAAGCACGCTGGTCATGGCTTCGGGTGAAGACTTGTAGGGCACGGCCACCGCGTCATTCATCTTCGTGCTGTTGGCGAGCGCCGCCGCAGCCACCTGTCCGGTGCTGCTCGTGTAGGCATAACTGACCGTCTTCGGATGGGCCTTGGCATGGTTGACCAGGTCCTGCACTGTCTGGATCGGGCTCTTGGCGTCCACCAGCAACACGAAGGGAAACAGGCCGACACGCGCAATCGGCGTGAAATCCTTGACCGGGTCGTAACTCAGCGACTTGAACAGGTACGGATTGGCCGAATGCGTGGTGTTGGTGGTCAGGAACAGCGTGTAGCCATCCGCCGGCAACCGCGCCACGTATTCCGCCGCAATCTGGCCACCGGCACCGGACTTCGACTCCACGATCACAGTCTGCCCCAGGCTCTTCGACAACTGCTCGCCCAGCAGGCGCGCAAAGATGTCGCTGGCGGATCCCGGGCCGTAGCCGATCACGATACGCAAGGGCTTGGCCATCGGCCAGTCCTGGGCGCTGGCCGTCACGGCAAAGGCGAGTGACATCAGCAGCAAGAGAATTCTTCGAAGGTAACGGGCCATGGTTTGTCTCCTAATTGACGGCACGGGTGGGTTGCGTATCGGCTGAACCGATGTCGCTCGGATGAAAACGAATGTTCCTGTCGGCGTGAAACGCCTCCAGTTCGGCCGGCGTGTAACCGGCCTGCAGGAGAATCTCCCGGGTGTGTTGCCCGAGCAGGGGCGGCGCGCGCTGCACGGTGCTGCGACGTCCATCGAACCGGACGGGTTGCGCCACCGTCTGCAAGGCGCCGTAGGCCGGGTGGGCGTAACGCTGCACCATGCCGGATTCCTCCGTATGACGATGCGCACCCATCTCGCCCAGCGAATGCACGGCCGAGCAGGGGATGCCGACGGCGGACAGCGCCGCGATCCAATCGTCGCGGTCGCGCCCGCGCAGCAAGGCTGCGACGGCCGCCACCGTTTCGCCGCGATGGGTCACGCGCAGCGCGTTGGAGGAAAAACGCGCATCGTCGGCCAGACCTGGAGCACCGGCCACGGAACAGAACTTGCGCCACAACGTGTCGTTCGCCACGCCGAGCAACATGGATTTGTCCCGCGTCGGAAACACGTCGTAGGGGCACAGGGAGTCGTGGGCGGAACCGGACTTCGACGGCTCCTGGCCATTGGCCCAGAATCCCTGCAGGATGTAGCCCAGGAACGCCAGCGAGGTGTCGAACAGGCTGGCCTCCACCCGCACGCCCCGCCCGGTGCGGCCACGCTCGATCAGCGCGGCCAGGATGCCGGTCAGCGCATGCATGCCGGTCGCCTGGTCGACCGGCGAGAACGGGCTGCGCACCGCGCCACCCCCCGGCTCGCCGGTGATGGACATGATTCCCGAGAAGGCCTGCAATACCGCGTCGTATCCCTTGCCCGAGCGCATCGGTCCGACACTGCCGTAGCCCGAAATGCTGCAGTAGATGATGCGCGGATTGATCGCGCGCATGGCCTCGTACCCGATACCCAGTCGCTCCGCCACACCCGGCCCGTAACTCTCCAGCACCACGTCGCACTGCGTCGCCAGGCGATGGCAGATGGACTTGCCCGCATCGGATTTCAGGTCGAGCGCCAGGCTGCGCTTGTTGCGGTTCGTGCTCAGGAACACGGTGCCGTCCGCGTCGTCTGCGCATTGGTGCGTCGGCGGATAACGCCGCGTATCGTCCCCGGCGTCGATGGGTTCGATCTTGATCACGTCGGCGCCCATGTCGCCAAGGTATTGCGCGCACAACGGGCCCGCCAACACCTTCGAGAAATCCAGCACACGAATGCCGTCCAGGGCCAGTGTTGCGCTCATGCTTCAGTCCACCCTTCCTTCGAGCAACCGGGCCCCGTCACCGTTCTCGGTCCAGATGTTCCAGCCGCCATCCGAGGGCACGATATGGAGGTGCAGGGGTTGGCCGCAGTAGGCAAGACCGATGTTGCGCAAGCGCACCGATGCCGGTTCGTGCCCCGTCTGCGCGCGGAAATACTCGAGCAGCAGCAGCGAGGACACCGACGCGTTCGCGACCAGCGCGGGATATCCCTCCTGCCGCGTCGCATACGGATGGTCGTAGTGGATGCGATGGGTGTTGAACATCAGCGCCGACACCCGGAACAGCAGCATCTCGTCGGGCACGACCGTCCGGCTCCAGCCGGCCAACGCCTTGGCGCCTGTTTCCGACGTCGCGGCCGGCTTGGCTGCGCCGGCGACCCGGTCCCCATCGGCACCGGCTTCGGCCGCCTCGCGCATCACGTAGTCCTGCTGTTCCACGACGACGGGCGTGACACGGTCCCCGACATGGATCTCATGCTGCACGGTCGCCACGGCAAACCGACCGGAACGGCCCTGCTTGGGCACGACCGACAGCAGCCGACTGACGCGGCGCATCCTGGCGCCGATGGGGATGTCGCCATGGAAGCTCGCGCGCCGGCCACCGAAGACGACGCGCGGCAAGCTCAGGTCCGGCAAAGCAACGCCGAAACCCGCGACACCGTCCGGCCGCAACGCGGCATGCCGCGTATCGGCGGTGAAGAAGATGACATGCCAGCCCCTGGGCAAGGCGTCTCCATCGCGCCACCGCGCCGGATCGACGTCCAGCGTCGCGCTCAGGCGTCGCACCAGCGCCAGCGCGCATCCATCATCGGTCTCGCATGCGCTTGCGGCGCAGGCCTTGTCAATTTCTGCTTGCATCGTTCGGGTTTCTCACATGGATGTTTCAAAGTGTCCGTCTGCATGGATCCGGACCGGGACGCCGCAGAACTCCTCGGCCTGCATGGTCGCAACCAGGCCCAGGTCATGGGTCACGGCGACCGTCCTGCGGCCGTGTTCGATGTCGGCCACCACGACCCCCTTGGGAGGCGCGGTCTTGTCGAACAGGACGGTATGACCCGCCACCGTGCCCGGCCCGTCGAACACCTCCAGCACCTCCCGGGTTCCGGTATGGGCCGCCACGGTCTGCGACAGATCGATTCCGACATAGGCGTCGGGCCCAGGCGCGCGCGACCACAAGCCGAAGGCCTGCTTCGTGACGATGCCCGAGACCGAGGACACCAGGCCGGTTTGACCGGCGCCGGCGGACATCAACTCGGCCATCCGGCAGGTCGCCTGCAGCGCGTAGTTGTTGTAGGGGCCTCCGGCAAAGGCCATGCCACCCGTGAGACTCAGGTCACGCTCGGTCGAGAAGCCCGACTCCTGTGCGTAGACCTCCACCGCGAATGGAAAGCAGGAATAGAAGTCGACCAGGTCCACCTGCTCGGGTGTCAGCCCCCCTGCGGACAGGGCCGCACGCGCGGTGATGCCGGCCCCCGGACAGGCGCCGAGCTCCGCGCGTGCCGACACCGGCACCATGTGATTGGACTCGGTGCTGGCCAGCGGATGGATCCAGTGCTCGGGACCGATCCCCAGGGCTTCGGCCCTGGCCTGTGAACAGAACAACAGGGCACAGGCCTGGTCCACGCTCCAGTTGGAGCTGTGCATCCGGGCATAGGGAAACGCATGCATCGGGTTGCGGTCGGACGCGTCGCGGATCAGGGACGGCGGATGCCGTTCGCGCCCCCAGGCATGCGGATTGTCTGCTGCGATTTCCGTGAAGCGGGCGTACATGCGCGCCATCGCATCGCGGTGCGCGTCGACGCCCAGGCCCCTGCCGGCACGCCAGGCGCTGGCACAGATCGCGTACAAGCCGACCGGCATCCGCAAGCCCGCGCGCAATTCGGCCGGATGCCGCAGCTCGCTGCCGGGCTTGAACTCGACATCGGGTTCATCCAGGCTTTCCCGTTCGGACACCGGCTCTCCCGCCAGCTGCGCCCGTCGGATCCGGTATCCGGCATCGCCTCCGACGACCAGGCCGACATCGATGGCGCCCGAGGCGATCTGGTTGCAGGTATCCGTGATCAGGGTTTGCTGCAGGACGCCGACGTTCGACAGCACCGTGGTGGCGCCGGCGGCCCCGATGGCCGTGGCGATCATGCCCGCGGGATTGCGGTAGCTCCAGCGTCCGCGCGGAACGGCGATACGCTGGACCGAGGCCAGCAGTTCGGGCGCGGCATGCGCCCGTGCGGTCTTGCGGACCGCGTCCACCATCAGGTCGATGGCCTCGCGCGACCGACGGACGTCGTCTTCACGCTGCATGGTCGTACCCACCCCGACCAGCACGGGCGTTTGCGCGCCCCTCATGTGCGGACCCGCCTGCGGCGACAGGCCGCCACGGAAGGTCGGCGGTGCGTCACGCGCATGCGCACCTGCACCGGGTCAAATGGATCTCCACGTCTGTCTCCTTGTTGCGATTCGAAGTGCAGTCTAGGATCGCAGGCACATCACGTCCAATTAATGTTTCGAAACCATTAACCCGATTCGCCAATGAATATCGCCCCACGACTCCTGCAATCCTTTCTCGCGCTGGCGCATTGCAGGAACTTCACGGAAGCCGCGACGCGCATGCACATGTCCCAGTCCGCTTTCTCGCAGGCCATTGCCAGGCTGGAGTCGCAGGTGGGGGTCAAATTGTTCGACCGCAGCACGCGCAGCGTGTCGCTGACGCCCGAGGGCCACATCCTGGTTCCGATGGCCACCAGGCTCGAGCGGGACATCGCGCTGATGTTCCAGGAGCTGCATGACCACGCCGATCGCAAGAAGGGCAAGGTTGCGATCGCAGCGCCACCGGGCGCCTCGGCCGACTGGTTGCCGCGGGTCATGGCCAACTTCCGGCGCAGGTACCCGGGCATTCAGCTGCAATTGCATGACACCTACTCCGACCGCATCCTGGAGCTGGTGCGCAACGGCACGGTGGACTTTGCGCTCAACCGGGAAATCGAGCGCCCCGAGGAATTCGACATACGCAAACTGTTCGATGATCCGCACTATCTGGTCTGTCCGCAGGACCATCCACTGGCCAGGGAGAAGAGCATCAAGGTGGCCCAGCTGGCGGGTGAGAACTACATTCACCTGCTGCGCGGCAGCAATCTGTGGCAAAGGCTGTACCCGCACCTGAGCCGGGTCGCCATCCGCGACACCGGCTTCGAGTTGAACAACATGAGCACGGCAGCCGGATTGATTGCCAATGGCATGGGCGTGACCATTGTTGCGGGCCAGTCGCTGTTCAACTACCAGCGTCTCGGCCTGGCGGCGGTGCTCGTATCCGACACCGACCTGAGAAACAGCGGCTTGTACCTGCTCAAGCGTCGAGGTCAATCGCTGTCGGTCGCAGCGCAAGGCCTGCGCGAGATGATCGAAGCGGACAAGCCGGTTCTCCCGATCGCCCAGCGCCATGCGGCCAGGCGCCAGAGCCGGTCGCGTGGCGACTGACCACGCAGCCCGTACCGCCGACGCCCGCCGCCGACGCCGCGTTCTGACCCATGTCGAAAATCCGGTCCGCAGTCTTGACGACGTCCGGCCTGTGTTCGATCGCGACGATGGCGTTGCCCACGTCGCGCAGTTGCGGCAACACCGTGAGCAGCGGCGCGATGTCGGCAAATGCAGGCCGGCCGTGGGTTCGTCCAGAATGCACAGGGCGCGGCCGGAGTCGCTGGGCACTTTCGGTCTAGACGGCCTGCTTCCAGCGTACCGTCACCTGTCTGATGACTGCGCCACAGGCACGCGCAATGGTCGCGGGGTTTCGTACACTCCCAATCTTTGTTGATGGTCGGGCCCGACCAACGCTTGGCGCACTTGGATCGCGGCGAAGGTCGTTTCCTGTCCGTTGCCATGCAGGCGGCGGCACGGACGGCCGCGTCCAATCCCGCAACGTCCTGAACTTGTTTTCGAATTCGAGACCCACCCATGCTCACCGGCGAACTCCGCAGCCAAGTCGATGCCATCTGGAACGCCTTCTGGACCGGCGGCATCTCCAACCCGATGGAGGTGATCGAGCAGATCACCTACCTGCTCTTCATCCGCCGCCTGGATGACACGCACACGCTGGAAGAGGGCAAGGCGCTGGCGCTCAAGCAACCGCTGGAGAACCGCGTGTTCCCGCAAGGCAAGGACGCCAAGGGCCGCGACTTCAACGACCTGCGCTGGTCGCGCTTCAGGAACTTTGCGCCGGCCGAGATGCACCAGGTCGTGGGCGAACACGTGTTCCCGTTCCTGCGCACGCTGGGGGGCGACGGCAGCAACTACGCCACCCACATGAAGGACGCGCGCTTCACCATCCCCACGCCGGCCTTGCTCGCCAAGGTGGTGGACATGCTCGACCACGTGCCGATGGTCGAGCGCGACACCAAGGGCGACCTGTACGAATACATGCTGGGCAAGATCGCGGCCGCCGGCCAGAACGGCCAGTTCCGCACGCCGCGCCACATCATCCGGCTGATGGTGGAGATGACCGCCCCCACGCCGAAAGACGTGATGTGCGACCCGGCCGCCGGCACCTGCGGCTTCCTGGTGGTGGCGGGCGAGTACCTGCGTGACAAGCATCCCGAGATCTTTCAGGATGCCGCGCTGCGTGCGCACTTTCACCACGGCATGTTCCACGGCTACGACTTCGACAACACCATGCTGCGTATCGGCAGCATGAACCTGGCGTTGCACGGGGTCGACAACCCGGACATCCGCTACAAGGATTCGCTGGCGCAGGACCATGCCGACGATGAAGAAGCCTACACGCTGATCCACGCCAACCCGCCGTTTGCCGGCAGCCTGGACTACGAGAACACCGCCAAGGACCTGCTGGCCATCGTCAAGACCAAAAAGACCGAGCTGCTGTTCCTGGCACTGTTCATCCGCCTGCTCAAGCCCGGCGGCCGGGCGGCGGTGATCGTGCCCGACGGCGTGTTGTTCGGCAGCAGCAAGGCGCACAAGGAACTGCGCCGCCTGATCGTCGAAGGCCACAAGCTCGATGCCGTGGTGTCGCTGCCCTCGGGCGTGTTCAAGCCCTACGCGGGCGTGTCCACCGCTATCCTGTTCTTCACCAAGACCAACTCCGGCGGCACCGACCACGTGTGGTTCTACGACATGCGCGCCGACGGCCGGAGCCTGGACGACAAGCGCCAGCCGCTGCTGGCGGACGAGTTGCTGGGGGTGAACCCGGTGCGCGCCTTGAGCGAGGCCGAGCATGCGAAGAACAACCTGCCGGATGTGCTGGCGCGCTGGCGGCAGAAGGATGGGGATGAGCGGCAGCGCGCGCGCACCGACCAGAGTTTTTGCGTACCGAAGACGGAGATCGCGGGCAATGGGTATGACCTGTCGATCAATCGCTACAAGGAGGTGGTGCACGACGCGGTGGCGCATCGGCCGCCGCAGGAGATTCTGGCGCGGCTGGCGGTATTGGAGGATGAAATTCAGTCGGGGTTGAAGGAACTTGAGGGCATGCTCGCGTGAGCACCGCACTCGTACTGCTTGGGGACATTGCGACGCTTCAAGCGGGGTTCGGTTTCCCGCCAAGCCTCCAGGGGCGGACGAACGGGCGATATCCCTTTGCAAAGGTTGGTGACATCTCGCGTGGCGGCCGATCGGAGAGTTCGATCTTGTCGAAGGCGGATCACTACGTTGACGCTGCCGACGTGGCGGCGCTCCGTGCCAAGATCGTGCCGCCTGGCAGCATCTTGTTTGCAAAGATCGGCGAGGCCATTCGACAGAATCATCGAGTCGTCGCCGGTTGCGAGATGCTGATCGACAACAACGCGATGGCGGCAATACCAAACGCCCGCGTCGACAGCCGCTTTCTTTATCACTACCTGAAGACGGTGGACTTCTATTGCCTCGCACCAGCAACAACGGTGCCGGCACTGCGCAAGAGCGATCTCGAAAGGCTCCAGGTTCCCCTCCCACCCCTCCCCGAACAACGCCGCATCGCCGCCATCCTCGACCAAGCCGATGCGCTCAGAGCCAAGCGCCGGGAAGCCTTGGCGCAACTGGACAGCCTCACGCAATCCATCTTCATCGAGATGTTCGGTGATCCCGCGACGAATCCGAAGGGTTGGCCTGCAGCCACGCTTGGAGATTTCATTTTCACTGCGTCGGACGGGCCACACGTCAGCCCACCGTACTCCGAGACTGGTATCCCGTTTCTGTCAACGCGCCATGTTCGGCCAGGAGAAATCTCATGGAGTGACCTGAAGTACTTGGCAGAATCAGATGCTGCAGTTCAGTGGAAGAAGTGCAGGCCGCAACGCGGCGACATTCTGTATACAAAAGGCGGAACGACCGGCCTGGCCGCAGCAGTGAGAACAGACACTCCATTCGCCGTCTGGGTGCACGTCGCTTTGCTGAAACCCAACCCATCCAAAGTCGAAACAGAGTGGCTGGAGTCCATGCTGAACGCGGAGTTCTGCTATCGGCAGTCACAAGATTTGACTCATGGGATTGCAAACCGAGACCTGGGCTTGAAGCGAATGACAAAGATTCGGATGTATAGCCCGCCTCTATCGTTGCAACGAGAGTTTGTTGAGCGAAAAGAACGAGTCAATTCGATCCGGGCCACAAGCAGATTAGCCCTGGCCGAACTGGACGCCTTGTTCGCATCCCTCCAGCACCGCGCCTTCGCCGGCCAACTCTTGTAGCCTTCGCCCATGCGCACCTCGCCCGAGCAACTCCGCCAATGGCTGACCGAACCCGAGGGCGCGCGACTGGAGTTCAAGGAAGCGAAGTCGCGTTACGACTTCGAGAAGCTGCTGCAGTACTGCGTGGCTTTGGCCAACGAAGGCGGCGGCAAGATCGTGCTGGGCGTCACCGACCGCCGGCCGCGCACCGTGGTGGGCACAGCCGCCTTCGACGAACCCGGCCGCACCGAGGCCGGCCTGCACCAGCGTCTGATGCATCGCATTCCGGTGGAAGAGTTGACCCTGCCCGAGGGCCGGGTGCTGATCGTGCATGTGCCCACCCGCCTGCCCGGCACGGCCTGGCAGATCGACGGGCGCTTCCTCAAGCGGGCTGGCGACGACGTGGCCAGCCTGGGCGATGCCGAACTCAAGACCATCTTCGCCGAGACCGGCCCCGACTTCTCGGCCCAGGTGTGCCCGCACGCGACCCTGGCAGACCTGTCGCCGGCCGCCATCGCCGACTTCCGCGCCCGCTGGGCGCAGAAGACCCGTGACGAGCGCAAGGCCAGCTGGCACGACGCCGAAACCTTGACCAACGCCGAACTGCTGGTGGACGGCGGCGTCACCTACGCCGCACTGATCCTGCTCGGCACCCGGCCTGCGCTGGGCCGGCACCTGGCGCAGGCCGAACTGGTGTTCGAGTACCGATCGTCCGAGGCGTCCGGGCCCGCCGCCCAGCGTGAAGAATTCCGGGAAGGCTTCTTCGCCTGGCAGGACGCGCTGTGGACGCTGGTCAACCTGCGCAACGAACGTGCGCCCTACCGTGACGGCTTGTTCGTGATGGACGTGCCCACGTTCGACGAGGTTCAGGTGCGCGAAGCGCTGCTCAACGCCGTGGCACACCGCGACTACCGGCTGGGCGGTTCGGTGTTCGTGCGCCAGTTCGCGCAGCGGCTGGAGGTTGTCAGCCCGGGCGGTTTTCCCCCGGGCATCACGCCGGCCAACGTGCTGGACCAGCAGAGCCCGCGCAACCGGCGGCTGGCCGAGGGGCTGGCCCGCTGCGGGTTGATCGAGCGCTCGGGCCAGGGCATGAACCTGATGTTCGAGCGCGCCATCCGACAGGGCAAGCCGCTGCCTGACTTCACCGGCACCAGCGCGCACGAAGTGCGGCTGTGCCTGAACGGACTGGTCAGCGACCCGGCCTTCGTGCGTTTCATGGAGCGGCTCGGCGAAGAGACGCTGCGCAGCTTTTCGACCCACGACTTTCTGGTGCTGGACCATCTGCACCGCGAGCAGCCGCTGACCGATACCCTGCGCGCCCGGCTGCCCCGGCTGCTGGAGATGGGCGCGGTCGAAAGCAACGGTGGCCGTGGCAAGGGCGCGCGCTACATGTTGGCTCGCCGTCTGTACGACGCGCTCGGTGCCAGGGGTGTGTACACGCGCAAGAAGGGTCTGGACCGCGACACCAACAAGGCGTTGCTGCTGCAGCACATTCAGCGTAACGCGGCCCAGGGCTCCAAGATGAAGGAGTTCATCCAGGTGCTGCCGGCGTTGCCGCGCAGCCAGATCCAGGTGTTGCTGCGTGAACTTGCGGCTGCACAGGCGACACACACCATCGGCATCAAGAATGGCGCCCGCTGGTTCCCCGGGCCTCGCCCCGAGGATTGCAACGCCGGCGATCCGGTTTCAAAAGGGTGAGCCAAGTTGCAAAATAGCCGCGAAAATTCCTTGAATTTCAACAACTTGGCGTTGTGCGGCTTTTGCAACCTGGTGCAGGTGGTTGCAATTGGGTGCCAATGGCCGGTGGCGCGGTAGGTGCGCAAGGAGCAGCGACCCCATGACCAACTTCGCTTTCCTGCAGCCCGAATGGCCTCTGGTCTACGAAGCAGCGCACCGAGCCGAGGCCGGCGCCCACAACGACCCCCGCGCCACTTGCTTCTACGCGCGGCGCGCGCTGGAGCTGGCGGTGCGCTGGCTTTACACCCATGACAAGAGCTTCAAGCTGCCCTACCAGGACAACCTGAACGCGCTGCTGTTTGAGCCCAGCTTTCGCGCCGGGGTGGGCGATGCGCTGTTCACCAAGGCGCGGCTCATCAAGGACCTGGGCAACCAGGCGGTGCACAGCACCCGGAAAGTAGCCACTGCCGACGCGTTGTCGGCCGCGCGGGAGTTGTTCCACTTCGGCTACTGGCTGGCCCGTACCTATGGCCGCATCGGGCGACCGGAACCGGGGCTGCGCTTCAAGACAGAGTGGATACCCAGGCCGGCCGACCCTACGGCGCCAACGGAAAAGCCACAGACAGCCGAGCAGTTGCAGAAACTGGCCGCCGAGCTGCATGAAAAGGACCGGAAGCTCGCGGACCTGCTGGCCAGCATGGCGGCGATGGATACCGAACTACAGCAGCTGCGCGAGGCGGTGGCCGCCGCCAAGAAGGCCAACAGTGCCCAGCCCGACACGCACGACTACTCCGAAGCCGAGACGCGCAAGGCCTTCATCGACCTGCTCTTGACGGAGGCCGGCTGGGCGCTGGACCCGGCGAAGAACTTCGAGATCGAGGTCGTGGGCATGCCCAACGCCGAGAACAAGGGTTTCGTCGACTATGTGTTGTGGGGTGACGATGGCCGGCCGCTGATGCTGGTGGAGGCCAAGCGCACCACAAAAAGCGCAACCGTCGGCCAGCAACAGGCCAAGCTGTATGCCGATTGCCTGGAGACGATGTACGGGCAGCGGCCGGTCATCTTCTACTCCAACGGCTACGAACACTGGATGTGGGACGACGGCATGTACCCACCCCGGGCCGTTCAGGGGTTCTACAAGAAGCAGGAGCTGGAACTGCTGGCGCAGCGCCGCAGCAGCCGCAAGGTCTTGGCCGATACGGTGCTGGACACGCAGATCGTCGAGCGCCATTACCAGCACCGCGCGATTCGCCGCGTGGGCGCCAGCTTCGAGCGGGACCAGGTCCGCAAGTCGCTGCTGGTGATGGCCACCGGAGCCGGCAAGACGCGCACCGTCATTGCGCTGGCCGATGTGTTGATACGCGCCAACTGGGCCAAGCGCGTCCTGTTCCTGGCGGACCGGGTGGCCTTGGTCAACCAGGCCGTGAACGCCTTCAAGGCGCACCTGCCTGATTCGGCACCGGTGAACCTGGTGACGGACAAGAACACCGAAGGTCGGGTGTTTGTCTCGACCTACCCGACCATGATGGGGCTGATCGATGAGGCGTTCGACGGCCAGCGGCGCTTCGGCGTCGGACACTTCGACCTGATCGTCATCGACGAAGCGCACCGCTCGGTCTACCAGAAGTACCGCGCCATCTTCGACTACTTCGACGCTTTGCTGGTGGGCCTGACCGCCACGCCCAAGGACGAGATCGACAAGAACACCTACGGCTTGTTCGACCTGGAAACCGGTGTGCCGACCGATGCCTACGGGCTGGATGAAGCCGTGGCCGACGGGCATCTGGTGCCGCCGGTGGCCATCTCGGTGCCGCTGAAGTTCCAACGCCAAGGCATCAAATACGACGACCTGACCGAGGACGAAAAGGAAGCGTGGGACGCGCTGGACTGGAGCGAAGACGGCACGGTGCCGACGGAAGTGGACCCCGCAGAGTTGAACAAGTGGCTCTTCAACATGGACACCGTCGACAAGGCACTGGGACTGTTGATGACCCAGGGCCAGAAGGTGGCCGGCGGTGACCGCCTGGGCAAGACCATCATCTTCGCCAAGAACAACGACCATGCGGACTTCATCGCCGAGCGCTTCAACGTCCACTACCCGCAGTACAAGGGACATTTCGCCCGCGTGGTGACATACAAGACCGAATACGCGCAGAGCATCATCGACGACTTCTCCGCCAAGGAAAAGATGCCGCACATCGCGGTATCGGTGGACATGCTGGACACCGGCATCGACGTGCCCGAGGTGGTGAACCTCGTGTTCTTCAAGGTGGTGCGGTCGAAAACCAAGTTCTGGCAGATGCTGGGGCGCGGCACGCGGCTGTGCAAGGACCTCTTCGGACCGGGGGAACACAAGCAGAACTTCTTCGTCTTCGACTTCTGCCAGAACCTCGAGTTCTTCAGCCAGAACCCGGCCACCTCGGACGGGTCATCGAGCGAGGCGTTGAGCACCCGGCTGTTCAAGGGGCGGCTGGAGATGATCGCCGAACTCGACAAGCGACAGAAACACGGCAGGCAGGCCAGCGAGGCACCGCTCACGGGCATCGGTCACCTGACCGAAGGGCAACTGCGCGACGAAACGGCCGACCTGCTGCGCTCGCGCGTGGCGGCCATGAACATCGACAATTTCGTTGTACGGCCCCAGCGGCAGTTCGTCGAGAAATACGCCGAGGCGAAGGCCTGGAACCATCTGGGCGATGACGAGCACGCCGAACTGGTGCATCACGTTGCCAGGTTGCCATCGCAACAGGCCGACGAGGATGAAGAAGCCAAGCGATTCGACATGCTGATGTTGCGCACGCAGTTGTGCATCCTGCAGGCAAAACCGGAGTTTGCCGGCTTGAAGCAGAAGGTCCAGGCCATCGCCGGCGCGCTGGAAGACCAGGTGGCAATCCCGGCAATCAAGGCCGAGATCATGCTCATCAGCGCCGTGGCCGGCGACGAATGGTGGGACAACGTGACGGTGCCGATGCTGGAGACGGTTCGACGTCGATTGCGCATGCTGGTCAAGCTGATCCCGAAGGGGCAGAAGAAGGTCGTCTACACCGATTTCGAGGACGAACTCGGCGAAACGACCCGGGTCGAACTGCCGCAGGTGACCGCCGGCTTGAACCTGAGCAAGTTCAAGGAGAAGGCCAGG
>CAXBDR010000018.1:0-31692 GCA_963974265.1 uncultured Rhodoferax sp.
ATCTCGTTCAAGAAGGACCGCTCCGAGGGCAAGACCGGCCTGCCGTGGACGGTGGCCGACGCCGCCGTCGACCTGGCCTCGAGTTTCAGCCAGCTGATCTTCCTGGACGACATCCGGCTGACCAAGAGCGCGATCGACATCTCGGTGAACTCCCCGATCGACGAAGACGGCACGGCAACGGCCACCTTCACGCTGCTGGGCACGCTCGATCCGGCGCAGGGGACGGTGCTGGACGTCGACTGGGGCGACGGCACGAGCCAGACGGTCACGCTGGGCGCTGGTGTCACCTCGACGACGCTGTCGCATGCGTATCCCGACGACAACCCGAGCGGCACCCAGCAGGACGAATACACCATCAGCGCCAGCTCCAACAACACCGTGGCTGGCGGATCCGAATCGCTGGTGGTGCGCAACGTGGCCCCGTCGTTCACGATGCTCAACCTCAGCAGCCAGAACCTGATGGAGGCCGACGAGGTCACTTTGAGCGGCCACTTCACCGACATCGGCACGCAGGACACGTTCACCGTCATCATCGACTGGGGCGATGGCGAGACCACGACCCTGACCGACCTTGGCAACGACAGCGGCTCGGGCATCGACATCAACGCCACCCATGTGTATGCCGACGACCATCCGGACACCGGCACACCCGAGGACGAGCTGCAGGTCACGGTCACGGTGCGCGACGACGACAACGGCGAGGATGTCGTCACGTTCCCGATGCTCGTGGCCAACGTGGCGCCGGTATTCGAAAGCCTGGCGCTCAGCGAGACCGACATCGACGAAGGCGACACGGTCACGCTCGACGGCACGTTCTTCGACCCGGGCATCGCCGACACCTACACGCTCGAGATCGACTGGGGCGACGGCACGGTGGAGCAATACACCATCGACGCCCAGCCGAGCGGGCACGGCAGCTTCAGCTACGAACACCTGTACGCCGACGACGATCCGGATACCGGCACCGCATTCGACCTGCTCGACGTCAAGGTCAGCTTGATCGACGACGACACCGGCGAGGCGACGCAGACCTTGCCGATCACGGTCAACAACGTGGCGCCCGAGTTCGGCTCGGTCACGCTGACGCCCGATCCGCTGGACGAAGGCAGCGAGGTCACGCTGGAGGGCGACTTCAGCGACCCGGGCACGGGCGACACGTTCACGATCGAGGTCGACTGGGGCGACGGCAACACGGAGAGCTTCGACGTCGATGCCGTGGGCAGCTTCAGCGAAGGCTCCGGCCAGTTCAGCATCACCCATGTCTACGTCGACGACGAAGCGCTGGGCGAAGACGACGTCTACGAGGTCCGCTACAAGCTCATCGACGACGACACCGGCGAGGTCGAGGACACCGGCCAGGTGACGGTCAACAACCTGCCGCCGACGGTGGAAAACCTCACGCTCGACAACAGCGTGATCGACGAAGGTGACAGCGTCACGCTGAGCATGGACCTTGACGACCTCGGCCTGGACGACGAGCTGACGGTCGAGATCGACTGGGGCGACGGCACCGCGCCCGACGTCTACCTGGTCGGCACCGCGCCGCTGGGCTTCGACGCCAGCCACCAGTACGTCGACGACGACCCGAGCGGCACCGCCAGCGACAACTACACGATCACCGTCACGGTCACCGACGACGACGACGACGCGGCCACGGCACAGACGCAGGTCACGGTCAACAACCTGCCGCCACAGAACCTGGATGCCGGTCCCGACCGGAACCTGGCGCTGGGCCCGAGCGGCGTCACGACGACCGGCCTGAACGTGAGTTTCGACGACCCCGGCACGGCCGACACGCACCAGTTCGCCTGGAGCGTCACGACGCCGCTGGGCGGCGTGATCCAGAGCAGCAACCAGGCATTCGTGCTCACCCTCAACGAGCCCGGCATCTGGAATGCCACCGTCACCGTGACCGATGACGACGGCGACTCGGCCAGCACCAGCGTCAGCATCCTGGCCACACCCACCATCATCGACCCGCCCGAGTACCCCACGGTCGCGCCCGATCCGTTCGACGAAGGTGACACGGTCAGCATGGATGTCTTCCTGTCGAGCAGTTTCAACAGCGGCGACTACCGGTATCGGGTCGACTGGGGCGACGGCACGATCGAGAACGTGAACGCCGTCACCGGCACCCTGACGCTGAACCACGTGTACGAGGACGACAGGCCCGGCGCGCAGCAGGACCAATACACCGCCACCGTGCAGCTGGTCAACACGCAGTTCTCGCAGGCCTTCCAGGTGCACGGCGTGCACAGCCAGATCTTCCTGGTCGAGAACGTCGACCCGGCGCCGACCTTCAGCTGGCAGTCGCTCGGCGGCGGCCTGGTGCAGTTCGATGCGCAGATCAACGACCCCGGTGCGCTCGACACGCACACCATCGAGTGGAACATGGGCGGCACCGTCGTCACCGGCACGCTGACACCCCAGTTCACCTTCACCGGGCCGGCCACGGTCAGCCTGACCGTCACCGACGACGACGGTGGTATCGGCAATACGAGCCAGTTCCTGGCCAGCCCGGTCACCGGGACGCTGCCGGCCTTGCCCGATGCCACGCAGATGATCCTGGATCCGGCCGCCATTGCCATGCAGCGCGATGCCGTGGCAGACCTGTGGCGCAACGTCGGCGCCGATGCCGCTGGCCTGCTGGACACGATCCGCATTGCCATCGCCGACCTGCCGGGAGCGGAGCTGGCGAGCACCGTGCTCGGACCGCAGCCGATGATCACGGTCGACTACAACGCCGCCGGCATGGGCTGGTACGTCGATGCCGATCCGTCCAGCCACGAGGACTTCGCCGGCATGGACCTGGTCACCGTGCTGGCGCACGAGTTCGGCCACGTGCTCGGCCTGCACCATGTCGGCGCCGCAGCGGCGGCCGGCAGCAGTGTCATGAGCGCCTTCCTCGACGCCGGTACGCGGCGCCTGCCCACGGCGGCTGACCTGGCGTTCACCGTGTCCGACCCCACGGTCACCGGCATCGCCGCACTGGTCGGCGCCGGCATCGTCAACGGCGCCTTCACCGAGGCCGACCCCGTGGCCGCCGATTACGGATGGTCCCGCACCGGCCAGGCCGGCGTCGTCGATGGCGAAGGCGTGTTGACCGAGGATGCGGTCTTCATGTCCGGCTTTGCGCAGGATTTCCTGATTCCCGACGATGCGCTGCGCCTGGGCTTCACCATCGTCGCGCTGGACCTGGTGTCCAACGGCGGCGGCATCGCCGGCGACGCCTTCGAATTCGCGCTGCTCGACGCGGCCGGCGCCAGCCTGGTCGGCCTGGCGCCGATCAGCCTGAGCGACGCGGCTCTGAACATCCAGACCGGTGGCGCAGCCTATGCGTCGGACCGGGTCCGGATCGACGGCCGGGCCCACGCAGCCGGCGACCTGCTCGACCTGGGCGCACCGATCCAGGTCGAGGTCGACCTCACCGGCATCGCCGCCGGCACGGCCGCCACCCTGTACCTCGACCTGCTCGGCCTGGGCAGCCTGCAAAGCCGTGTCGTCATCGACGACGTGCGCATCGTGACCGGCGACGGCAGCAACACGGCGCCCGACGCAGACGACGACAACGCCATCGTCGACGAAGACGACAGCGTGGTCATCGACGTGCTGGACAACGACGCCGACCCGGAGAACGACCCGCTGACGACCCGCATCGTCACCGACCCGGAACACGGCGCGCTGGAACGGCTGGCCGACGGCAGCTACCGCTACACACCGGATGCCGACTTCCACGGACAGGACCGCTTCACCTACGTGGCCAGCGACGGTGGATTCGACAGCCCCACGGCCACCGTGACGGTCACGGTGCAAGCGGTCAACGACCTGCCGACATTGAACGTGCTGGACGACGTGGACATCGACGAAGGCCAGTCGCTCGACGTGCAGGCTGTTGCCGGCGATATCGACGACGCCCTCGACGACCTGTCGTTCGAGTTGCTGCTCGCACCCGAGGGCGCCAGCATCGATGACGACGGGCGCATCCGGTGGACCGCGCTCGACGGCGATGCCACGGCGCTGTTCACGGTGCGTGTCAGCGACCCGTCCGGCGCGCAGGCCACGCGCAGCTTCACCGCCAACGTGGCCAACGTGGCGCCGACGCTGGGCCTGGCCGGACCGCCGGTGGCCCACCACGGCCTGGCCTACACCGTGTTGCTCGACCATGCGGACCCGGGCGACGATACCGTCACCGAATGGGTCATCGACTGGGGCGACGGCAGCGAGAGCATCGTGGCCGGCGATGCGACCCAGGCCAGCCATGTCTACGCCGCACCGCAACTCGGCACCACGCGCATCCAGGCGCTGGCGCGCGACGAAGACGGCGACTGGGTCGGCCCGCTGCTCGACATCGACGTGGTCGCGACGCCGCTGCAGGTGCTGAGCTTCACGCCCGAATGCGATGGCTTCAGCGTGCGTTTCAATCAGGCCTTCGACCCGGGCCCGCTCAACCTCTACGGCCCCGGCCGCCTGCCGGGCGACGTGGTGCTGCACGGTGCGGCCAGCGGCAACATCGAAGGCTCGCTCTTGATCGACGCCGATGGCATGGGATTCAGTTTCCTCAAGACCGGCACGCCGCTGCGCGCCGATGCATACACCGTGACCATCCGCAGCGGAGCGCAGGCACTGACCAGTGCCAGCGGCGACCTCGATGGCGACAAGGATGGAACACCCGGCGGCGACTTCACGGCGGTCTACTCCGTCAACCCGCCCACGCAGATCAAGCTCGGCCTGCCCGACTTCATGCGCGGGCCGGGCCAGCCGGTGGACGTGCCGGCGTTCCCGCAAGCCGGCCTGCCGGTCACGCTGACCAGCGAGGGCGACGTGCGCGACCTGCAGTTCGAGATCCGCTACGACCCGGCGCTGCTGCAGATCCTGCAGGCCAGCGGCGGCCGCGACCTGCCCGCAGGCGCGACGCTGGACGTGGATCTCACGCAGCCGGGCCTGGCACGCATCGCCATCAGCAGTGCGACGCTGCTGCCCGCGGGCGCGCTGCAACTCGTCACGCTGGCCGCGACGGTTCCATTCGACGCCACCTACAAGTCCATGCACCGCGTGGACATCACCGCGGTCACGATCAACGGCGCGCTGGTCGAATGCGCCGACGACGACGCCCTGCACATCGTCGGCTACATCGGCGATGCCAACGGCAACATGACGTACGAGCTCGACGACGTGCAGCAGATCCAGCGCATGGCGATCCGCTACAGCACCGGCTTCGCCGCCTGGGACGACATCAGCCCGCTCATCATTGCCGACATCGACGGCAACGGTTATGTCACCACGCTCGACGCGTCGCGCGTCTACCAGGAGCTTGCGGGTTACGACAGCCCGCTGATCCCCGACATCCCGAGCCCGGAGGCCTTCCGCCTCGCGGCCGAACAACGCAGCGTCCAGCCGGCATCGTCTCCCGCTGCGGCGGCGAACGAGCCAGGCACCGCTGCGGACCGCACGAGCGCCGGCGCACCGGCCGCGTCGCCCAACGGCCCGTCGACACCGCAGGTGCGCTTCAACAGCGGCCTGCTGGACTTCGGCGTCGGCACGCCGGTGAACAACAACAACAACTGGCTGGTCAGCTGGGTCGCGGGCAGCAGCAAGCCCGCGGGCAACGACTGGAAAGTGTCACTGCCATGACAAGCGGCCCTCGCGCCATGGTCCATTCAGGTGGTATGCAAGCCAGAATTTCGTGTTCATAATGTTTTGATACATCTTCGCGTCCGCGACACGTCGGCATCTCACCGTCAAGTTCGTGCTGCGCCCAACCCCATCGACGAACACACCCCTTCATACGGGTGTGCCAAGAAGAAAAAGGAACGGCCGTGCATCCAGCATCCAAGTCCCCCCGGATCGACAACCGTGCTGCAACCCTGCGCAAGCAGGAGCCCCTGCGCAATCGCATGGCACAGTGGATCACGCAAGTGATTGGCGGCGGCCTGCTGGCCACACCGCGCAAACCGGCACGACGCGGCACGCTGGAGTTCGAGAACCTCGAGGCACGCCTGCTGCTGTCCGACACGCCGCTGTACACGGCCGCACTGGCCGCCGGCCCGGTCGACCTGACGCTGCGCACCGGCGTACAGAACGACGCCGCGGTGTTCAACGTGGTCGACACCATCGGTGGCGGCACGCTGGCCAGCATCGCACTGGCCGACCTGAGCGCCGGCGCTCCGGTGCAGGTCATCGGGTCCGCATTCGGCGACCGGTTCCGGCTCGACATCGACCCCGATGTGCTCGGCCCCGACCTGTGGGAGCTGATCCAGCTCGATGGCGGCGGCGGCAGCAACCAGCTCGAGGGCACGAGCGGAGACCTCGACTGGACTTTGTCCGGCGCCGACAGCGGCACCGTCGCCGGCATCGGATTCCAGAACATTGCGTCGCTGATGGGGTCGTCGGGCGACGACAACTTCATCGTGCAGGACGGAGCCAGCCTGGCCGGATCACTCGATGGTGGCGATGGCAACAACAGCCTGCTCGGCCCCGACACGCTCAACGACTGGCAGATCACCGGCCAGGATGCCGGCACGCTGGGCGGCCTGGGTTTCACGCGCATCGCCAACCTGATCGGCGGCAACCAGGACGACCACTTCGTGCTCGACCTCACGGGCAGCATCAGCGGCCTCGTCGACGGCGGCACCGACAACGACACGCAGGCGCCGGTCGACACGCTCGACTACACGGCCTTCCTGACCAGCATCGCCGTCGACCTCGAAGCCGGCAGCGCCACGGGAGTTGCGGCCTTTGCGCGCGTCGATCAGGTCCGTGGCGGCTCCGGCAACGGCGACCGGGTCAGTGGCCCGGCCACGGCCCATGTGCAGTGGAACATCTCCGGCGCCAACCAGGTCCGCACCCAGAACATGCAGTTCACCGGCTTCGAGCATCTGCGCGGCGCCGACGACAACAGCGACATCTTCATCTTCGAGGCGGCCGGCCGCATCAGCGGCACGGTCGAGGGCGGCAGCGGCGGCTCGGACGGCATGGTGTTCCACGACCCGGCCAGCAGCACCCAGGGCACGGTCTTCAATCCCGCCGGCGTCGACAGCGCGGGCAACGCGAACCTGTACGGGAAAACCATCGCCTATGCCGGCATGGACCGCCAGGAAGTGCTCTCCGGCGACGATGCCAACCGCGTCGTGCGCGGCAGCCTGTTCAACGACACCATCACGCTGCGCGATGCCGACCTGTCGGCCACCGGCATGATGGAGATCAGCTACGGCGACCTGGATTTCTTCGACACGCTCAGCGGCATCACCAGCAGCAGCCTGACCTTCGCCAATCCGCTGGCCTCGCTGACCATCGAAGGCCTGCTCGGACATGACGTGATCACCGTCGAATCCCTGGACAGCGCGTTCGCGGCCGACCTGCTGCTGTACGGCAACAAGGCCGGCGCGCCGCCGCTGGTGTGGGACCTGGACTCCGACGAAATCCACTTCAACGGCAACATCTCCACCGGTGGCGGTTACCTGGAAGCCTTCGCCGAAACCATCACGGTGGCGGCCGGCGTCACGCTGTCGACCCGCGATGCGGTCGGCGATGCGAACGACATCGTGTTCCGTGCGCGCCGCTTCGGCAGTGCCGAACTCGAGAACCTGTCGCCGGTGTTCGGCACCAATCGCAAGGTGTCGATCGACGTCGGCGCCGGCGCCACGCTGGACGCCGGCAGCATCTACCTGATCGCGCAGGCCGAAGACCGCAGCTTCGCCGACCTCGTGGGCGCCAGCAGCCTGGTCGACAACTTCCTGATCTCGCCGCTGGCCGACAAGGTCGCCGGCCTGTTCGCATTGCCGGTCAAGGTGCTGGTCAAGATGTCCGAGGCCAGCGTCGTCGTGGGCAGCGGCGCCAGCCTGCTCGGCGACGGAGCCATCGGCGTCTATGCCACGGCATCTGCAAACGCCACCGGGACCGCCTTCGGCAGCCTGTTCAGCATCGGCTACAGCCATGCGACGACCAAGGCCTCGGTCGACATCCAGTCCAATGCCGTCATCGACGCCGGCAACGCCATCGTCATCACCTCGGACGCCTCTTCCACCGCCGACATCGAGGCCAAGACCGAACGCGATGCCAAGGCCACGCCCAACCCAGGCTCGTCCCAGGTCGGACTGGCCCTGGCCGTGGCGGACGCCAGCCTCACGTCGCATGTCACGGTGGCCGAGGGCGCGAGCATCACCGCCGGCAAGACCGCCAACATCGGTGCCGCCGGCGCCTCCGAAGCCGAGGCCGTTGCCGAATCGGGCCTGTTCGCCAACGGCAAGGCCGCGCTCGCGTTCGGCATCGAGTTCTCCACCGCCGACGTCAAGACCACCGTCAACGGAACGGTCACCTCGCGCATGATGGACGGCTCGATGGTCAAGATCGAGATCGACCCCACCGTCGACGACGAGAGCAAGACCGGCTTCGTCGACACGGCCCTGGACATGATCCACGTCGGCGCGCACGCGCTCGAGACCGAGGACACCATCGTCTACTCCAACCGGCGCGGCAACAGCATCGGCGGCCTGGTCGACGGCCAGGAATACGTGGTGATCCGGCTCGCCGACGACCTGTCGACGACGCGCGACGAGTCCGAATGGATCCAGCTTGCGCTGACCGAGCAGAAAGCCATCGACGGCGATGCGATCGACCTCAAGGCCGATACCGCCGGGGTGCCGATCGCCACCAACAACAAGGCGTTTTCCGGCGCCGATGTCAACGGCGGCACCAACTCCATCGTGCTGGCCAACCCGGCATTCACCGCGCCGTTCACGGTGGACTTTTCGCTGCTGGGCCAGACCTTCGAGCTCGGCCAGGCCGTGGTCTACCACCAGGGCACCGAGGCCATCGCCGGCCTGCAGGACGGCGCGACCTACTACATCATCACCGGCGTCGACGAATACAACCTGAGCGGCGACCAGCGTTTCGTCGGCGAGCAGGTGGTGCAGCTGGCCGAGTCCGAGAACGAGGCGCGCGCCGGCATCGCGATCGACATCGGCGCCGTGGCCGCGGGCGCCACCGGATTCAGTTTGTCCGCCACCCATGTGCTGGACTCCGGTTTCTCCACCGGCATCGGCGTGCAGGCCAGCCTGGACGCCTCCGACAAGGCCTCGGGCGGCGCCGGCCTGAGTTCGGAAGACCGCAATGACGGCCCCAAGACCAAGTGGCAGAAGTTCGAGGCGGCCAAGGAGAAGATCAACCCCAATGTCACCGACAAGATCTTCCAGGCGCTGACCAAGGACTACCGCGACAACTCCGACAAGACCGGCTCGGGATCGAGCGGCAGCCTCAGCGTGGCCGGCGGCCTGGCCGTGGTGTATGCGGATCACACGGTCACGGCCACGGTCGGCGCCAACGCCGAGCTCAAGTCCAACGAAGACCTGGAAGTCACGGCCGGCATCAGCCAGACCTACCAGCTCACCGCCGAATCGGACACCGAACCGCAGGCGAACGCCAACGGCAGCAGCTCCGGCGAAAGTGCGCCCAACACGGTCAGCGTGGCCGTGTCGGTGGGCGTGATGAACAACACGGCCACGGCCGCCGTCGCCTCGGGCGCCGAACTCGATGCCTTGCGCGCCACGCGCGTCATCTCGAACATCACCTATCCGTTCCTGACCCGACCGGACGCCTTCGTGCCCACCACGGCCGGCGAATTCCTCGATGCCGTGCAAGCCGAGGGATACCAGGCGATCGACAAATACCTCGATGGTTATTTCGGCATCCAGTCCGGCCTGTTCAACAGCTGGACCCGCAGCACGGCCACGGCCGACAACGTCGGCATCGCCGGCTCGGTCACGGTGCTGGTGATCAACAACACATCCAAGGCCATCGTGGAGCCGATGGTGCGCATCAACCAGGACGCGAACTGGCGCAACAACGCCGCCAATGCGCATGGCAACCAGGCGGCGCAACGCGACGACGGCCTCGGTGGCGAACAGGTGGTCTCGGTCGAAGCGACGACCTACATGCAGACCATCAACATGACCGGCATCTTCGCCTTCAACCTGCCGGCCGCGACCCTCGACCCGTTCAGCCCGGACTTCGATCGCAAGCTGGCCGTCAAGCCGGTCGGCTCGAGCGGCGAAAAGGGCGGCTTCGGCGGCGCCATCTTCGTCAGCGTGCTGGGCAACACCACCCATGCCACCGTCGGCGACGGCGCACGCGTGTACAGCGGCAGCGACGGCGGCTTCAACATCAAGGCCGAGGAGGCCATCACCGGCTTCGCGTTCAACCAGTCCGGCGGCGAAGGCGGCAAATACGCCATCGGCGGCACCGTGTCCTGGGTCTCGCAGACCAGCGACACCTTGGCCAACCTGAGCGGCCTGGCCTTCGTGACCGGCCGCAATGCGCGCATCTACGCCGGCAGCCTGGAAACCCAGATCGCCTGGAACGGCGGCATCGCCAAGGGTGAAGGCCTGGGCGTCGGTGTCTCCATCGCCATTCACCAGGTGGACCGCACGACCCGTGCCGTCATCGGCGACCCGGAGCGCCGCACCGGCGTGGCCGATCCCCGCGCCGACGTGCAGATCGACGTGTCCGACGCCGTCGACGTCAAGGCCGTCGTGACCGGGCGCGTGCTGAGCTTCGGCATGGCCGGCGCCTTCTCCAGCAGCGAGCCGCAGGAACCCGTGCCGGCCGACACGCCGCTCAAGGCACAGAAGATCCTGGGCGTCGATGCCGAACCGCCTCCCACCGGCATCAGCGTGGCTGCCGCAGTGGCCATCAACCGCATCAACGACACCACGCAGGCCTCGATCGTCGATGCCGGCCATATCCAGGCCTCGGGCGTCAACGTGGACGCCGAGGACAAGCTGTTCCAGCTCGCCATCACCGGTGGCGCGGCCGTGGTCAAGACCAGCGAGAACAACTCCAAGTCGCTGGCCGGCGCCTTCAGCTACAACGAGATCGGCGCCACCACGCTGGCCTATGTGCTCGACACCCACGTCACGACCACCGACGCGATGCAGCTCGGCGCGCGCCGCAGCGGCGACCTGGTCAGCATCAGCGCCGGCGGCTCGGTCACGACCGGCGACGACGGCATCGCGATTGCCGGCTCGTTCTCGCTGAACATGGTCTACAACGACACCCAGGCCTACCTGGACGGCGTCGACGCCGACATCGGCGGCAACCTGACGGTCAAGACCTCGGACAACGCCCGCATCATCGCCGTCGGTGGCGGTGTCGCGTATGGCGGCAAGGCCGGTGTCGGCCTGGGCGTGGGCGCCAACATCCTGGGCTCGGACGCGCGGCCGACCATCACCCGCTCCTACATCCAGAACGGCAGCATCGTCATTGCCGGCAACACACTCGAGGTGTCGGCCACCAACGACAACCCCGACAGCGACCCGCGCATCTTCGCGTTCGGGGCCGGCGTCGGCGTCAGCGGCAAGGACGGCAAGGTCGGCCTGGGCGCCATGTTGTCGGTCAACCTGACGACCAACAAGACCGAAGCCTGGATCAAGAATGCCAGCGTCACCGAGAAAGCCGCCAACGCCGGCGCCACCGACACCACGGTCAAGGCCGTGGACGACTCCGGCATCGTCGCCGTCGCCGGCGCGGTCGGTGTGTCGTCGAGCAACGCGATCGGCGCGGCCATCGGCTACAACGAGATCGACAACGACGTCAGTGCCTACCTGGACAACGTCAGCCTGACGACGGACGGCGCCTTGACCCTCGAAGCCACCTCGGATGCCGAGATCGGCGGGGTTGCGATCGGCGTGGCCGCCACCACCGGCGGCTCGGGCAAGCTGGCCGGCGCCGGCTCGCTGCTGATCAACCAGATCACCAACACGATGAACGCGTATATCGTGGACACCGTGGGCGCCAAGGACGCAATCAGCGTCGGCGGCGACATCACCGTGACGGCGGCCGACAACTCGGTGATCGTCTCGATCGCCGGCGGTATCGCCGTCTCGCCCACCGGCAAGACCGCGATCGGCGCGGCCGTGAGCTTCAACGTCATCACCAACCAGGTGCGCGCCTATGTCGAGGACGCCACGCTCGACGCGCGCAATGCAGGCTCCAGCATCCGGCTGTCGGCCACCTCCAGCGCCACGCTGGTGTCGGTCGCCATGGGCGTCGGCGGCGGTGGCGTCACGTTCGCGCTCGGCGGTTCGCTGACCGTCAACTCGATCGCCAACAGCGTCGATGCGCACATCCGCAACAGTTCCAGCATCGAGGCCGGCCGAGACGTGTCCGTGCGTGCCACCGAGTCCGACACCCTGGTGACCGTGGCCGGCGGGTTTGCCGCGGCGACCAGCGGCGGCGGCAACGCCGTGGGCGCGGCCATCGCCTACAACTACATCGGCGGCAGCTTCGACGTCGCCAACCCGGAAGTCGTGAACCGCGACTCCACGGCCACCGACCAGATCACCGCCTACATCGACAACGCCCAGGTGGTCGCCGGCCGAGACGTCGTCGTCGTGGCCGGTTACCAGGCGCCGGCCGGCGCGGTGCCGACCAGCGTGCAGGTATGGGACGAAAGCGAACGCATCGATCTGCCCGAAGACGCGGATTCGCATCTGGTCAGCGTCACCGTCGGCGGGGCTGCCGCCGACCAGTTCGCGCTCGGCGGCTCGGTGTCGATGAACATCGTCGCGCACGACATCTCGGCCTATATCAGCGGCACACGGTCCGTCACCGCCGACGGCAGCGTGCTGGTGTCGGCGCTCGACGACCTGACCATGACCAACGTGGCCGGCGGCGTGGCACTGGGCCAGAACGCAGTCGGTGCCGGCGTGGCGTTGCAGGTCGACAAGAGCCAGGTCGCCGCCTATGTCGGCGCCGGCGCGGTCGTCGATGCCAAGGGCAATGGCGCCGGGCTGCTCGCGCCCACCGGCACCTTGTCGACGTCCGGCGTGCCGCAGACCAGCGCGATCAAGGGCCTGGCGGTCACCGCCGTGGCCTTCGAGAACATCCATACCGTCGCCGTCGGTGGCGCGGCCGCGGCGCGCGCCTCGGTGGCCGGCTCGGCCGCCGTCACGGTGCTGGCGCGCAGCACCACGGCCTCGATCGCCGAGAACGCCCGCATCAACCAGGGCACGGTGGGTGAACACGTCGACCAGGGCGTGCTGGTACTGGCCTCCGACCGCACGAACCATGTCGGCGTGGCCGGCTCGGTCGCGCTCGGCGGCACCGCCGGCATCGGTGCCGGCGTCGACACCGGCGTCTTCGTCAAGAACACCAAGGCCTGGATCGCCAGTGGTGCGCACGTCGATGCGCGCTCCGACGTGCGCCTGCAGGCCTGGTCGGACGAGACCATCGTTTCGGTGGCGGCCGCTGGCGGCGGCGGACTGGACGTCGGCATCGCCGGTGCGATCGACGTCTACGTGCTGGACATCACGACGCAAGCCTTCATCGAAGGCGGCAAGACGGTGGATGCGGTGGCCTACACGGCGGCGATGTTGGCCGCCGGCGGCAACGTGCAGGTCGCGGCCGAAGACGCCAATGAAATCGACATTGTCAGCGGCAGCATCGCCGCCGGCGGCACGGCCGGCATCGGCGGTGCCGCGGCCGTTCCGGTCGTGACCAAGAACACCCAGGCCTGGATCGGCAATGGCGTGTCCGTCGACGCCAAGGCCCAGCGCGCCGGCATCGACGTGCGCGACGGCACGGTCACGATCGGCTCGGGGGCATACGGTGGCACGGCCGACGGACAGGTCAGCCCGGTCGACATCGCCAACGACGACGTCACCGACGACCAGCTCACCGCGCAACGCGTCGCCACACCGGGCACGCGCCAGAACTTCACCGGTGTGGCCGTCACCGCGGTGAACCGTGACGACATCGCCGCCTACAGCGTCGGCGCCGGATTCGCCGGCACCACGGCGGTCCAGGTCTCGGCCTCGGTCAACGTGATGCACAGCACCACGCAGGCCTATATCGCCGACAACGCGCGCATCAACCAGGACGACACGGACGAAAACGCCGCGCAATCGGTGCTGGTCGCCGCCGCCAACGACTACCAGCACCTGGGCGTGGCCGGTGGCCTGTCGATCGCGGGCAACGTTGCCGTCACGCCCGGTGCGCTGGTCAACGTCGTCACCAACACCACCAAGGCCTGGGTCGGCCAATCCGCGCGCGTCGACGCGATGCGCGACGTCGAGGTCCGGGCCCAGGCGGCCGAGGACGTGTTGTCGATCAGCATCTCGGTGGCCGGCTCGGGCACGGTCAGCGTCGCGGGCGCGGTTTCGGTGTTCGTGCTGAACAACACCACCCATGCCTTCGTCGACAACGGCGCGATGATCACGGCAACCGGCAACCTGCTGGTCACGGCCGTGGACGCGACCGATCTCGACGTGGTCGCCGGTGCCGTGGGCATCGGCCTGACCGGCGGCGGCGTGGGCGCCAGCATCGGCGTGAACGTCGTCAACAAGGACACCCGCGCCTGGATCGGCAGCGCCAGCATCGACGCCAAAGGCCAGTCCTCGGCCATGACGGTGTTCGACGGCACGCTCAGCGATGCCGGCGTGTTCGGCCTGAGCACCGCGGCACACAACGTGCGTGGCGTGGCGGTGAACGCGCAGTCCAGCGAGAACCTGGTTGCCGTGGCGGCCGCCGGCGCCGGCGGTGCGAACTTCGGCGTGGCCGGATCCATCACCATCAACGTGCTGGACTCCGACACGCGGGCCTTCATCGCCGCCGGGGCCGACATCAACGTGGACGCCGCTGGCGCCCATGCGAACCAGGACGTGCACGTGGCCGCGCTCAACGACGTGACCATGCGGGTCGTCGACGGCACGGTGGCCGGTGGCGCCTTCGGCGGCGTGTCCGGCGGCGTGGACGTGGGCATCGTGCGCAACGACACCACCGCCTTCATCGCCGGCAACGACGTGCGCGCCCGGCGCGACATCGCGGTCAGCGCACTGGCCGACCGGGACGTCGGCTCCTATGTCGTCAGCGCCGCCGGTGGTGCGGTCGGCGTAGGCGCCGCGATCGCGGTGTATGCGCTGGGCGGCAACCTGACCGGCAGCTACGCCTATGACACCAACAACGACGGCACCGGTGAAAACCAGGACGTGCTGGTGGGCAGGGACAGCAACGGCAACCAGACCGGCACCGTCGCCGGCCTGGCGGACTCGCAATCGCAGGCGGCCAGCGTGTCCAGCCTGCTGGGCAATCTCTCGGGTGCCGGCGGCTCGCAACTGGGCGCCGACGACCAGCGCGGCGCCGCCAGCGCGGCACAGGCCTCGTTCGACGACGGCACGCCCGACAACGCGGCCAGCGGCGCCATCGGCGCCAACGTGGCCGACAGCGCCTCGGTGGCCGAGGTCACGGTGCCTCGCGGCACGAATGCCTTCATCGCGCGCAATGCCAACGTCGACGCGGGCCGCCATGTCGATCTCGACGCGCGCGAACGGGTGCAGCTGACCATGGTCGGTGGCGGCCTGGGCGTCGGCGGCGCCGGCATCGGTGCCGGCATCGCGATCCTGAACCTGGGCGAACAGGTCCAGGCCTTCATCGGTTCGGGCGCCATCGTGCGGGCCGCCAGCGTCGACGGCAGCGGCGACGTGACACTGGACGCTTGGCTCAAGGCCGACCTGTCGGTGCTCGGCGTCACCGGTGGCCTGGGCGGCAGCTTCGGCGTCGCCGGCGCGGTCGCCGTCGTGACCGACAACAGCGACGTACGCGCCTTCCTGGAAGACCGCACCGACACCGCCTCCGGTGTCCGCATCCTGGGCGCCGACCAGATCCGCATCACCGCCGAACGCGGCGTCGCGATCCATGTCTCCACCGTGGGTGCCGCCGGCGGCATCATCGGCGGCCTGGGCGCGGCCGTGGTCGTCGCCGAGGCCAACGGCAACACCCAGGCCCATGTGGGCAACTTCGCGCAGATCGGGCTCGAGGGTGCCGCGCCGGGTGTAGGCGGCGTCACGGTCGAGGCCGGCAGCAACGCCAGCATCGGCTCGTTCGGCTCCAGCGCCATCACCGCGGCGGCGATGGCGGTCGGCGGTACCGGCGCGCTGGCGGCCGGCATCGTCGTCGCCACCATCGACGTCAACACCGAAGCGAGCATCGGCGACGACGCGCAGGTCCGTGCCAGCGGCACGGTCGCGGTGGAAGCCGCCTCGATCCTGCACATCGACGTCGACGCCGACGGCGGCGCGCTGGGCGCCATTGCCGTCGGCGCGATGTTCGGCTATGCCAAGGTGGGCAGCGGCAACGATCGGGGCAAGACCCGCGCCTGGCTGGGCAGCCGCAGCACCGTCGTCTCCGGTGGCCTCGTCGTGTCGGCCATCAACGACACCGACGCCGACGTGGCGCTGGTCGCTGCCAACGGCGGCGCCATCGCCGGTGGTGGCGGCGAGGCCGAGGTCACGATCGCCTCCAAGGTCGTGGCCGGCATCGGCGACGCGGCCGTCGTCACCTCCAGCGGCGACGTCACCGTCGAGGCGCTGGCGCTCGACTCCGATGCCCACGCCGCCGCGCGCGGCGGCTCCGGGGGCGCCGTCGCGATCAGCATCTTCAAGTCCACGGCCACCAACAACGGCAGCACCACGGCCTCGGTCGGCGACGGCGCGCAGATCCGCTCCGCCGGGTTCACGCTCAAGTCCGACTCCCGTGACCGCGCGGAGACCGACCTGTTCACGCTGGGCATCGGCCTGGGCGCGGGCGCCGTCGGCAACTCCACGGCCAATGGCAATGCCGTCACGACCACCACCTTCGGCGCCTCCGCCTCGCTGGCCGCCACCGGCACCGTGTCCATCCTGGCCCGCTCCAACCAGACCGCCGAGGCCGATGCCGACAGCATCTCGGGCGGCGGCATCGCGGTCGGCCTGATCGAGACCCATGCCAACCTGACCCACAACACCCAGACCCATGTGCTGGCAGGCGCGCAGATGGCCACCACCGGCAGCTTCACGGTGCGCAGCGACAGCACCAGCCATGCCGACGCCGACTCCGACGGCGGCAGCGGAGCCTTGATCGACATCGCCAAGTCCGAGGCCCATGCCACGATCTCGGACACGGTGCGCACCGACGTCGGCAATGGCGCCAGCCTGAGCGCCGGCGGTGCGTTGCACATCGACGCGTTGCGCTCGACCGAACTCGACGTCATCGCCGAAGTCGACGCCGGCGGGCTTGGCGCCAACACGACGACGATTGCCACGGGCATGGTCAACGGCACCACGACCACGGTCGACATCGGCGCGGCCGAGCTCGCGGGCCAGACCTTGACCGTGCTGGCGCGCACGCGGGAGCTCGACGCCAGCGTGATCGCACGCAGCGAAGCCAGCGCCGCCGGCGCCGACTCGGATGCCACGGCCGAACTCGACGCACGCTCGGATGCCACCACCAGGATCAACACCGGCGCCAACCTGTACGGCCGCGACATGCTCACGCTCGGCGCCTACCAGGACACGCTGGCCACCGCGGCCACGGCCACGGCCATCACCAACGGTCTGGGCGGCGACACCGACCCGGAAGGCCACAACACGCTGCGCGCCGACACGCTGGTGGACGCCGATGCCGGCGCCACGCTGCGCACGCGCAACCTGCTGGTCGAGGCCAACACCGCACCCAGCCCGAGCTATACGCTGACCCTGGTCAAGGAAGGCGCGCTGATCGACTTCGGCAGCGAAGCCGGCACCAGTTCCCTGACGCTGAACCAGACCATCGAATTCGATGCCACCGTCGTCATGCTCGGCGCTCCCAGCCCGGAGCTGGTGATCGACGCCGACGGCAACGTCACCAGCCAGATCAACATCGGCTACCAGAAGGTCGGCGACGACATCTTCGTCGACGACATCGCCAACACCGGTGCCTTGTCCGGCAGCATCCTGTTCCGCATCAACCCGGTGAGTTACGTCAGGACCGTCGACGCCCCGGGCGTTTCGGGTTCGGGCAGTTCGTCGTCGGTCATCCGCGGCGCGCCGACATTCGAGTTCGTCACCAGCTACGAAAGCGTCACGATCGAGAACGCGTCGGCGGGCGACCTGCACATCAACGCCATCGACGTACTGAACCGCTCGAGCAACTTCAGCGCGAGCATCACCGTCAACGTCGCGAGCAAGAGCGGCTTCGCGCCCATCACCCGCACCGTCACCGGTGCCACCGACCTGCGCATCGATGCCAGCGGCGGCGGCAACATCGTGCTGAACCGGCTTGTGGCCAACCCCTACGGCAGCAGCCTGATCCGCAGCGGCGACGGCGACATCGTGGCCGGCACCGGCGTGGCGCGCCTGGACAGTGACTCCGTCACGCTCGAAGCCAGTGGCGGCGCCGTCGGTGCGCAGAACGCGGTCATCCGCATCGACTCCAACCGCTTCTCGGCCCGCGCGGCCAACGGCATCGAGGTACAGGAACTTCATGGCAACCTGAACGTGGAGCAGGCGATCTCCGATGCGGGCAGGGTCGCGCTCATCGCCGCCGGTTCCATCCTCGACGCCAACGCGGCACCCGGCGCGGACATCAGCGCGCCCGACGTCGTGCTCAACGCCATCGGCGGGAGCATCGGCACGACGGCCGACCCGCTGGAGATCGATGTGTCCGGCTCCAGTCTCAGCGCCACGGCCCAGGGCGACATCACCATCGTCGACGTGCTCGGCGCCATGGGGATCGCCCAGGTCACGTCGGTGGACGGCAACATCGACCTGCGCGTGCTCGACCACGCCGCCGGTTCGGATCCGGTGGGCGAAGACATGCTGCTGGGCGGCGCCGCGGTGATCCGCGCACTGGCCGGCAACATCGGGCTGTCCGCGGGCGACGACTTCCGCGCCGCGGCCGGCAGCCTGATCCAGGCCGGCGGCACGGTGACGCTCGCCGTCGACGTCGGCGATGCCGACCAGAACATCGGCGCTGTCGTCGACCTGCAGGGTGTGGTACGGGCAGCGTCCGTCTCCATCACCGGCGGCAACGACAACGACGTCTTCGCCCTGATCGGAACCGCCGCACGCACGCGGGTGGACGGCGCCGGTGGCGACGATGTGTTCCATGTCGGCAGCCAGGCCACGCCAGGCAGCAATGCCGGCGGCGTGCTCGACGCTTTCCTGCAGCGGCTGACCATCGTCGGCGGCGCCGACGGCCACGACCATCTGCGGGTCGACGACAGCGGCGACGGTGGCGCCAACAGCGGCAACCTGAGCGCTGCGGACATCACCGGCTTCGGCATGGGCGAGGGCATCGTCTACACGGATGTGGAACAGCTCGACCTGACCCTGGGCACGAAGGCCGACACCGTCACCGTGACCTCGACCCACGCCGGCACCACGACCACGGTCCACCTGGGCGATGAAGACGACCTGCTGACGCTGGGCGCCAGCGGCATCGGGCTGGGCGCGATCGATGGCCTGTTGTACATTGACGGCGGCGAGGGCACGGACCGCTTCCGGGCCGTGGACGCCGACGACAACGCCAACAATGCGGGTGCACTCGGGACCACACGGCTGACCGGCCTGGGCATGGGTTCCGCCGACCAGACCGAGATCGACGAAAGCCGGGGTGTCGACTACCGCGGTTTCGAGGCTCTCGACCTGCTGCTGGGCAGCGGCAGTGACATGCTGACCATCACCGGCATCAACCAGGCGACGACGGTGCATGCCGGCGCCGGCAACGACCTGATCGCCGCGGGCGGCACGGGCGTCGGCGACAGCCTGTCGGACATCGCGTCCAGCCTGCGCCTGACCGGCGGCGGCCAGTCCGACGACCGCCTGCAACTGGCCAGCAGCGTGCAGAGCTTCCTGACGCTGGACCGCAGCGCGGATGGCCATGGCAACGTCACCGGGTTCACCGGCGACGTGGATTTCACCGGTTTCAACATGCTCGAGGTGTTTCTCGGCGACGCCCAGGACACGGTCACGGTGCGCGATACCGCGACCATGACAGCCCTGTACCTGGGCGACGGCGGCGATCAGATCGCGATCGACCACAACCGCGACATGCTCTCGGTCAACCTGGGCCTGGGCGCCGACACGGCGACCATCCGCGACGCCGGAGCAGCCATTGCGGTATCGGACACGGCGCAGGACGGTGTTTCCGACACGCTGCTGATCGACCTTTCGGCGACCACGGCGCAAGGCAACGGCACGCTGGGTGGTGCCGGCACCGCCGGCGTGCTCAGCGGCATGACGCTGGGCGCCATCGGCTTCGAGGGCATCGAGCAGTTGCAGGTGAAGCTGGGCAGCAACAACGACCGGCTGGCCATCAACCACAACATGGACGACACCGCAGTTGCCGTCGGCGGCGGCGCGGGAGACGACCATTTCACCGTTCAGACGCTGGGCGCGAAGATCACCAGCCTGACGGGCGATACCGGAGAAGACACCGTCACCGTGCGCATCGACGAGGCCCCCTCGGTGCCGGACCAGTTCGACAGTCTGCGCCTGGGCGTGGAGGAGCTGGTCATCGACAACAGCCGCAACGCCAGCCAGGGCGTGCACTGGACAGTCACCGACGGCGCGGCCGTCGAGGCCGACGCCGGCAGCGGCACGTTGTACGTGTTGTCGGCCGAAGGGGCACAACACATCCGCATCCTCGGCGGCAGCGAAGCGGACTCGCTGGACGTGGTCAGCAGCATCGGCAGCGATGTACAAGGCCAGATCGACGGCAACCGCGTGGAACTCACCGCGGGGCAGGTGGTGCTGGTGCCGGTCGACGCGCAGACCCAGGCCAATTTCGACACCGCAATGGACTTCGACGCACTGGTCGGCGGCAGCAGCACCCGGTACTGGGAAGACGGCTTCAGCCTGAGCAGCAACGCGGCCATCGGCCAGAACAGCCAGGTCAGTCCGGCCGCGCGCGGCGCCGGCATCGGCAACACCTTCCGGCTGTTCCGCGACGCCGACAACAATGGCGTCAGCGACGGTGTGTTTGCACTGGGGGCGATCTCGCTGGCCTCCTACACCGGCAGCGGCCAGAGCGTCACCTTCCAGGCCGTGACAGCCAACGGCGCGCCGGTGAGCCAGACCTTCACCGCCACGGGCACCGACCCGGCCACCGGCAAGCCGGTGTTCCAGCGTTTCGTGTTCGACGCCGTCAAATTCGCGGCCGTGACCGAGGTGACCTGGACCGGCGGCACCGCCTTGATGGACAACATCGAGCTGGCATCGACGGCCTATTTCGGCAGTGCCGGCGCGACACCCGACAGTGTCGAGACGGTCACGCTGTCCGGCTCGTTGCTGTTCGACACCAACAACCTGCGCATCATTGCCGACACCAACTTCAACCGGCAACTCGACAACTTCGAGTATGTGTATTACGGCAATGCCAACGTCTACTACCAGTATGTCTTCGGCAACTTCCAGGCAGTGACCAATCCGGCCGTACGCTTCTCGGCCTCGCAAGCCGGCGGCGTCGCCACGTTCCAGTTTGCCGGCAATCTCAATGTATCCAGCGGCGCCTACGTCACGGCGGTCGGAAGCAACGGCCTGTCGATCCATGTTGCGAACGACGTCACGATCTCGAACGCGGCCTACTTCAACTTCTCCGCATCCGGCAGTTCCTCGGGTGCTGGCGGCGGGACCGGTGGCAGCGGCGGCACAGGGGGTCTGGGCGGTGACGGTGGCGCCGGTGGCGGCGGTGGCAGCAATTCGGGTACCACCAGCGACGGTGGAGCCGGCGGCAGCGGTGCGGACGGCTTCACCGGTTATTACGGCCAGTCCGGCAAGGACGGGGCGGTGGGCGGATATGGCGGCACCGGCAGGGCCGGCGGCTACGGTAACGCCGGCTCGGCGGGAAGCTCCGGCGTCAACAGCCTCAACAGCGGTGGCGCCGGTGGCGCCTACTACTACAACGCCGGCTCCTCCGTCAGTGGCGGCACCCGCGGTGCTGCGGGGGATGGCAAGAGCGGCGGCTCACCCGGCGACTTCGCCACGGGTGGCACCGGCACGGCAGGCGGCAGCGGTGGCGGCGACAACACCAGCAGCACGCGCTCGGTGTACGACGGCAGCATCGGCAACCAGGGCAATGCCGGCAATGTGGGCCGCGCCGGCCTCAACACCGGCAGCGGACAGACCATCTCCGGTGGTGGTGGTGGTGGTGGTGGCCAAGGCGGCGGCGGCGGCTCCGGCGGCGGTGGCGGCGGTGGCGGCGGCTCTGGCGGCGGCGGCGGCGGCGGTGGCTCCGGGTCGTATGTCGTCGTCGTCTATCCGGTCGGCCTGTATGGCGGCACCGGGGGCCAGGGTGGCCATGGCGGCAGCGGTGGCGATGGTGGCGATGGTGCGGACGGCACCCGTGGCGGCGCCGGGGGCGGGGGCGGCGGTGCCTTCGAACTGGTTGCACGAGGCCGGGTGAACGTGGTCTCCAGCGCGACCTTCGACGCCAGCGGCGCCAATGGCGCCACGGCGTCGAATCCGGCCAACCCGGAAAACGCGGGCGCCAAGGACACCAGCCTGAACGCGGGCAAGACCAACGGCAGTGCCGGCGAAGATGGCGGCCTGATCGATGGCGGCTCCGGTGGCAATGGCGGCTCCGGTGGCCATGGCGGCGATGGCGGGCGCGGCGGCTATGGCGGCAAGGGTGGCACCGGTGGCGGCGGCGCCGGCGGCACGATCAAGATCTCCGGCACGACGGTCAGCGCCTCGGGCGCCACGATCGACGTCTCCGGCGGCCTGGGCGCGTCGAGCGCGTACCACGGCGACGACGGGCGCCTGATACTGGGCTCCAACACCGGCCTGTCCGGTCAGGAGCCGTCCGGCCAGGGCACGGCTGACTCCGTCGGCCGGTATTTCGGCACGCGGGCGGACAACATCTACATCTCGGATGTAGCGGCCATCCCGAGCCTGGACGACACGGCCACCATCGCCGGCCTGGCCGGTGGTGCCGACCTGTTCGGCCTGCTCAGCGGCGTCACCGAGTTCTCGCTCGCCGGCATCCTGGGCACGGTGCCCGACAACGCGCTGGCGGCCGTCATCCGGCTCGACGTCGGCCCCGGCGCCTACAACGACAACTACACCGGCATGGACATGCTGCTGTTCGTCAACCTCAGCGGCGGCAACCTGTCCACCCCGCGCATCGGAGTCGGCCTGCCCGGCAGCGCCGACGCATCGATCCTGCGCGACCTGCAGATCGACGGCGTCGGCAGCCTGCGCAACCTTGGCTCGCTCGGTGCGGGCCAGGTCTGGGCGACACTGATTCCCGACACCACCGTGACCGTCAACGCGACGGTGGCGGGATCGATCAGCGGACTGAACGGCAAGACGATGATCGACAACCAGGTCGAGTTCATCCGCGCGGTGCGCGCCGACGTCGCCAGCGCCGAACTCGCCGGCATGGACGCGGTGGCGGTCAGCCCGGACGGCCGCCAGATCTATGCCGTCAGCAGCAGCGACGGCGCCCTGGTCGTCATCAATGCGGACGACCTGAGCCAGCGCCAGTTGTTCAAGGACGGCTTCGACGGCATCAGCCTACTGGCGGGCGCGTCCGACGTCGCCATCAGCGCGGATGGCAGCAAGGTGTTCGTCACCAGCCATGACGACAAGGCCCTGCTGACGTTCACGCGCAACCCGGTCACTGGCGACCTCGGCGGTACACCGACCATCGATTACTACGCCGGCTTCGACGCACACGACACCGTGGCCGTCAACGACGCCGGCACCCGGGTCTACAGCGGCGGCGCCAATTATGTCTTCGCCAACCATCTCGACGACGCGGCCACGCCGGACTTCAACAGCGTGGCGGCCATCGGCGGGGTTTCCGAACTGGCCGTCAGCCGCGACGGCACGCTGGTCTACGCCAGCACCCAGGGCGGCGATGCGCTGGTCGTGTTCAGCGCCGACCTGAGCAGCCGCACCGTGATCGACACCGCCGGCCTGGGCCTGCACGGCATCAGCGGCCTGGCGGTCAGCGCGGACGACCGCCATGTGTACGCGGCGCTCGCCGGCAGTGACCAGGTGGCGGTGTTCGAACGCAGCGGCACGACGCTGACGCTGGTATCGACCGTCAACAACAATGTCGATGGCGTGCGCGGCATCGACGGCGCCACGGCGCTGGTGTTCAGCGCCGACAACCGCTACCTGTTCGTGACCGGAAACGCCGAGAACGCCGTCGCGGTGTTCGAGCGCGATGCCGCCGACGGCAGCCTGCACTTCCTGCAGGTGGTGCGCAATGGGGTCGGCGGCGTGGCCGGCCTGCTGAGGCCCGCCACCGTGACGTCCGATGCGCACGGCGTGTACATCGGCAACCTGGGCCAGAACGGCTTTGCCGGCGGCATCGTCAAGTTCGACCAGCAGACGCTGGCCGGCAACACGGTGCAGGACGAAGCCTTGCTGGACGTCGCCATCGGCAGCATCTTCGTGCTCGACGACGCGTTCGGCGACGGCCAGGGCACGCTGGCGCAATGGAGCGTGTTCAACAACAGCCTGGCGGGGCGTTCCATCACCCCGCTGCTGCTCGAGGCCGATGGCTCGGGCTGGCGCATCGTCACCGTGGGCGCCACGCGCACCATCGATGCCAGCGGCGCGCAGAGCTTCGACTTCGGCGCCGCGGCCGGCGCCGACCTGCAGACCAGCGGCCGTTATTTCGGCTGGAAGGACGGCAGCGCGGCGGGCGCCAACAACGCCGGTGCCATCGAATACCGCAACGGGGGCGACGCCCATGTGTTCTGGCTGGGCGGACAAGGCGCGGTCGCCTCGGGCAACCAGTACGACACCGTGCAACGCCTCAACCGCAGTTATGCCGTGCAGGCCAGTGCGGCACCGCAGCCGGTGCAGTACGACGTGGCTTTCAGCAGCATCGCCGAACTCGGGGTGCAACTCGGTGCCGGCAACGACACCTTGACATTGACCCGCTCGCCGAGCCCGGACGTCACCCGGGTCGCGCTCGACACCGGCGATGGCAACGACATCGTCAACCTGCCCGACCTGGCGGCCGTCACCACGGTGCAACTCGGCCGCGGCGAGGACGAGGCCCAGCTCAGTTCGCTGCGTGTTGGCACCAACGTCACCGTGCACGGAGGCGACGATGCCGACCAGATCACGATCAGCCGCAGCGGTGGTGCCAGCCGCACCGAGATCTTCGGCGATGCCGGCGCCGACACGGTGCGTATCGCCGGCACCGGGATTCCGCTGACGGCCACGACCATCGTGCACGGCAGCTTCAACGACACGGCACCCCATGACGTGCTGCAATACGATCCGGCCGGCTGGACCGTCAACCCGTCCGCGCCCGGCCAGTCATCGGGAACCCTGCAGGCCGGGTTCAACCAGCTGGTCGGTGGATTCCCGCCGTCCTTCCAGTTCGTCCCGCTGGTCGGCCTGGTGCAATACGACACCTTCGAGAGCGTGCAGGTCATCGCGGCGCCGGTCGTCACGCTGACCCCGCCCGCGGCCTTCAACGAAGGCGGATCGGTACACCTGGTCGCCAACGTGTCGCCGCTGGGCAGCACCAACAGCCTGGACGGCCCGCTGGCCTGGGACATCGATGGCGACGGCCAATACGGCGAAGTCGTCGGCAGCAACGTGACGCTCGACTGGAACCAGCTCCGGGCACTGGGCATCGACGATGACGGCGTGTTCCAGATCGGCGCACGCGCCGTCAATGGCGACGGCTTCGAGACCACGGCCTTCACGACACTGACGATCGGCAACACCGCGCCGACCATCACGCTGAACGCGAACAGCAGCGTGGCCACCGACGCGCCGTTCCAGATCGCATTCTTCACCACCGACCCGGGCAACGACCGGGTCACGACCTGGGAGGTCGACTGGACCGGCGACGGCTCGCAGGTCGAGACCTTCGGCAGCACCACGCGTTCTGCTGGCCATGTGTTCGACGAGCCGGGCACCTATACCGTGACCGTGCGCGCGACCGACGAAGACACGACCAGCGTCGCGACCCATGTCGTCAACGTCACCGTGTCCGCGGCCGAGGTTTCGGCAGGGGGCCCCTACCGCATCCGCGAAGGCGAAGACCTGACGCTGACCGCCACCGTGGCCGGCACGCCCGACAGCATCCAGTGGGATGTCAATGGCGACTTCTTCGTCGACGCCACGACCACCGACAGCACGCTGGTGCTGAACTGGTCCGACCTGCAGGCGCTGTTCGGCCCGGCCATCGATGGCGACAACACGTTCGAGGTGCGTCTGCAGGCAACGTATGCCAATGGCGCGGTGGCGGTTTCCAACCCGACCACGCTCTCGGTCGACAACGCCGCGCCGACGGTCAGCGCGACCAGCGTGGGCGCGGTCTCCGAAGGCCAAGCGGCCGTTATCCGTTTCAGCAACGCCTTCGACCCGTCGAACGCCGATACCGACGCGGGCTTCAGCTACACCGTGACGCTGCAGACGCCGCAGGGCATCTACCAGGACACGGTGCAGTCCGTCGACGCCATCGTCGACATGACCATACCGGCCAGCATGATTGCCGACAACGGCGACTACACCGCGCTTGTGCGCATCACCGACAAGGACGGCGGCTTCACCGAGCAACAGCTGACGCTGACGGTGCTGGAGCAGGCCCCGACGCTGACCGTGGACGGCGCCGCCTCGGTGCTCGAGGGCGCCGACTACCGGCTTGATTTCCGCGCCGACGACCCGGGCATGGATACCGTCTACGAATGGATCGTCGACTGGGGCGACGGTGTCGTCGACAGTTTCGCCGGCACCGCCGACTCGGCCACGCACCGCTTCGTCGATGACGGCGCACGCACCGTGCGCGTGACCGCACGCGACGAAGACGGCAGCTACCACGTCGACAAGGCGGTGAGCGTCACCAACGTCGCCGCGCAGCTGCTGGACCTGCAGGCCAGCGACACGGTCGAGGGTGGGGTGGCGCAGCTCAGCGGGCGCATCGTCGATCCGGGACTGAACGACAGCTTCACGCTGGACATCGACTGGGGTGACGGACAGACGCAGAGCGTGGCATTCGCCGCCGGCGCGACGCTTTTCTCGCTCGGCCACACCTATGCGGACGATGATCCGAGCGCAACCGCGACCGACCGCTACACCGTTTCCGCAACCTTGCGCGACGACGACTCCGGCAGCGACACCGCCGATGTGCAGCTCTCGGTCGACAACCTCGATCCGACCGTGGAGATCGCGCTCGATGCCGTCAACGTCGTCGAAGGCGCCCTGGTGCAGGTCAGTGGCAACATCGTAGACCCCGGGCTGGCCGACACCCACAGCGTCATGATCGACTGGGGTGACGGCAGCAGTTCGCTGGCCGAGGTCGACCAGCTCACGCACACCTTCAGCGCCAGCCACCGTTACGCCGACGACAACCCGAGCGGCACGCCCGGCGACAACTACACCATCACGGCGATGGTGACCGACGACGACGGCGGCCAGGGGCAGGCACAGGCCGTGGTCCGGATCGACAACGCGGCGCCGATCATCACCAGCGTCGTGCTGGACGAGGTCGAAGACGGCACCACGTCCACCATCACGCTGACCGGAAGCCTGGCCGACATCGGCCTGCAGGACACCCATGTCATGACCGTGACCTGGGGCGACGGCAGCAGCGAATCCGTGGCGGTCGACGCGCAGACGCGCAGCTTCGTCGCCCAACACGTGTTCGCCATCGACCAGGTGCCGGGTTACCGCATCCAGGTCAGCGCGCAGGACGACGACGGCGGCGTCTCCGCCACCGTCAGTGCCGACACCAGCGGCTACCTGGCCAACCGGGCTCCGGCAGCGGCCACCTACGCAATCACCGTGTTCGAAGGCGAGTCGGTGACACTGGACCTGTTCGCCGACAACGCCGATCCGGACGGCGACCCGATGCAGTTGTTCATCGTCGAGCCGCCCGCACACGGCAGCCTGCGCTCGATCGGCAACGGCCAGGTCACTTACCAGACCGCACCTGGATTCAACGGCCCGGACAGCTTCCGCTACCGGCTCAGCGACGGCCAAAGCGGCTCGAACGTGGCCACGGTCAGCTTCGAGGTGCTGCCGGTCAACAGCGTGCCACTGGCGCGCGACGACGCCTACCGTGGCGACGAGGACACCGACATCGTCGGCAACGTGGTGGACAACGACAGCGACGGCGATGGCGACGCCTTGTCCGTGACCCTGGTCGACGGCCCGCAGCATGGCTCGTTGCAACTCGGCGCCGACGGCGGCTTCATCTACACGCCCGATGCCGACTTCCACGGCAGCGACAGCTTCAGCTACTACGCCAGCGACGATTTCTCCGACAGCGGCTCGGCAACCGTCACCCTGACCATCGACCCGGTCAACGACGCGCCGACCGCGGTCGATGACGGCGCCCATGTCGTCGACGAAGACGGCGTGTTGACCGTTGCCGTGGCCGATGGCGTGCTGGGCAACGACGGCGATATCGACGGCGATGCATTGACGGCCGTGCTGGTCGACGGCCCGGCCAACGGCACGCTGCAACTCGACGCCGACGGGGCCTTCCGCTACACGCCGAACGCGGACTTCCACGGCCAGGACAGCTTCACCTACAGGGCCCACGACGGCGATCTCGACAGCGGCATTGCCACGGTGAGCATCACCGTGCGGCCGGTCAATGACGCACCGACCGCGGCCGACGACGACGCCTATGCCGTTGACGAAGACGGTGTGTTGACGGTCGCCGCCGCCGATGGCGTGCTGGACAACGACGGTGACATCGACGGTGACGCATTGACGGCCATGCTGGTGAACGGCCCCGCCCATGGCCAGTTGCAGCTCGACGCCGACGGTGGCTTGCGCTACACGCCCGATGCCGACTTCCATGGCCAGGACAGCTTCCGCTATGTTGCCAATGACGGCGATCTCGACAGCGGCATTGCCACGGTGACCATCACCGTGCGCCCGCTCAACGACGCACCCACCGCAGGCGACGACGACACCTATGCCGTCGACGAAGACAACGTGTTGACCGTGCCTGCCGCCAATGGCGTGCTGGACAACGACGGCGACATCGACGGTGACGCAGTGACCGCGTCGCTGGTCAGCGGCCCGTCCCATGGCACGCTGGAGCTCGACGCCGATGGCGGCTTCCGCTACACGCCCGATGCCGATTTCCACGGCCAGGACAGCTTCCGCTATGTTGCCAATGACGGCGATCTCGACAGCGGCATTGCCACGGTGACCATCACCGTGCACCCGGTCAACGATGCACCAGCCGCGGACGACGACGACTACGCGGTCAACGAGGGCGATACGCTGACCGTCGTCGCGGATGGCGTGCTGGGCAACGACGATGACGTCGACGGCGACAACCTGACGGCCTCGCTGGTCAGCGGCCCGTCGAACGGCACGCTGGAACTGGATGCGGACGGCGGTTTCCGCTACACGCCGAACGCAAACTTCAACGGCCTGGACCGCTTCACCTACATGGCCAACGACGGTGATCTCGACAGCGCCCTGGCCACGGTGACGATCACCGTGCGTGCGGTCAACAGCGACCCGCAACTGGTCCAGCCCGACGACGTCGACCTGGACGAAGGCCAGGCCCTGGTGCTCGACCTGGTGGCCAGCGACGACGATGGCGACACCATCCGCTACAGCCTGGACCTGGCGCCGGAAGGCGCCCAGGTCGACGACCAGGGCCGGCTGACCTGGACCGCCACCGACGGCGACGACGCCTACACCTTCACGGTGCGCGTCAGCGACGACTTCGGCGGCAGCAGCACGCGCAGCTTCACCGCCAACGTGACCAACGTGGCACCCCCCCTGGGCCTGGCCGGCCCCGCCGTGGCCCACCAGGGCCAGGCCTACACGGTGCTGCTCGATCACCAGGACCCCGGCGACGACACGGTGACCGAATGGGTGATCGACTGGGGCGACGGCAGCGAGAGCATCGTGGCCGGCGACGCGACACAGGCCAGCCATGTCTACGACACCCGGCTGGGCACGACCCGCATCCAGGCGCTGGCGCGGGACGAGGACGGCAACTGGTCCGGCCCCATGCTGGACATCGAAGTGGTGGCCCTGCCGCTGCAGGTCGCGAGTTTCGCGTCCTCGCAGTCGGGCTTCAGCGTACGCTTCAACCAGGTCTTCGACCCCGGTCCGATCAACCTGTACGGCGCCGGTCGGCTGCCGGGCGACATCGTGGTGCAAGGCCCCGGCGGCGCACCGGTCGAAGGCTCGCTGGTGTTCGACGACGACGGCCAGGGCCTGCGATTCCTCAAGACCGGCGCAGGCCTGGCCGCGGGCGACTACACCGTGACGCTCAAGAGCGGCGCGGCGGCCTTCACCAGCAGTCGCGGCGACCTCGATGGCAATGCCGATGGCAACACGGGCGACGACTACGTGCACGCGTTCAGCATCATCGCCGCCGCCGCGCCGACGACCCTGTCCCTGCCCGACTTCATGCGCGGTCCCGGCCAGGTCGTCCATGTGCCCAGCGCAACCGCCGGCGGCCTGCCGTTGACCCTGAGCAGCCCGGGTGACGTGCAGGACCTGCAGTTCGAGATCCACTTCGACCCGGCACTGCTCGATATCAGCGCCGTGCTGGCAGGCAATGACCTGCCCGCGGGCGCCACGCTGACCGTCGACCTGACGGGTGGTACCGCGGGCGTGATACGCGTGACGATCCACAACGACTCCCCGCTGGCGGCCGGCAACCTGCAACTGCTGAACCTGACCGCCATGGTGCCGTTCGACGCGCCGGCCCAGGCGCGCCAGGTGCTCGACATCACCAACGTCGTGATCAACGGCGACGCCGCGCCCGGGGCCGATGACGACGGCCTGCAGGTCGTCGGATACCTCGGCGACGTCAATGGCAACAACGTCTACGATATCGAAGACGTACAGTTGATCCAGCGCATGGCCATTCGCTACAGCACCGGCTTCGCGGCATGGGACGACATCAGCCCGCTGATCATGGCCGACATCGACGGCAACGGATACGTCACCACCCGCGACGCGTCCTGGGTGTACCAGGCGGTGGCCGGCTACGGCAACCCGCTGATTCCCGCCATCCCGAGTGCCGAGGCATTCGCGCAGGCGGCAGCGCAGCGCAGCAGCGCGCCGGCGGCACCGTCGGCTGGCACGTCCCCGGCAGCAGAAGACGAGCCCACGGGCGACACCGGCACGCCGACGTCGGATGCCGACGGCCCGTCCACACCGCAGGTGCGTTTCAACAGCGGCCTGCTGGACTTCGGCATCGGCGCACCGGTCAACGCGCAGGACAACTGGCAGGTCAGCTGGGTGGCCGGTTCGAGCAAGCCGGCAGGAAACGACTGGAAGGTAATATTGCCGTAAGCGGCCCGTTCATGCGCAAGGCCCCCGTTCCCGGGGCTTGCGATGGCCTGGCTTAGCTGGTGAAATGGTCCGAATGTCTTGCAACCGAAAACAGAGGAACGACAACTATGGCGACTGAGAAGGAACCCACCAAGAAGGCCGCAGCGGCCGCTGCCCCGGCAGCACCCGCAGCCAGCGGCGCTGCCGGCCCCCGCGTGAAGTGGAATGTCGAGCACCTCAAGAGTTCCTACGTGAATTTCGCCAATGCCAACTCCACCCGCGAGGAAGTGGTACTGAACTTCGGACTGAACACCAGCTGGGACCGCAGCCAGCCGGAAGTCGAGATCGAACTGGCTCACCGCATCGTCATGAGCCCGTTTGCCGCCAAGCGCCTGTCGGAACTGCTGGCCAAGCTGATGACGGAGTACGAATCGCGGCACGGCGAACTCAAGTAGACCCGATGCCCGACACCGGCGTTGCAGCACGCCTGTGCGGCGTGCCGCCGGTATGCCCGCGCGCAGCGGTGCCCCGGAGTCGGATACGCTCCGACCATTGTTCCAACCGTCAGGACCCAGACGATGCTGTCGCGACATGAGCCTTCCACGCCCGAGGCGGCGAACGAGCCGGCGGCGGCCGCAGCGGCGAACGAACCGAGCTCGGCGAT
>CAXBDR010000019.1:0-31531 GCA_963974265.1 uncultured Rhodoferax sp.
CAGACCCTGGATCTCGAACGAGAAGTCGCATTCAAGCGATTCTTCGTACACCTTGCGCTGGGTGTCGTTCATGATGTCGTACACCATGGCGTGCACCGCCTTGTGGTCGAGCGGTTCGACGTTGATGCGTCGCACGTCGCCGTGCACACGGATCATCGGAGGCAATTCGGCAGACAGGTGCAGGTCGGAGGCCTTGTTCTTGACGCTGAACGCAAGCAGCTGGGTGATGTCCACGCTTTCCTCTCGTTGTTTGTTACGCTAGCAGTCAATTATGACCACGATTGAGACCAATCTCCAAGCCGTGCGACAGCGCATCGCGGCCGCCTGCGCCGCAGCCGGGCGCGATGCGGCGCAGGTGCAGTTGCTGGCCGTGTCCAAGACCTTTCCCGCAGCGGCCGTGTCCGACGCGATCGCCGCGGGCCAATTGCAGTTCGGCGAGAACTACATCCAGGAGGCGGTCGCCAAGATCGGGGCGTTGCCGCGCACGGGCGTCACCTGGCACTGCATCGGCCCGGTCCAGAGCAACAAGACGCGGCTGGTGGCCGAACACTTCGACTGGCTGCAGTCGCTCGACCGGCTCAAGATCGCCCAGCGCCTGAGCGAGCAGCGGCCCGACACCATGGCGCCGCTGCAGGTCTGCATCCAGGTCAATACCGACGGCGGGCCCAACAAGGCCGGTGTCTCGCCCGACGAGTTGCCCGCCCTGGCGCGGGCGGTCGCGCAACTGCCGCGGCTTCGCCTGCGCGGGCTGATGACGATTCCCGAGCCGGCGCCCGATTTCGACGCAGCACGTGCAGTGCACGCACGCGCCCGGCAGTTGTTCGACAGCCTCAATGCCGAGGGCATGGGGCTGGACACCTTGTCCATGGGCATGAGCGGCGACCTCGAGGCGGCGGTTCATGCCGGCAGCACCATGGTGCGGATCGGTACCGCGGTGTTCGGCGCACGGGCCAAACCGGCGCAACAAGACACGCGCGTGGCGCCTACTTGCGGCCCGCGGCCATCGGTTTGATGGAGCCGCAGTCGGCCGACAACCACCGCCCCTGGCTCTGCATCGTGAACGGCTCCGTGCGTCCGCCGGCACTGGTCTTGACGTTCATGCGCGAGCGGTAGGCCTGCGGGCTGTCGAACGTGACCTCGCCCTCGCCGCTCGAAGGCGGCCGGGTGCACGAGAACGAGAACTTCATCGTGTTGCCGACCCGCGGCGCGTGTTGCGAGCGGCAGTCGCCTTCCTGGGTGACGATCTCGTTGCGCGCGAGCATCTCCGCCGTCATGCAGACCTTGGCCACCATGTTGCCCGGGCCGCCGGCGCCCAGCGTCACGCCTTGCTTGGCCATCATGTCCTGCATCATCTTGCGCTGCTCGGGTGGAAGTGCGGCCATCTGCTTCTGCGCCTCGGCCATCGCCTTTTCCATCTGGCCGGAGCCGCTTTGCATCGTGCTGCTGAGCTCCCACAGGCCCGGCTGCAGGTTCTGTGCCTGCGCCTGCAGCGCGGCGAACAGGGTCAGCAGGCCGGCACAACGGCAGGCCGCGCCGGTGGTCCATCGCGTCATGGTGTCGTCTCCTCTCGAAATGACCGCATTCTGGCAAGTCGCGCCCGCCCACGCCAGGACATTTGTCGCACTGTGCGCGGCGGCATTCGCCCGTGGGGCGGCCGCGCGGCGCAGGTCACGGCAGCCGCAGCCGGGTGCTGTTGACGACTTCCTCCATCACCGCGTAGGTCCGGGTCTCGCGCACGCCGGGCAATTGCCACAACACGGTGCCGGCAAACTGCCGGTAGGCGTCCATGTCGGCCATGCGGGTCTTGAGCAGGTAGTCGAAACCGCCGGCAACCATGTGGCATTCCATGATTTCGGTGCGCACCTGCACCGCGGCCTTGAAGGCTTCGAACACATTGGGCGTGGTGCGGTCGAGCAGCACCTCGACGAAGACCAGCAAGCCGCGTCCGAGCTTGTGCGGGTTGAGCCGTGCCTCGAAGCCCAGGATGTAGCCATCGCGCGTCAGTCGTTGCACCCGTGCCAGCACGGCGGTCGGCGACAGCGAGACGTTCTCGGCCAGCTTGAGGTTGGAGATGCGCCCGTCCATCTGCAGCTGCTGCAGGATCTTGATGTCGATGCGGTCGAGATCGGATGCGTCGGGGCTTGTCATGACAGGCGGTAGGTTTCCAGATGGATGCTGGTCTCGGAGCTGCTGATGCCGCGGATCAGGCGTACCCGCTCCATCACCCGGGACAGTTCGGCCAGGTTGGCGGCGCGCAGTTCGGCCAGCAGGTCCCAGCGGCCATTGGTGTCGTGCAAGGCGGCGACGCCGGGCTCTCCGAGCAGGCTGGCGATCACGGTGCGGGTCTCGTTGCCTTCGACCGCAATGCCCATCCAGGCCCGGATCTCGTTGGGCTGGGCATCCGGCCGCAGCCGCACCGTGTAGCCCACGATGATGCCGTCGTCCTCCAGCTTGGTGATGCGGTTGCTGACGGTGCCGCGCGAGACGCCCAGCTTGCGCGCCAGCACGGCAACGCTGGTGCGGGCGTTGGTGCGCAGCAGGGACAACAAGGCACGGTCGGTGGCGTCCATGTTGCGCATTGTGTCATCTGGCTGTGACGATATGCCATATTTCTGGCGAAAAGCATGCAGGGTTGGCGATTTACATTGCCGCGGCGCGGCGAGACACTGGGCGTGACCTTTCGGAGACCTGCGCCATGACCAGCACCACCCATCTTCCCACCCGTTATCTGAGCCCCGGCGACGTGGCCACCATCCTGCGTCGGCAAGGCATGGCCGAGACCCTGCGCGGCATGCACGACGCGATCCACGCCGACTACCTGCGCTGGCAGGACTTCGACAAGAACGCGCGCATCGGATGCCACTCCGCACTCGGCGTGATCGAGCTGATGCCGATCGCTGACGACCGGACCTATGCCTTCAAATGTGTCAACGGCCACCCAGGCAACGGCCGATTCGGCCTGCCGACGGTGATGGCGTTCGGCGCCATCGCCCGCGTCGATACCGGCGCGCCAGAGTTCCTGAGTGAGCTGACACTCACCACCGCGGTCCGCACGGCCGCGATGTCCGCGCTGGCGGCCCGCGCCCTGGCCCGACCCGAGAGTCGGGTCTTGGCCCTGATCGGCAACGGCGCCCAAGGCGAATTCCAGGCACTGGCCTTCCACCATCTGCTGGGCATCGACGAGATTCGGCTGTACGACACCGATCCACGGGCGACCGACAAATTGATGGCAAACCTGCGCGACACGACCGGCCTGCGGCTGTTGCGCTGCGACAGTATCGCCCGCGCGGTGCGCGGAGCCGATATAGTGAGCACCGTGACCGCCGACAAGACCCAAGCCACGATCCTGGCGCACGACATGCTCGAGCCGGGCATGCATGTCAATGCCGTTGGCGGAGACTGCCCCGGCAAGACCGAGCTGCATGCCGACGTGTTGCGCGCGGCGCGCGTGTTCGTCGAATACGAACCCCAGACCCGCATCGAAGGCGACCTGCAGCAGATGGAAGCCGACTTCGCGGTCACCGAGTTGTGGCAGGTGTTGCAAGGCCACCAGCCAGGCCGGACCGACGACCGGCAGGTCACGGTGTTCGACTCGGTCGGCTTCGCGCTGGAGGATTTCTCGGCGTTGCGCTACATGCGCGATTGCGCGCAGCAGCACGGCATCGGCCAGGATCTGGCGCTGATCCCGGGCTTTGCCGATCCCAAGGATCTGTACGGCCTGATCGGCGTGCTGGCCGGCGGTGCCGATGCCGCCCCATCGCCGGTCGCAAGCCGGCGCGAACCGGAACTGGCCCGGGTGTGACGCAGCTGTCCTTGCCCCCTGGAGTCGACGGCGTCAGCCTGATCGGCGCACCGACGGATGTCGGCGCCGGCATGCTGGGGGCCCGGATGGGACCCGAAGCCCTGCGCGTGGCCGGTATCGCGCAGGCCGTGGCGCAGTTCGGCATCGACGTGCGCGATTGCGGCAACCTGGCCGGACCGCCCAATCCCTGGCAGAGCGCGGTGAACGGCTTTCGCCACCTGCCCGAGGTGGTGGCCTGGAACCAGCTGCTGCATGACGCGGTCCGGGCGGAACTCGCCGCCGACCGGCTGCCCATCGTCATGGGGGGCGACCATTGCCTGGGCATCGGCTCGATCAGTGCGGTGGCGCGCCATTGCCGCGAGCGCGGCCGCAAGCTGCGCGTATTGTGGTTCGACGCCCATGCCGATTTCAACACCGCCACGCTGACACCCAGCGGCAACATCCACGGCATGCCGGTGGCCTGCCTGTGTGGCCATGGCCCGCAGGAGCTGGTCGAGATCGGCGGTCACGTGCCGGCGCTCAATGCGCGCGACATCCGCCAGATCGGTATCCGCAGCGTGGACGAAGGCGAAAAACGCCTGGTGCACGACATCGGCATCGAGGTGTTCGACATGCGCTACATCGACGAGATGGGCATGCGCCACACGATGGAAATCGCGCTGGCGCTGGTCGACGCCAACACCCACCTGCATGTCAGCCTGGATGTGGACTTCCTCGACCCCGACATCGCGCCCGGCGTGGGAACCACGGTGCGCGGCGGGCCGACCTACCGCGAAGCCCAGCTGTGCATGGAGATGATCGCCGATACCGGCCGGCTGGCCTCGCTCGACCTGGTCGAGCTCAATCCCGCGCTGGACATGCGTAACCAGACGGCCGAGCTGGCCGTCGATCTGGTGGAAAGCCTGTTCGGCAAGAGCACCTTGATGCGCAAGCCGTCGGCCGGGCGCAAATAAGACCTGTTCGCAGGCGCGGCGCGCGCTGCGGACAGGCCCTGGCCGCCGTCAGCGTGACACGCTGCGGCAGTGCTCGAGATGCCGGGCCCGTGGTTTCGGGCCCGCCGGGGCGTCAGCCGCCTTGGTGTGCGCGCTTGCCCGGGTTCTTCTTGCTGCGGGTCGCAACGCCGCGCTCGAGGCTGCGTTTCTGGCCGCCGCTCACGGGCATGGTGAAACCCTTGACCATGGTCGGACGGGGGGTGGCTTTGCGCTCTGCTTCGGTACGAAATTCTTTGGCCATGGAAAACTCCGGAAAAATCAGTTCAACCCGCTATTAGGCCACAGTGGTGGGGTGTGGTGCGCGGGACTCAGGCCAGCAGGTCGAAATCTACCTCTCCGACGCTCTCGCGAAGGTAGGCGTTACAGGCGTCGAACTGGCCGGGCGGGGCCTTCCAGTAGATGGCCCGGGCGCAACGGGCTTCAGTCATGGTCGTGAAGCCTGCTTGCCGGGCGACCGCGGGCGTCGGCCGTCCCCGTAGCGACGGCTCAGTTCGCGTCGCGCCGCTGCCTCGGGCAGCAGCTGGTTGCCACCCAGCCACAACGCGGCGGCGCGCTGGCGTGCGTCCCGCACCAGCCGTACCGACTCGCCGTGGTTGGCAAATCCGTTGGCCAGCCGGATCGATCCGTGCGTCGTGCCGTCGCGGTCGACACGCCCGGGCGTGATCTCGCTGGCGTCCTGCAACGGGTTGGCCAGGGTTGGATTGGCCACCAGCACCGTGTCGTCGCCCACGGGTAACAGGTCGAACGCGCCCCACAAGCTGCACCAGCGACCGTTCCAGCGGGCCAGGCGGCGCGACGGCGCGCCGTCGCGGGCGAAGCGCGAAAGGATGTGCAGTGCGCCCTCGAGCCATGGGTGTGCCAGGCCGTCGCTGGCATTGGTCAGCACCGATACCGACAACTGCTGCTCGGGCACGACCACGGTGCGCGTGATGTGGCCCTGGAATCCGCCCGAATGTCCGAACCAGTCCCAGCCGGCCAGCGTGCCGGAGATCGTGCCCAGGCCATACCAGCGCTCCAGGCTGGCGTGCGGGTCGCGCCACTGGCGGCGTGCCATTTCGCGCCGGCTGTCCACCGACAACACGCTGGTGCGTGCGTGTGGCGACAGGCTGCCGAAGAACCGTGCCAGGTCGGACGCCGTGCTGACGAAGCCGGTGGCCGAGGCCAGCGCGTGGGTCGGGTTGTCGCCCGGGATCACGACCCGGTGCCCGAGCAGCACATCGCTGCTATGCCCGCGTGCCAGCGGTTGTCCGTCGGCAACCCGGGCGTCGGGCACGGTCTCGGCCAGGCCCGATGGCTGCACGATGGCGCGCATGATCCAGTCGGTGTACGGTTCACCGGTGATGGCCGCGATGACCATGCCCAACAGGCCGTAGCCATGGTTGGAGTACTTGAAGCGGCTGTTGGGTGGAATCGTGGTGCCGTGCGCGAGGTCGGCACGGATCGCCGCTTCATCCAGGAACGGGCGCCTGTCCTGCCACTGGCCGGCATCGAAACCGTCCCGGATCAAGCCGGCGCTGTGCGACAACAACTGCGACAGCGTGACCCGGGCCACGTCCGGATGCAGTCCGGTCACGAAATCGCCGACCGGCTGGGCCAGCCGCAAACGCCCTGTCTCGCGCAGCCGCAGCACGCCCGCGGCGGTGAAGGTCTTGGAATGCGAGGCGACACGGAATCGGTGTTCGTTCGTGAGCGCCAGCCCGCGCGCGAGGTCGGCATGGCCGAAGGCCTGCACCAGCATCGGCCGGCCCCGGTGCCAGATCGCGATGGCGCAGCCGGGTTGCCGGGTGACCCGCATCTGCCATTCGATCCAGCGCGGGATGTAGTCGAGCGCACCGACGAGCCATCGTTCCGCCATGCCATTGCCTTTCGATCGCGGCGCTGTGCCGCGTCCCGGCTCGCACACTATCACAACACCGGGAGCGGGTGATCCCGGTCCGCGCGGCGGTGACGGATGTTCAGCGGAACAGCCGCCGCGCGTGCAACCCGAGACCCTGGGCGACGCTGGCGAAGCGGTTGCCATGCACCGGCCGGGCGCGCGGGAATTGGGCCGCGATGCGCCCGGCCAGAGCGGCCAGGCCGGTCGATCCACCAGTGAAGTAGACCGCATCGACCTGTTGCGGCGTCACGCCGGCGATGTCCACGGTCGCGCGGGCAGCATCGGCGATGCGTTGCAGTTCGCCGTCCAGGCTGGCCATCAGCGCCGCTTCGTCGATGTCGACACGCAGGCCCGACTCGATCTCGCCGAGGTCGACCCGGGTGTCGCGTTCTTCGGCGACGGCGATCTTGGCGCTCTCCGCCAGCGCCGTCAACGCATGACCCAGCCGGTGGTCCAGCACCGTCATCAGCCGCGCGTGGTGGCGGGGCTCGGCGTAGAAGGCCTTCATCGCGCGCAATTCGGCCACGCGCACCGGCGTATAGACCGTGTTGATCAGATGCCAGGTCGCCAGGTCGAAATAGACCCGGCTCGGTACCTCGCGGCCGGAGGGTCCCCGGGCCCGGAACCCACAGCTCGGCAACAGGTGCGCCAGTTCGATCTGGCGGTCGAAATCGGTGCCGGCGACATGGACGCCGTGGTTGGCCAGGATGTCGTCGCGACGGTCCAGCCGCGTGCGCCGCTGCGGCCCGACGCGCACCAGCGAGAAGTCGGAGGTGCCGCCGCCGATGTCGGCGACCAGGACCAGTTGTTCATGGGTGGCATCGGATTCGAAATCCAGTGCGGCGGCGATCGGCTCGTACTGGAACTGGACGTCCCGGAATCCGACCGCGTGCGCGGCGGCCTGCAGCGCCGACTGCGCCGCCGCGTCGCGCTGCGGGTCGTCGTCGACGAAGAACACCGGACGCCCCAGTACCACCTGTTCCGGCGCATGGCCCGCGGCGTGTTGCGCCTTTGCGCGCAGATGCTGCAGGTAGGTCGTGATCACGTCCAGGTAACGCACGGCGTGGCCGCCGCCGATGTCGGTGGCCTGCTCGACCAGGCTCGAGCCCAGGATGCTTTTCATCGAGCGCATCAGCCGGCCCTCGGTGCCTTCGACGTAGGCCGCAATCGCGGTACGGCCATACAGGCGCTGCGGCTCCTGGAACGACGCGAGTCCGTCGACCGCGTAGAACACGGCGGTCGGCATGGTCGTGTACCCCGGCTCCAGTTCGACCAGGCGCGCACCGTCGGCATGTACCAGGGCAATGGCGGAGTTGGAGGTGCCGAAATCGATGGCGCAGGCGTGGGACATGGTGTTGCCGGGATCGGTGCCACACGGGCGCTGCGCCGCATGGCGCGGACGGAGGTATGGCATGGGAGGGCGGGCGAAGGCGCGATTCTATCGGGCATGACGCGAGCCACGGTGTCCACGCGCGAGGGGTGTTTCTGCGAACCGCGTGCGAAGGGTTTCCCGCGTCTGCTTCGTCAATAGTCCGTTCGGTCTATCGGGTCCGCAACTGGCCCGCGCTAAGGTACTGGCGCCGGTCAATTTTGCGCCAGTTTCGTCGTCGAGTACCTTGACATCCCGCGCCGTCCATGCGGAACTTGACCTGTTGCGGAAGGGTCGTCGAAGCGTCCGATGGGCGTGGCCCTGCATCCGCGACTGCGTCTTCACACGAGCCCAGTGGAATACGCGGCCTAACGCGATGCGGGCTTTCGGGAGTATCAAAAAAATGGTCAAGTTACCAGCTTTGCTGCAAGGTCTGTTGCGGCGCGCGGATGCAGGTGCGAAGTTGCCGACCGTGTCCCGTGCCGGCCCGCGGTCACCGCACCGCAAGACCATGATCTTCGAGAGCCTGGAGCCGCGGCTGCTGCTGTCCGATACGCCTCTGGCGGCACCCAGTTTTGCGCCAGCGGGCATCATCAACGTGACCGCGCCGCTGACCTCGGGCGACATCAAGGTGGAGACGGTGTACCAGAGCGGGGTGCCCGTGCTCCGGGTCTGGGACAACGTCGCCGGCAGTGCGCTTGCCCAACTGACGTTCAACCAGAACATCCGGGTCAACATCCAGGGCCGGGATTTCCTTGACGACCTGATCACGGTCGACCTGGGCTACGACGACGGTGCCGGCGGCACCAGTGCCCTGACCGCGTACGCGCTGATGGTCGACTTCAACGGGGGCACGGACGTGCCGCTGTTGACCGACGACAGCTTGCGGGTGCTCAGCAGCGGCCCCGATTTCTACGCCGCCACCAGCCTGTTCCTCAAAAGCACCGACGACATCCAGATCGACAGCGCGGTTCAGGTGACGGACAAGCTCAACCTCGCATCCGAGGAAGCCATCGCCGTCAACGGCGTGGCGCTCACGGCCGCCGACATGTACCTGGGCGTGACCAAGGCGATCACCGATGGCGTCACCCTGATCGACGGGCTGAACCTGCTGGGCAATGCCTCGGGCAGCATCACTCTCGCCGGCGCGACGCTGCAGGCGGCCGATATCGGCGTCATCGTCGACACCAGCGTCGACGTCAACACGCAGGACGCCAGTTATGCCGGTGACCTGATCAAGATCGCAACCACGCAGACCCAGTCGAACGCCGCCATCACGATAAGCGGGGCGTCCGTGCTCAACGCCACCGGCGGTGCATTGACCGTGCGTGCGACCTCCACCGTCAATGCGAGCACGGTGACGCAACCGGACAGCAGCAGCAACCAGAGCGACCAGGACGCGTCGATCGCGCTGAGCTTCATCACCAGCAGCGCCAACGTCAACGTGGGCGGCAGCGCCATGCTCACCGCCACCGGCGCCGTGATCGTGGCCACCAGCAACACCGTGACCGCCACCACCAGGGCCGACGGCGGTGCCGGCTCGTCCAGCGGTTCGGCCGTGGGCGGAACCGTCGCGGGAACGGTGATCGGTGGCGCGACGCAGACCACGGTCGGCGGCAGCGCTTCGCTCTCCGGCGGCTCGATCGCCGTCAGCGCGGTATCCAGCCGCACCGTCGATACCCAGGCGAAGTCGACCCAGGGCGGTGCCACCGACGGCGCAACACAGACGACCGGCCAGCAGAAGCTGCAGGAGCAAGACGCCAGCACCAGCGACGGCGACCTTCAACTCGCGGCCGCCGTGGCCTTCACCAACATCAGCGGCGACAGCCAGGTGCTGATCTCCACCGGCGGCAGCATGAACGCGTCCGGTGCGATCACCATCGAGGCCGGTGCCACGCTGGCCGGTCCGACCGGCGGGGTCATGACGGTGGCGGACGGCTCCAACACCCAATCCGGGTCGGTCGGTATCGGGGTCGGCGCCGCAATCAACACCGCCAATGTCACCAGCCGGGTCCAGTTCTCCGGCGCGACCACGATCGGCGCGGCCGGTGGCGTGCTGGCGCAGGCGACCTTGACCAGCCAGCGTTTCGGCGCCCAGGCGACGTCCGGTGCCGGTGGCTCGAGTGTCGGCGTGGCGGGTGCGCTGGCCATCAATGCCGGCGTGACCAGGGCCGAGGCCTTGATGACCGCCGCGGCCAATCTCACCCTGACCGGCGCCACGGCGTTCTCGCTGAAATCGCAGACCACGACGACCGACAGTGCCAAGGCCCAGTCCAAGGTCGACGCCGGCGACAACGCGGTCGGTGTCGGCGCCTCGGTGGCGATCAACGTTTCGGACACGATCTCGCGCGCCATCGTCGACGTCGGCGCACGCCTGTCCGGCGCTGGCGCGGTCACCGTCGATGCGCGTTCGAACAACACGGTCACGACCGAAGCCAAGGGAGGCTCGGCCGGCGGCACGGCCGTCACGCCGGTGGCGGCGATCACGATTGCCACCAGCGACACGCTGGCAGAATTGCGCAGCGCCACGCAGACGCTGTCCGCTGCCAGCCTCACCGTCAATGCCAACCATGTCGGCACCGCGTCGACCACGGCCGAGGGGGCGGCCAAGGGCTCGAACATCGCTGTCGGCGTATCGCTGGCGTTCGGTTCGGTGGTCGACACCGCCCGTGCGCTGGTCGATCGCGCGGTCACGGTGGGCGGCGCACTGGCCGTGACGGCCGGTAGTCGCCAGACCAGTACCGCCAACTCCAAGGCCAGCGCCAAGGGCGGCGAGGAAGACGACGGCTCGCAGGGCGACAAGGTCGACCAGCAGACCGGTGCCCAACGCAGCGCCGGCGACAACCAGGCGGCCAGCAAGGGCGGTCGCGACAGCAGCACCGCCAAGTCGAATCCGAAGGCGGAGACCGCCAACACCGATTCGGAGAGCGGGTCGGGCTCGAGTCCAATCGCCGTGGCGGGTGCCGTGGCGCTGAACCTGGCGCAAAGCGGCGTGCTGGCCGCCACGGGTGCGAACCGGGTCTTGACCGCCGGTGACACGGTCACCGTGCGGTCCACCGCCAACCTCACCGCCAGCGCCCAGGCCGACGGCTCCGCCGTGGCCGAAGGGGGCGATGCCGGCATCGGCGCGGCCGTCGCGATCAACGTGGGCACCGTCGACAACCAGGCCCGCGTCGGCTCGGGGGGCAGCGTCGTTGCCGACGGCTTGACGCTGGAGGCGCTCACCGGAGCGGGCTCCGGCACGCCGACGAATGCCCACCAGTTCGGCGCCATCGCCAAGTCGGGCGCAGGCTCCGATGGCGTCAGTGTCGCCGGCTCGTTCGCGCTCAACGTGGTCGACGTCACCACGGTGGCCAGCCTGCCGGGGTTCGCCTCCACCAACCTCAACGGCGGCGATCTGCGGGTGCGTGCCGACAGCAGTACCACAACCGACGCGCAGGCGATTCCGGAGGGCATCGGTGCGCAGGGATCCAGTGTCGGCGTCGGTGCCTCGGTGGCTCTCAATGTGGTCGACACGGTCACCACGGCCACCATCGCCGACGGAGCCACGCTCAGTGGCACGATGGACGACGTCGTGATCCAGGCCATCGGCGCGCACAACGTCAAGACCACGGCCAAGAACGGTGCCGGCGCGGGCGCCTCGGACAGCGGCGACGGGGTGGGCGTGGGTGCCGGCGTGGCGCTGGCCATCGTCTCGCACCACAAGACCGCGCACCTGGGTGCGGGCAATGTGTCGGCCGACACGCTCAACGCCACCGGCAACGTCACGATCCAGGCGGCGCACGCGTCGGCCGCGCAGACCGAGGCCAGCGGCGACGGCGCGGGCGGCAGTGTCGGCGTCGGCGCGTCGGTCGGTATCAACATCCTGTCCGACGACGTGCGTGCGCAGGCGCGGCGCAACGTGGCTGCGGGCGGCGCGATCACCGTCGAGAGCCAGGTCGCCGCCGGCAGCACCGACACGGTCAAGGCCAGTGCCCAAGGCAACTCCGAGGATGGCAAGTCGGCGGACAGTGAGGCCGACAACCAGGTCAACAACAACCCGAACAACGGCGGCGACAAGACGGTTCCGAAATCGCAGGACGGCGTCGACGACGGCAACGCCAAGAGCAGTTCCGAATCCAGCAGCGAGTCGCCCGACGTCGGCGTGGCGGCAGCCGTCGGCGTCAACTATTCGGTAGTCGACAACCTGGCCGAGGTCGGTGATGGCGTCTCGCTGGTGTCCACCGGTGGCGCCGTGCGGGTCTCCGCCATTGCCGAACTCGACATGACGACGCTGGCCACCGGGCAGGCGACCGACCTGCAGACGGGAACCAATGTCGGCGCCGCCGTCGGCGTGACGGTCGGTGACGTGGAAAGCCGTGCCCGCACCGGCACCAATGCCCGGTTGCAGGGCAGCAGCGTCACCGTCGAGGCGCGCCAGCCCGATGGCGCGCGCTCCGAATTCAAGACCTGGTCTTTGGCCGCAGGTGCCGCCGACGATTTCGGTTTTGCGGGCTCGGTGTCGGTCAATCGCGTCAGCTACGTCACCGACGCCGACGTCGGCGCCGGTACCCATCTGGTGGCGTCCAACACGGTCACCGTCCAGGCCACGAATGACATCGGCTTGCAGACGCTTGCTGGCGGAGCCGGCTTTGGCGAAGACGCGGGCGTCGGCGTCGGGGTGGCGGTGGCCATCGTCAACCCGACCACCCATGCCACGGTGGGCGACAACGCGGTCATCGATGCCGGCGGCGACACCACGGTGCGCGCGCGCACGACGCTCAATCCGATGGCGTTCCCGCTGGGCGACATACCGCTGTTGCCGTCGACGGTCGACGTGATGTCGGTTGCGGCGGGCGGCGGTGTGTCGACCAGCGGTACCGCCGTGGCGGGCTCGGTGGTGGTCAACGTGTTCACCAACGATACCTGGGCCAGCCTGGGGCGTGGCGTGCTGGTGAACCAGAATGCCGCCGCGACGGCCGGCCAGGACGTGACCATCGACGCCCAGGACCACACCCGCATCGTCAGCGTGGCTGGAGCCCTGGCGGCTTCGTTCGACTCGAGCGGCGTGGCGGCAGGCGCCGGCGTCGATGTCGGCGTGGTCAACAAGAACACGCGCGCCACGGTCGGACGCGGCTCGCAGGTCAAGGCCGGGGGCGACATCGCCATCACGACCGACAGCGACGAGGACATTCTTTCGGTGGCGGCCTCGATCGGCGGTGGCAGCGGTGTCGGCATATCGGGTTCGTTCAGCGTCTACGTACTGGGTACCACGACCCGTGCCAGCACGGAAGACGGCTCCAGCATCCTGACGCCGGGCGCCCGGCTCGACGCCGGCGACCGGGTTTCGGTGCGCGCCGACGGCCAGCTCGACTTCATCCCGGTGGCCGGGTCGCTGGCCATCAGCGGCAGCAGTGCCGGCGTGGGCCTGTCCAATACCACGCTGGTGCACAACGACACCGTCGAGGCGCGCATCGGCGATCGGTCGACGGTCGTCGCGCGGGGCTGGGGTGCCAGCGTGGTCGCCCATTCGTCGGAAGACGTCACCTCGGTGGCGGCTGCCGGCTCCGGTGCCAGCAGCGCCGGCGTGGCCGGTTCGGCGGCGGTCAACATCCTCAACGAAACCACCCTGGCGCGTATCGGCAACGGCGTGAGTTTCGACGTGATGCCGAGCGGCCTGTCGCTGCTGCGGCCGGACGTGCTGGTGCAGGCCGACGACACCACCAACCTGATCACGGTGGCCGGTTCGGTCGGCGGCGGCGGGTCGGGCGGCGTGGGCGCCGGCGCGGCCGTGACCAAGACCTCCAAGGTCACCGAAGCGTCGATCGGCTCGGCCGTCAGCGGCGATATCCGCGGGGACCTGCAGGTACTGGCCGACAGCGTCGAAGACGTCGTGTCGATCGCCGCGGCCGCGGGTGCCGGCGGCAGTGTCGGCATCGCCGGCTCCGCGGGCGTGCTGGTGGCCGACGTCGTCACGCGGGCCTTTGTCGGCGACGATCCGTCCGACGCCACCGCCAGCCTGGGTGCCGGCGGCCTGCATGTGCGGGGCAGCGGACAGATCTCGGCCAACGACATGCTGGACGTGACCAACATCGTCGGCACCATCGCCGTCGGCGGCGCGGCGGGTGTCGGCGCCGCGGTCGGTGTCCCGGTGGTCACCAAGCGGGTCGAATCCTTCGTCGGCGCCGGCCAGAACCTGCGGGTCGACGGCCAGAGCACGCTGGATATCCGCACCGGCGACTTTTCCATCGGTTTCCAGAGTGCACCCGAAAAACCGGGCAATGTCGACATCCAGGGTGGCCACAAGCCGACCAAGGCCGATGCCGCGTTCGGCCCGCCCGATGTCGGCCAACTCACCGATAGCGACCAGGACGGCAATGCCGACGGCGTCGTCGACACCAACCACGACGGCGTGGACGACCGCAACGGCGACCCGATGTACGGCGGCGTGCGCGTCGCCAGCCTGGCCACGCAAAGTGGCTTCAGCGGCCTGTCGATCACCGCGACCAACCGCGACAGCGTGAAGAACTTCGCGATGGCCGCCGGTGGCGCCGCCACCGCCGCGGTGTCGGTGGCCGCCGGCGTCAACGTGTTCGGAACCACCACGCGGGCCTACATCGGCGGCGGGGCGGTGGTCAATGGCGACCTCTCCGGTGCGGCCGGTGGCCAGACGGTCAACCTGCGCGCGAGCAACGATTTCTACCACCTCGAGGTGGCCGGCGCGCTGGCCGTGGCCGCCGGCGCCGGCATCTCCCCGGCGGTCGGCGTCTCGGTGATGTCCATGACCACCGAGGCCTTCATCGGCGATGGCGCCACCGTGCGTGCCGCCGACGACGTGATCGTGCGCGCCCGCACCGCAGAGAACCTGCTGGCGGTCAGCGCGGCGATCGGCGGCGGCGTGGCCGGCGTCGGCGGCGCGGTGACGGTGCCGGTGGTCGACAACACTACGCGCGCCTTCATCGGCAGCAATGCGACGGTGGCCGCCGGCGGTGATGTCGCGGTGCTGGCCTCCGACGACAGCAAGATGCTGGTGGTCTCCGGCGCCGGCGGCTTCGGCCTGGTCGGGGTCGGCGCTTCGGTGGGCGTGCTCAGCCTGACCAAGTCGACCAATGCCTACATCGGCGCCAACAGCACGGTCGACGCCAAGGGTTTCGGCAATGGCGTGTCCGGCGTGCTCGATGGCGGCGCCAACGGCGTGGCCAGCTTCACCACCAGCGCCGCACATGGCGTCGTGGTGCAGGCGACCTCGGCCGAGGACGTGACCCACCTGGCGATTGCCGCCGGTGGCGGCTTCGTCGGCATCGCCGGCGGCGTGGCGATCACGCTGATCGACAGCGACACGCGTGCCTGGATCGACACCGGGGCGCGCGTCAACCGCACGGCGGACAACGCCGGTGCCTCCAGCCAGCAGGACGTCACCGTGCGCGCCGGCAACCGCATCGAGACCTTCTCGTTCGCCGGCGGCCTGGCGGGCGGCTTTGTCGGCGTCGGCGGCGCGGTCGACATCGGCAGCATCAAGAACGACACCGCGGCCTTCATCAAGGGTGGTGCCGACGTTGCGGCGCGGGGCGACGTCGTCGTCGGCGCCCACCACCTGGACAAGAACTTCGGCTTCACGCTCGCGCTCGGTGGCGGCGTGGTCGGCATCGGCGCCGCGGTTTCCGTGTGGTCGCTGGGCACGCCGTTGTCAGCCAACTACCAGAACAGCCAGGGCCAGAACGGCAGCGCCTTCAGCGCCAATGGCGGCAACCAGCAGAACGTGGCGGCCGACCAGGGCGGCAGCATGAACAATCGGGTGGCCAGCCAGATGGGGGGTTACTCGAGCGGCAACACCAACGACAACAAGACTGACGCCAATGAGCGGCTGTCAGGCATTGGCAAGTCGGCGCAGACCAGCCTGAACACCAAGGGTCCGAGCGGCACCAGCCTGCGCGCACTGATCGCCAGCAATGCCACGCCGGCCGGCACCCAGGCCTACATCGAAGCCGGTGCGACCGTGCGCAGCGGCGGCGGCATCACCGTCGACGCCAAGGACCGCAGCGAGGCCCAGTTCATCGGCGCCGGTGGCGGCGGCGGCCTGGTGGGCGTGGGCGCCACCATCCGCGTGCTCAACCTGGCCAACAATGCGCGTGCGTCGGCCGGGGGCAACCTGTACGCCGGCGGGCAGATCCGCGTCAACGGGGAACTGGTCGAGAACGTCACGCAGACCTCGGTGGCCTTCGGTGGCGGGTTTGTCGGCCTGGGCGCTTCGGTGTCGGTCATCAATGACAAGAGCACCGCGCACGCCTTCATCGCCGACGGCGCCACCATCGACAACGCCTCGTCGATCAACATCACCGCGACGAGCAACCAGACGCTGCATGCCTTGACGACCAGTGTGCAAGGGGGTGCGGCAGCGATCGGGGCCTCGTTCACGCGCATCGCGATCGGCAACGATGCCGCCACCGACACCTATGCCGGCATCGGCAGCAACGTGATGATCGGCCAGGGCAGCGGCAGTGTCGGCAACATCACGATCCAGGCCCGCTCGCGCATTTCGGCCACGCTCGATACCTTCGCGATGGCGGGCGGCGTGGTGGGGCTGACCTTCAACTTCGCCTATGCCGACATCACGCCCGACGTGCGCGCGACCATCGGCGGCGGCACCCGCATCAACAGCACGGGTGCGATCCGCGTCCTGTCGGGTACCGACCACTACGCACGCACCGAGGTGTTCGGCCTGAGCGTGGGTGGCCTGGCTGCGGGCCTGAGCCTGGCGCGCTCGAACCTGGATGCGACCGTCTCGGCCGAGGCGGGCGGGCAGATCACCGCCGACAGCATCACGATCGCGGCCGGCCACAACGTCGATCCCCTGACCAATCAGGCCATCCACCAGGCGGTGGGCGGCGGCATCCGTGGCGCGTTCGCGACCGCCGAGGCGCCGGCCGTCGGCCTGGTCACCGCCAACGCCTCGCTGGCCACGGCCACCAGCACCGCCGATGCGGTGGCGGCGGTCAGTGCCGGAGCGGTGTTCAACGTGGCCGGCGCGCTGAGCGTACGCGCCAACGGCATCAGCCAGTCGATTGCCGTCGGGCGCTCCATCAGCGTGAGCCTGGCCGGCATGGGCCTGCTCAACTCCCGGGCCGTGGCATCCGGCACCAACCGCTCGTCGATCGGCGCCGGTGCGCGTGTCAGTGCCGGAACCTTGCTGGTGCAATCCGACGGCATCGACCACGCCGACAGCGACAACGACTCGACCGACATCTCCGGCCTGGGCAACATCGGCTTCAGCTTCTCCAAGGCCGAGGTCAACCCGACCGTGACCGCGCGTATCGGCGAAGGCGCCACGGTGGAGGTCACCGGCACGCTGGCGGTGCGCGCCAACAGCATCGCCGATGGCGACGCCAAGGCGCATCGCACCGGACTGTCGCTGGGCCTGGACTTCGGCATGATCCGGGGCGACTCCCTGGTCACACCGACGGTCTCGGCGACGGTCGACTCCAGCGCCGCCAACCCGACGGTGGTGAACGCCGGCACGATCGACATCCAGGCGCGCCACGGGTCGCCGGTGTCGGTGTCCGACGGCACGCTGGCCAGCATCGACACAGGGGCCGACCTGCTCGTGACGGCCGGCGAACATGGCCTGATCACCGGCGACAGCATCCTGTACAGCCCCGAGGGCAATGCACCCATCGGCGGCCTGGTGGCCGACCGGACCTATGGCGTGATCGTGTACAACGACACCACGGTCAAGCTGGGCGCGCCGTTCCAGGGCAGCAACGTCGACGACAACCGCGACACGATCCGGTTCGCGTCCCAGCACGGCCTGAGCACGGGCGACCAGCTCGAATACGGCTACCTGTTCAGCAGCGGGGCCTCCGGATCGATCGGCGGGCTCAGCAACGGCACCAAGTACTACGTGCGCGTCATCGACGCGTTGACGGTCAAGCTCGGTACCTCGCTGGCCCAGGTCACGCAAAACCTCAAGAGCTTCCAGCCCGGCGCGGTCGACAACGCGTCGGACGTCATCACGCTGGCCAGCCACGGCTTCACGACCGGCCAGGCAGTGACCTACCGCGGTCCGCGTTCGGCCACGTTCCAGGGTTTTGCCGTCGACGACGCAGCCGACAAGATCGCGATCGGTGCGGCGCCCAACGGCAACGACTTCGTCACCGGCGATCGGGTCACCTACACCGTGTCCGGCATCGATGGCCGCGCGCCGGTGGCGCTGGGCGGCCTGGGCAACAACGGCAGCTACTACGTGTTCCGGGTGGATGCCGAGACCATCAAGCTGTCGACCTCGGTCATCAAGAACGATGGCACCGACGTGTTCATCAACCTCACGCGCAGCAGCGGCTCCGACCTGTCGCTGCACCGGCTGGTGCGTTTCGGCGAGAAGCCGATCACCGGGCTCGAGGACGGGCGCACCTACTACGTCACGCGCATCGACGCGAACAGCTTCTCGCTGGCGTCAACGAACGGCGGGGCCACGATCAACCTCGATACCGCCGGCGTCGCCGGCACGCAGTACATCGGCGTCGAGGGCATCGACCTGTCGGGTGCTGGCGTCACCGGGCAGCATTTCCTGGCCTACGACATCTCGGGCAGCCTGTCGGGCACGCAGCGCCTGGCCGGCGCCGGCGGATTGAGCGCCGCGCCCGATCAGTTCGGCATCGACGGCATCTCGTATGCCAATGGCGCCGGTCCTTCGTTCGCGCTGCTGATCGCCGGAGTCGGCGCCCATGCGGGCGTCGACGTCAAGCCTACGCTGCTGGCGGCTACCGGCGAGGGCGCGCGGCTCACCGCCAGCGGCAACGTGTCCATCATCGGTACCAGCTACGGCAATGCCCAGGGTTATACCGGCGTGTCGGCCGGCGCCTTCCTGGGTAGCATCGGCTTCTCGGATCTGCGCATGAACCTGGACCTGGACACGCAGGCGCGCGTCGGCGTGTCCTCGTCGATCCGCTCGGGCGGCGACATCACGGTCGAGGCCGAGAACCGCCACGTCGCGCAAGGCACCTCGTATGCCGGTGGCGGCGCGGCGGGCATCTCGATCACCGGCGCCGACGCCATTGCCGAGGCGTTGCCGATCACGCTGGCCAACATCGGCGCGGGCGCCGACCTGCATGCCGACGGCGACATCAACATCTATGCCCGCATGGGTGCCAAGGGTACGGTCAAGGCCGATTCCAAGGCGTATGCCGGCCTGGGTTCGGGTGGCGCGGCGGAAGCCTACTGGGCCGTCGGCGCGGCCAACAACAACTTCAACTCCGCGGCGCGCGAGACCACGGTCAACCTCGATGCCAACGCCCGTCTGCGCGCCGAGAACAAGCTGACGCTGTATTCGCTGGTCAGCGAGGTCGACGTCAACAGCATTACCAGCGCATCGGCGGCGTCGGCGTTCTATTCCGATCCGGATGCAGAGTCGCGCACGCTGATCACCTCGATTGCGCTGATCACGGCCAAGAGCGGCGCCCAGGCGATCGGCGTGAATGCGCTCGATGCCATCGCCACGCACCGCGACATCACCAACTACGCGCGCGCCGGTGCCTATGGCGGCAGTGCCTTCGGCGCACCCGATGCCGACTCCTGGGCCATCAACCGGCTCAACGCGCGCATCATCACCGATGCCGGGTCGGCGTTCGGCAGCAAGGACGTGGACGTCCAGGCCAACTTCAATCCGCCGTTCTCGCTCAAGTCCAAGCAGGAGGCCCTGGGCTTCTCGCTCAACGTGTTCGACGACCGGGGCGATGCGCACCTGGAGAACAGCTACACGCGCCACATCACGTTCAACGGCGACATCATCCTGCTGTCGGCGCCCACGCCCCGGCTGCTCGTCGACGCCGCCGGCAACATTGCCGAGGCCGAGGGGCTGACCGCGATCGACGAAGGCACGCGCATCGTCGTCAACGACATCAGCAACGACGGCAATGCCGGCAAGGCCCGGTTGTCGACCAATGTGATGGCGATCACGATCAACGGCGTCCCCACGCCGTTTGCCGGCATCATCGATGGCGACCAGGGCACGGTGATCGTGCGCCACACCTGGGAGACGGTCGACCTGACCAATTATTCGGGCAAGGACCTGTGGGTCAATGCCATCGACCCGATCGACCGCACCGGCCGGGCCGAGGTGGCGATCGACGTGGACACCAACAACTACCGCTTCGACATCGCGCATGAATACGCACCCACGGCGATCTCGATCGCCAACCTGGGCAGCGTCGGCACGCCGTCGATCGTCATCAACGGCCTGATCGACAACCCGATCGGCACGACGACCATCGTCAACACCCGCGGCGACGTGCTCGGCACGAATACCGGGCTGGTGCGCACCAACAAGGCCAACGTCCAGGCGGCCGGCCACATCGGGTTCACGCCGCCGGTGCTGCTCGGGCCGCTGTCGTTCGGCCGGCTGAATCTCGAGCTGGTGCAGAGCGAAGGCCGCGCCACCGGCCTGGACACCAGCAGCGGCGCTTCGCAGGCGTTGCAGGTGCGCGGCCTGGACCGCAATCCGGCGGCCGGCCTGTTCCAGCTTGAACTCGGCGTGCTCGACGCCGGCGCCGACCTCGACCTGCGTATCCTGCCGACCCAGGTGCAACTGACGATTGCCGATGCGCCGGCGGGTTACCTGGTCGACGTCTCGGAGTACGCGCCCACGCTGGACGAGGTCTATGGCGACGGCGACCCCGACAGCAACCCCATCATCCGCACCACGGCCGCCTACGCCGACCACTACAAGCCCGACGGCGGCGGGCCGGTGTTCACCGTGCCGGTCGGCGTGTTCGGCACCGGCACGGCGCTGGCCGACTCCCACGTCAACGTTGCCTTGCTCAGGGCCGGCGGCAACATCAACGTGGTGGCGAACCACCAGAGCACGCGTATCGACATCACGGCCAACACCAACCTGACCGGCCTGGGCCGCATCGACGTGTTGACCAACGGCAACATCGCGTTGATCGAGACCGAGGGCGACCTGCGCGCGGGCGCGATCACGTCCACGCTGAACAATGTCACGTTGACCGCGGCCGCCGGCATCGTCGATGCCGAAGGCGACGCGGCGGCCGACGTCAGCGGCAACCGCATCGTGCTCACGGCGCTGGCCGGGCCGATCGGCGCGTTCCTCAACGACCTCGAGATCGACAGCGCGTATTCGGCGGCCGGCGACGTCCTGGCCACCGCGCCCGGCGACGTTTTCATTCACGAGCTGACCGGCAGCCTGGTCGTTGACCAGATCGTGGCCGACGCCGGCGACGTGCGCCTGACCACGCGCGACACCGCGGCAGCGGGAGAGGACATCGTGGTCGCGGACGGCACGCTGGTGAGTGCCCTGGCCGGATCCATCACGCTGCAGGCCGGCGACTCGCTGGCGCTGTCGGGCAGCGTGCTGGCATTGGCCAACCTGTTCTTCAATGTCGATTTCCGCAATGCCGATCGTGGCTTCGGCACCAGTGCCGTGTCGTTGCGCAACACCAACCTGCGCGGGTCGCGGCTGTTCCTGCGCGGCGACGAGGACAACGACCAGCTCGATGCCGATGGCGTGGCCATCCCCGTGATGGCCTGGGGCCTGGGCGGCAACGACCAGATCTACGGCGGCACGCTGGACGACCAGTTGTACGGCGGCGAAGGGGTTGACTTCATCAGTGGCGGCGACGGCAACGACCTGATCGTGGCCGGTGGCGGCATCGGCGATACCTTGCTCGGCGGTGCCGGCGACGACCTGATCTACGGCTCGCCCGACGGCGCAGACAACGACCCGGACTTCGACGATGCGATCCGGTTCGGCGATGTCATCGACGGTGGCTCTGGCGACGACGAGATCCATGGCCTGGGCGGTGCCGACGACATCCGGGGCGGCGACGGCAACGACTGGATCGATGCCGGTGCCGGCAACGACCGGGTGCAGGGCGGCGCAGGTGCCGACCTGGTCTACGGCCACCTCGGCAACGACCGGATCTACGGTTTCACGGTCAGCGGTGTCGGCGACGACGCGGCCGACGACATCCTGTACGGCGAATGGGGCAACGACACCATCGTCGGCGGTGCCGGCAACGACCTGATCGACGGCGGTTTCGGCAACGACAACCTGTCGGGCAACGGTGGCGACGACATCATCCGCGCCGGTTATGGCCTGAACACCTTGTCCGGCGGCGACGGCAACGACCAGCTGTATGGATCGGACGACGGCGCCGACGTCATCGCGGGTGGTGCCGGGCGCGACCGGATCTGGGGTTATGGCGGCAACGACACGCTGCGCGGCGACGCCGGCGACGACATCATCGAAGGCGGTGCCGGCGACGACCTGATCGAAGGTGGTGCCGGCGCCGACCTGCTGGTCGGTGGCGACGGCAACGACAGCCTCTACGGGCACAGCGTCACGGCCGCCGGCGACGACAACGCCGTCGACGTGTTGTTCGGCGATCTTGGCGGCGCGGCCAGTGCGCTGGCGGGCCAGGACCGGCTGGTCGGCGACGGCGGCAACGACCTGCTGTACGGCGAGGCCGGCGACGACGACATCGCCGGCATGGCCGGCTTCCAGCAGGTCGAAGCCAGCGGTGGCGGCGGCAACGTGATCGACTTCGGCAATGCCGGCGACACGGCCGGGTTTGTCGCGGCGCCGGTGCCCACCGCGGCACCGACGCTGACGACGGTCGACTACACGATGGCACGCGCCGCAGCGGACCTGCCCGAGGGTTCGGTGCAGCGTGGCCGCTGGGGCAACCTGGCTGGCGCTGCGAGCGAAGACGGCCTGTCCGGCAGCGGCGGCCTGTCGACCGATCCGGCCGTGGCCATCGGTCCCGACGGGTCAGCCTATGCGGCCTGGACCGACACCCGCAGTGGCAATCCGCAGATCCTGGTCGCGCGCCTGGTCGGCGGGGCCTGGACCGAACTGGCCGGCAGTGCCAGCGGCAATGCGCTGGGTGCCGGCGTCGCTCCAGGCGTCAACGCGGCGTTTGCGCCGAGCATCGTGATCGATGCCAGCGGCGCACCCGTGGTCGCCTGGACGGCCGACCACGGTGCGGGCCAGAGCGACGTGCGCGTGGCGCGCTTCAACAGCGCCAGCGGCCAGTGGGAGGCGCTGGGCGGGTCGCTGGGCACTGCCGGCATCTCCGGCACCGGCACGGCCGGCGCCGTCAAGCTGGTCATGGGCAGTGGCGGCGTCGTGGCCGTATGGCTGGACGGCAGCGCCGGGTCGGAGCGCATCTATGCACGCCAGTTCAGCGGCGGCGCCTGGGTGCCGATCGGCGCCGGCTCGGCCAGTGGCAATGGCCTGGCCGGCGGCAGCTTCGCCGCCGATGTGCGGGACATCGCCGTGGCCGGCGACGGCAGTCGTATTGCCCTGGCCTGGACCCAGGTCGACAGCGGCACCGGCGTGCGCCAGGTCTACTTGCGCGAGTTCAGCGGCGGCGCCTGGAGTGCGATCGGTGGTTCTGCCAGCGGCACCGGCGTCAGCGGCATCGCCGACCCGGCCGTGGCCGGCAGCATCAGCCACAACACCCAGCCCAGCGTGGCGTATTTCGGCGGCCAGTTGTTCGTCGCCTGGCAGGCCTTCGCCGACCAGGGCGCGACCATTGCCGTCGCCCGCTACGACAACACGCCGGCGCGCACCTTGGCCCGGGTCGACGTGTTCGGCCAGCCGGGTGTGCCGGCGTCGCCGCAGCTCAGCGCCGGTGGCGACGCGTTGCGGCTGCTCTGGCAGCGTCAGCCACTTGACGATGCACCCACCGACCTGTACGCGCTGCGTTACAACGCCACCAGCGGCCATTTCGTGCAGGAACTCCTGGGCGAGGCTTCGTCCGGCGGCCTGAGCAAGACCGGTGGCCGTGCGATGCAGCTGGCCACCGCCACCGACAACAGCGGCCGCAGCACGGTCGTCTGGCAGGATGCGATCACCGGCGAGCCCGAGATCTATGCGCGCGGCATGGGCACGACGGTTGCGCGCAGCTTCAATGCGCTGGGCGACGGCAGCATCCAGGCCATCCTGGACGCCAACGACCTGGGCGCGGGCGACGTCATTGTGGTCTTCGGCACCGTTACCGGCGACGTACTGGTCGCCGCGCAGGACGCCGGTGTCACGATCTACGGCGCGGCCGGTTCTCAGATCGTCGGCAGCATCACCGTCGCAGCCAACAACGTGTTGTTGCAGCGCCTGCAGGTCAGCGGCGCCGTCAATACACTGGGCAACATCGCCGGCTTCGCGTTGACCGAGTCGACGGTGACCAGCGTCGGCCTGCTGGGCGGCAGCAACGCACAGGTGACCGCCAACACCGTGACCGGCTCGGTGCTGGTCAGCGGCGCGGTGCAGGGAGCGCTGATCGACCACAACAGCATCTCCGGCAACACGGGCATCAGCGTGCAGGGCAGCGCCGGCAACACGCCTGCGAACCTGACCATCAGCCACAACACCATCGATGCCGGCGACGTCGGCATCGCTCTTGGTTTTGCTGCGCAGGGCCGTATCCACGACAACCGGATCAGCGCCGGCGCCACCGGACTGGCGATCTCCGCCCCCTTCAGCGGCCTGATTGCGGACAACCGGATCCAGGGCAACCAGGTCGGCGTGCGTTATGACGCCGGTGCCGCGTTGTCCGGCAACACGGTGCACGGCAGTGCCATCGGCATCCGCACCACCGTGGCCGGCATGACCGATGGACTGGGTTTTGTCACCGGCTCCGGCATCAATTTCGTGGACCAGAACACCACCGGCATCCAGTCGGTGGGCGCGCAGTTCCAACTCCAGCATGTCACGCGCAGCACCACCGGCGTCACCGGCAGCGGCATCGTCGGTGGCACATCGCTGGACCTGGCCAACGTGATTTCCGGCAATACGACTGGCATCTCCGCCTTCGTGGGCACGGTGCAATACAGCCGGATCGGCGATAACACCGTGGGCATCGAGGTCAACGCCGCGATGAACGGCCTCAAGGTCTGGCACAACGTGATCCACGGCAATGCCGTCGCCGGCCTGCGCCTTACCGGCGCCAGCGACATCCGCATCTACCAGAACACCTTCCACGCGGTCACCGGCGACAACATTCGCCTGCAGTCGGGCAGCTCCAACGTCGAGATCCAGGGCAACATCCTGTGGGCCGAGTCGGGATACGACATCTACGTGGCGAACGATTCGCAGAGTGGCTTCCACAGCGACTACAACAACCTGTACCAGACCGGCTCGGGCAAGCTGGTCTACTGGACCAAGGACTTCGTCGACGTGCTCGACTGGCAGGCCGACGTGGCACGCTACGACCTGCATTCGATCGGCGCCACCGTGGTCAACCCCGGCTGGGCGCGGCCGCAGTTCATGGACATGTACCGCGACGACTACCGGCTGTTCGCCGTGGTGGCCGGCCAGCGCTTCAGCAGCCCCGACGTGGATGCGTCCAACGTGTTGCTCGACCAGAGCACGCCGCCGCACTATGTCAACCTGATCGCCAACAACGGGTTCGAGTCGGGCCTCGCCGGCTGGACGGTCAACGCCGGCTCGGCCGTCAAGACCAGCGCACCTGCCGCCTACCAGGGAAGCCAGTATTTCAGCGCCGGATCGTCGGAGCAGGGTTTTGCCGAGCAGAGCATCAACCTGCTCAATGCCGGGTTCGCCGCCGCCGAGATCGACGGTGGCCTGCTGGACCTGGCCTTCGGCGGGCGGGTGCGCAGCGCCTCCGAGGCGCCGCGCGATGCCGGGACCGTGTCGCTGATCTTCCTCGACGCCGTCGGCCAGGAGATCCGCCGCCAGGCGGTCAAGGCGCTCAATACCGATGGGCGATGGGAACTGGTCGGGGACCGGGTCACCGCGCCGACCGGCGCGCGTTTCGCGGTGTTGCGATTCGACGCCGCGCGCAACAGCGGCGGCACCAACGACGCCTGGTTCGATACCGGTTTCGTCGTGCGCGTCAGCGATGCCTACGTTCCGGACCTGGGCGCTTATGGCGCCGGCACGCACGAGGCGCCGGTCGATCCGATGCCGCGCATCGAGCTCAAGTTTCCCGACCTGTACACCGACTGGGAAAAGGACGAACCGCTGTCGATCCGCTGGATCACAACCAACAATGCGTCCAACTCGCCGGTGCGCATCGACCTGTTGCAGGACACGCCGGACGGCCCGCAGCTGCTGGTCAACCTGGCGCTGGCCACGCCCGACGATGGCGACTTCATCTGGATCCCGGCCAACAGCGGCATCGACTTCAATACCAAGAACCTGCGCATCCAGGTCTCGCTGAGCCAGAACCCGGCCGTGCTCGATCGCGCGCAGGAGACCTTCAGCGTGCCCGAGGACGGGCAGGACTACTACGTCGACGACCAGAGCAATGCCGGCGACAGCTACACACCCACCGCGATCGGCAGCAACCGCAATACCGGCAAGACGCCCGAAGTGCCCAAGCCCAACCCGGTCAACGTGTTCCGTGCCTACGATCTGCAGGCGGGCGACACGCTGTACATCGACACCGGCAACTACCCGATGATCGATCCGATCGGTGTCTCCGGCAGCAACGACGTCAGCCTGCTGGTCGGCCCCGGCATGGGACGCGACGAGGGTTTCACGATCACCGGCCCCACCGACACCAGCCTGATCGCGCGCCTGTTCCCGGCGATCCCGGGCGACCGCACGCGCGCTCTGATCGACCTGAACGACGCCGATTTCGTGACCGTGCGCCACCTGACACTGGAAAACGCCCAGCGTGGCGTCTACACCCACGGCGGATCGGACAGTTTCGAGGCCTCGTTCCTGACGGCCACCGGACATGCGCAAGAGGGTTTCCGGATCGAGACCGCATCGCCGTTCGGCGACTTCGACCATCTCGTGGCACTGAACAACGGCGCCGGCGGCATCTACATCAGCGGCAACATCCGGTCGCTGACGAACTCGACCGCGTCGGGCAACGTCGGCGACGGCGTGCGCATCGTTGGTGGCGTGCTCGAGGTGTCCGACAACATCGCGCGCAACAACAGCGACTGGGGCTTCGAGCTCAGCCAGTCCGGCGATGGCATGGTGCTTCGCAACGAGTCCTCGGCCAACCGCGCCGGTATCTATGCCAGCAACAACGTCGGCAGCACCACGGTGCGTATCGGCGATACCGACCTGGCGGCGGGCAACGGCAACCGCGTGTTCGACAACCGCGACGGCGGCATCTATGCGTACTACGGGGCGCTGGTGGCGGGCAATACCGTGTTCGGGCATCTCACCAGCAATGCCTGGGGCATTTATGGCTACAGCAGTGTGGTCATCGATTCGAACGTCGTGTACGGCAATACCCAGGGCGTGTATGGCTGGTACGGCACCATCGACCGCAACCGGGTCTATGCCAACACGAACGACGGCATCCGGGCGGAGAACACCGACCTGTTCGGCAACGTGGTCTACGGCAACGCGGTCGGCCTGCGCATCTCGGAGTATTACAGCCAGCCGCGCACTTCGCGCAGCAACCTCGTGTATGGCAACGGTAGTGCGGGCGTGCTGATCGGCGGCAATGCGCAGACCTTCATCAACAACACCGTCTACCAGACGGTCGGCGACGCCGTGCGGGTGGCAGACGCCAGCAACATCAAGCTGTTCAACAACATCCTGGGCACCGACGCCGGTTATGTACTGAGCGTGGCCTCGAACAGCCAGGTCGGCTTTGCGTCCGACTTCAACCTGTTCCTGGACGGCGGGACGCTCGGCCAGTGGCAAGGCGTCGACCGGACCACGCTGGCGTCCTGGCGCGGTGCCTCGTTCACCGACGCCAGCAGCCTGGTGGCGGATCCGCTGTTCGTCGACCCCGATGGCGCCGACAACCAGCTCGGCTTCGTCAGCCTGGCGCAGGACGGCCGCGACGACGACTTCCATCTGCGCAGCGCCTATGGCGGCTTTCAGGGCGGCAGCGGCCTGGCGCCGGTGCGTGACGCGACCAGCGGCCTTCCGGTGTTCATCGCGCCCACGGCACTGACCAGCACCGGTCAGTCGCCGGCGATCGACCGTGGTCGTGCCAGCGATCCGTATGCGAATGAACCGGCGGCCAACGGTGGCTACATCAATATCGGTGCCTATGGCAACACCAGCCAGGCCGGCCGCAGCCCCGACCAGTACATCACGATCCTCAATCCCAACGGCGGCGAGCGCATCGGGCAGGACAGCACGGTCGACATCCGCTGGCGCTCGTTCGGCTTCACCGGCAATGTCGACATCGCCTACCGCGGCGGCGCCGCCGCGGCCTTCACGACGCTGGGCAGCAACGAGGCCAACGACGGCAGCTTCAGCTGGCTCGTCGACGCTGCGACCTTCCTGGCGGGCGCCGACTACGAGATCCGCATCACGTCGGTGGACGCGCCCGCGGTGCTCGATCTCAGCGACGCGTTGTTCTCGGTCATTGCGCCCATCACCTTCTACTACGTCAACGACAGTTCGCTGGCGGGCGACGAATACACGACGGCCATCGGCAGCGACGCGAACGACGGGCTCTCGCCGGACCAGCCGAAGTCGTCGATCCGCGGCATTCTCGATGCCTACGACCTCAAGCCGGGCGACGTGATCCTGGTCGACACCGGCCACTACGTGCTGGGCACGAACATCTTCGTGGCCGCCGACGACAGCGGCGTGACGATCCGTGGCGCCCAGGAGGGCCTGACCATCCTGGACCGGGCGAACAAGAACACGGGGGCGTATGTTTTCGAGTTCCAGGGAGCGGACGACGTGACGCTGGAGCGGTTGCATATCACGGGTGGATTGCAGGGTGTGTATGCGAACACGAACGTGGACAGCGACCGGGTGAGCATCATCGACAGCCGGGTGTACGGCAACGCGAACTGGGGTGTGTATGCGCGCACGGGCAACGACGTGTGGGTGGTGTCGGGCAACCTGGTGGAGTACAACGTCTCGGGCGGGGTGAACCTGGAGGGGGTGGATGCGCTGGTCGAGGGCAACGAGGTGGCGCGCAACAACGGCTGGGGTGTGGACGTGGCCGGAGCGCGCGGGCGGGTGCTGGACAACGTGGTGTATGCGAACAGCAACGGCGTGTACACGAACTACAGCGGAGGCTGGGCGAACCGCTCGCTGATCGAAGGCAACCGGGTGTTCGACAACGGCACGGGCATCCAGGGCAACTACGACGCGGAGATCCGCGACAACGAGGTGTGGGACAACACGTCGAACGGGATTGCGGTGTATTACGGTGCGCATGCGCATGACAACCTGTCGTGGGGCAACAGCACGGGTATCTATGCGTATAGCAACAGCAAGGTGTACGACAACCGGGTGTGGGCGAACACGACGGGCATCGCGCTGGACTACGGCAACGAGGCGCATGGCAACCGGGTGTACGGCAACAGCGGCACGGGGATGCTGGTGCGCAATTGGGACAACTGGGTGCACAACAACGTGGTGCAGGCCAACGGCGGAGTGGGCGTGTTGCTCGATGGGGCGTACCGTTCGAGCGTGGGCACGCGGATCGAGAACAACACGGTGGTGGGCACGCTGGCCGATGCGCTGGTGGTGCAGGGCAGCAGCAGCAACATCGTGATCCGCAACAACATCCTGGAGCAGCGCGGGGCCGGGTATGCGCTGAACGTGGCGAGCAACAGCCAGCAGGGGTTTGCGTCGGACTACAACCTGTTCATGCTGGGGGCGTCGGCCAAGCTGGGGTACTGGGAGGACAGGCCGTTCCTGAACCGCACGGACTGGTTCTACGAGATCGGGCAGGACCGCAACAGCGTGACGGCCGATGCGCGGTTCGTGGATGCGGACGGTGCGGACAACGTGGTGGGCTGGGACGGCAGCGCGGTGGCGGGCAGCGTGCGTATCGTGGACGACGGGGACGCGACGTTTGCCACGGTGGGTACGTGGACGGCGGTGGGCACGGGCGGCAACACGAACCCGCGCGGGGGCGATGCGCTCAATGCGCTGGCCGGTGACGGTTCGAGCCAGGCGAGCTGGACCTTCGACGGGTTGACGGCGGGGTATTACCGGGTGTCGGCGAGCTGGCCGTACCAGACGGTGATGAGCGGCGACTCGCTGTTCCGCATCTATGACGGCAACACGGTGGTGGGTTCGCAGGAGGTGAGCCAGAACTACCGGGCCTCGGCCGGTTTCACCGATGCGGGAAGCATCTGGGAGAACCTGTCGGTGGTGCGCATCAGCGGGGCGAGCCTGCGCGTGGTGCTGGACAACCTGGCCAATGGCAAGGTGATAGCCGATGCGGTGCGCATCGAGCGGCTGGAGGGGGACTTCGGTGCCGATGACGACCTGCATTTGCGCAGCGACTCGCCGGCGATCGACCGTGGCGATCCGAACAGCCCGGCGCTGGGCGAGCCGCGTCCGAACGGCAACCGGGTGGACCTGGGTGCGTACGGCAACACGAGCCAGGCCAATACGAGCCCGGATCCGCTGGTACAGGTGCTCGGGCCCAACGGGCTGGAGAAGCTCGAGGTGGGGGTTCCGGTGACGGTGAGCTGGCGCAGCGCGGGGCTGCTGCCGTACGACAGCGTGTTGCGGCTCGATGCGGGGCAGGACAACCTGGCGGCGCCGGGCAACTGGCTGGGGCAGGTCAGCGGCGATCGCACGGACGGATACAGCAACTACTACGGCACGATCAGCGCGAGCACGGCGATCGACATGAGCGGTGTGCCGGCGGGCACGTCCGAGGCGATGGTGCGCAGTTATGCGTATGCGCCCGGGGGCACGACCGCGGGCTACCAGATCACGTACCAGATCGATGCGCGCGACGGCGCGTACCAGGCGGTGCTGTACTTCGCCGAGCCCAGCAACATTGCGGTGGGTGCGCGCAAGTTCGACATCGTGGCCAACGGGGTGGTGATTGCGGCGGACGTGGACGTGCGTGCGCTGGCGGGCAACGTGATCAACAAGGCGGTGGCGTTGACGCTGAACCTGAACGTGAGCGGTGGCCAGGGCTTGAAGCTGGAGTTCGTGAACAAGTCGGCCTCGTACAGCGCGATCGTCAGCGGCATCGAGTTGCGCCAGGCCAATGCCAACGGGGTGGCCAACCCGGTGCTGAGCCTGCAGGCCTCGACCGATGACGGGGCGAGCTGGACGACGGTGGCCACGGGCCTGGTGCTCGATCAATATGGCAACGGGCAGACGCAGTGGACGCCGGACACCGAGACGGTGGGCAACACGGCGCGGCTGCGCGTGGTGGCCACGATCAACCCGCCGGGCGGGGCGATCACGGTCAGCGATACGAGCGACGAGGGCTTCCTGATTGCCAATGCGGGCAACAAGTACTACGTCAACGACGGTTCGCTGGCGGGCGACGAATACACGACGGCGGTGGGCAACAACGCCAATTCGGGCAAGGATCCGAGCCGTCCGATGGCCAGCCTGGCGGCGTTGCTGCGCGCCTACGACCTGGACGCGGGCGACATCATCTACGTGGACAGCGGCACGTACAGCCTGGCCACCAACATCGTGCTCGGTGCGCAGGACTCGGGCGTGGTGATCCAGGGCGCCCAGATGCCCGGGAACACCACCGTGCTCGACCGCGGCAATACCAACACGGGGGCGTATGTTTTCGAGTTCCAGGGAGCGGACGACGTGACGCTGGAGC
>CAXBDR010000020.1:0-31354 GCA_963974265.1 uncultured Rhodoferax sp.
GTCGAGAAACACGATCTTGGCGTCCACCATCATCGTGCGGCCCAGCTCCAGCAGCTTTTTCTGGCCGCCGGAGATCTGGCTCGCCTTTGCGTCGGCGAGATGGGAGATCGTCAGGAACTCGAGGACTTCGTCGGCCTTGCGCGCGAGTTCGCGCTCCTGCGCGGCGATCGACTTGCGACGGAACCAGGTGTTCAGCAAGGCCTCGCCCGTTTGCGCCGGGGGCACCAGCATCAGGTTTTCGCGCACGGTCATCGAACCGAATTCATGCGCGATCTGAAAGGTGCGCAGCAAGCCCTTGTTGAACAGTTCGTGCGGACTGAGCCCGGTGATGTCCTCGCCATCCATCGTCACCCGCCCCGAGGTCGGCGGCAGCCGGCCCGCGATGACATTGAACAGCGTCGTCTTGCCGGCGCCGTTGGGGCCGATCAGCCCGGTGATCGAACCCGTTTCGATGGCCAGGGATGCGCCGTCGACGGCATGGAAACCACCGAAGTGCTTGTGCAGATCCTCGACGACGATCACCGCGTGTCTCCTGGGGTCTTCAGAGAAACTTCCGGGCAGGACGACACGCTCGGCGCCATCTCGGGCAAGCCGGGTCTCGATCGGACCATCGGGCCGACTTCAAGCGAGTGTCACTGATACCCGTCCGTGACCTGCTTGCCGCCCTTGATGGTGTAGACCCGGTAGCTGCCCGCGGCTTCGCCCGGCGGGATCATCTGCACGCCGGTCGCACCGTCATAGTCGATGGCCTTGCCTTCGGCCAGCAGCTTCAGGCCCTTGGCCAGTTCGCCGGGGTAGATCTTTTCGCCAGGTCCGTTGGCGATGCTCATCACCTTGCTCTTGAACATGGTCGACTTCGACGACTTCGCCGCCTGCATCGACAACATGATCAGTGCGGCGGCATCGTAGGACTCGCCGGTGTAGGACGACGTACCGTCAATACCTGCTGCCTTGGCCATGGCGAGGAACTTCTTGTTGCCTTCGCTCTCGATGCCCGGCACGTCGCCGAACGTGCCGTCCAGCGGTTTTCCGATCACCTTGATCAGGCTGTCGCCGTACATGCCGTCGGGAAGGTAGAACTTCGAGAACGCACCGGTGTCGAGCGCGGCGCGAATGATGCCCCGACCACCCTGGTCGACGTAACCCGCAACCACCAGCAGATCGCCACCGGCCGATGCCAGCGCACCGACTTCAGCCGAATAGTCGCCCTTGCCATCTTCGTGGGCGGCCGAGAGCGTCACCTTGCCGCCGGCCTTCTCGTAAGCGGCCTTGAAGGAACTGGCCAGGCCCTTGCCGTAGTCGTTGTTGGTATAGGTCAGGGCAACGCTCTTGAAGCCGCGCTTGAGGATCACGTCGGACATGATCTGGCCCTGGCGCGCGTCCGATGGCGAGGTGCGGAAGAACAAGCCGTCGCTTGGCGCGGTCGACAGCCCCGGCGAGGTCGCCGACGGCGAGATCATCACGATGCCGTTGGGCCGCGCGACCGACTGCAACACCGCGCCGGTCACGCCCGAGCAGTCGGCCCCCATGATGGCGTTGACCTTGTCCGACGTCACCAGGCGCTGGCCGGCCGCTGTCGCGGCGGCGGCATCGGTGCAGGTCGAATCGCCGCGCACCGCTGTCACCGAGGAGCCTCCCAGCAACTGGCGCGAGTCATTGACTTCCTTGATTGCCATCTCGGCCGACTTCGCCATCGCGGGCGTGATCGATTCGAGTGGTCCGGTAAAGCCCAGCAGGATGCCGATCTTGACGTCTTCGGCGAAGGCGGAGCCGGCCATGACCAACGAGGCCGTGGCAAGCAGGAGTTTGGGCAGGATTTTCATGCGAGTCTCCAAGGTTGGGTTGATAGGCCACTTGGGTGCCGAACCCGCGCCTGGAGGTCGACGCTCAAACCATCGTTGCATGGAGTCGTCGTCAGTCCGACCAGGCGAGGTAGAGCAAGCAGTGTCGGCGCACCGGCGGGGTGTGTCAATGCCTTCGCCTTCACCGCTTCCGCCCGGTCAGAGCACGCTGGCCTGCCGCGCGGGGGCATCGAACGGACCTTGCGCTGGCGGATCGACCCTCTCACCGATCCGTCACGGTACACCGGGGTCGGCGCGTCCAGGTGGAGCGGTTCCAGCCCGGATGTCGACGACAAGATGTTTGATTGCGTAACGGCGGGGTCGTGCACGTTGCCGGCATGCATGCCCCGAAAACGCGCACCTGTTTGCGCCTGGGCCATGGGCGTAGTCCGATCGGCGAGTTTACTTCGCGGGATCGATATGCATAATGAAATTGCGACAAGGCTTACAACCGCTAACTGGAGGAGAATGTCTTGCTTTACCACAACGTTCGTGTACTGGCGCATGCGGCCAGTGCAATCGATGCGGCGATCCTGTGCGGCGCAGCGGGGGCGGTGTGGTGGCTGGACGGTGGATCCGTCGATGAGCGCAGCGTCGGATGGGTGTCCGGGCCGGGCGTGTTGCTGGTGACGCTTGCCGCCGGGTTCATGGCGATCGGCGGGCGCATGCGTCTGTACGACCCATGGCGGACCGAGAGTGTCTGGCGCGAGTTGCTTGCACTGACGGAAGCGACCGCCTATGCCATGGGGTTGGCGACGCTGGCCGAGACCATCCTGGTCGATGAACTCCAGGGGCTGCAGCTGGGTGCCATGCTGGGTGCCGGCTGGCTGGCCCTGATGGTCTTCCGTGTTGCCGGGCGGCTGGTGATCCGCCGCCTGCGCAGCCGGGGCGACGACTACCGCGTGTGGCTGGTGGTCGGGCACAACAGCCGATCGTCGGAGTTGCTCGACGAGATCGAGGCGAATCCGCAATACGGGATCCGCGTCGCATCGGTTCTCGATGTGGTCGGTACCGGCGCCGACGACGCCCGCGCGCCCTTGCGCGAGGGCGTCGCGGTGCAGACGCTGCAGCATCCGGACGAGCTGCGCGCCGTGCTGGCATGCCAGGTCATCGACGAGGTGGTGATCACCTTGCCGGTGCGGACCTGTTATGACCAGATCCACGACATGCTGCGCATCTGCGCCAAGGCCGGCATATCGGTGAAGTTGTTGCCCGAGGCCTTCGTGGTGCCGCAATCGCGCCGTCACCTGTCGTATATCGGGAACACCGCCGTGCTCACGCATTACAGCGGCACCGGGAATTACGGGCAATTGCTGCTCAAGCGACTGATCGACATGTTCGGTGCGGCGCTGGGCCTGCTGCTCCTGGGGCCGGCGCTGCTGGTATTGATGGCGGCGGTCCGGCTGGGCTCGCCGGGCCCGGCGTTGTTCCGCCAGACACGCACGGGCCTGCACGGTCGGCCGTTCACGATGCTCAAGCTGCGCACCATGTACATGGATGCCGAGGCGCGGAAATCATCCTTGTCCGAACGCAATGAACGCGACGGCACGGCGTTCAAGCTGAAGAACGATCCGCGCATCACCGGCATCGGGCGCTGGCTGCGCAAGTTCCATATCGATGAACTGCCGCAACTGTGGAACGTCCTGGTGGGCGACATGAGCCTGGTCGGGCCGCGGCCGTTGCCGGTGCAGGAGGCCACCGGCAACGAATGGTGGCAACGCCGGCGCCTGACGGTACCGCCGGGCCTGACCTGCCTGTGGCAGCTCGAAGACGACCCCGTGATTCCGTTCCAGCAATGGATGCGCATGGACATGGACTACATCGATCGCTGGTCCGTATGGCTGGACCTGAAGATCATCCTGCTGACCTTTGCAACCTTGGCGCGCGGGCGGGGCTGGTAGCCCAGCCGTACGCCGCATCCGCACACCCACCCACGCACCCCATGACGCTCATCCCCCGTATTCTTCGACCCTTGCATGTCCTGGGCATCTGCGCCGCGGTCTTCGTGTTGTCGGCCTGTACCGCTCCGACGGCGAAGCAGGTCGAACAGCCGGCGCCGCCGGCGGTGATGGAGAGTTCGCTGCGCTACCAGAAGCAATACCTGCTGACGGTCGGGGACCAGCTGGACATCGTCGTCTGGCGAACGCCCGAGGTGTCCCGCAGCGTGGTGATCCGGTCCGATGGCCAGATCAGCCTGCCGCTGCTGCAGGACGTGACGGCCGCTGGCCTGACCACGCGCGAGCTGGCCGACAAGCTGACGCAGTTGTTGTCCGCACGATTCGTCGACCCGCAGGTCGCCGTGGTGCCGACGCAGGTGCGCCAGCCCATGGTGTACGTGATGGGCGATGTCGGCAATCCGGCCGCGGTGCCGCTGCGCAATGCCGCCACGGCGCTGCAGGCGCTGGCTGCCGCCGGCGGCGTGCGCAAGTCCGGCGCCGAAGCCGACGTCACCGTGATCCGCCTGATGGAAAGCGGCCGTCTCCGTGCGATCGCCGTGCAGGGCCCCGACGACGGCCAGCCCGCACCGTATCTCACGCTGGCAGCCATGCCGCTGCAGGCTGACGACATCGTCTTTGTCCCCGAGAACGGGCGCAGCCAGGTCAGCCGGTTCCTGGACGACATCGTGCTCAAGCCCTTGCAAGTGTTCCTGACATTCAGGATCATTTCAGACAATTGATCGTAGGAGCGAACAAGAATGGAAAAAATGAAAATCGTGATCCTGTGTGGGGGCAAAGGCACACGGGCCTATCCCTTCTCGGAGCATTTCCCCAAGGTGATGATGCCGGTCAACGGGACACCGGTGCTGGTGCACCTGATGCGCATGTATGCGGCGCAGGGTTTCAAGGATTTCGTGCTGGCGGCCGGTCACCGCAAGGAGATGCTGCTGGACTATTTCGACGGCCGACGGCTGGACTGGAACATCGACATCGTCGACACGGGCGAGGATGCCGACACCGGCGACCGCATCATCCGCTGCGGCGTCCATGTCGGCGAGACCTTCATGGCCACCTACGGGGACGGCCTGGGCAATGTCGACCTGCAGGCACTGCTGACCACGCACAGGCGCCACGGCTCGCTGGCGACGCTGACAACCGTGCCGCTGCGTTCGCAATACGGTCTGGTGGTGTTCGACGAGGCGGGAAAGGTGCAGCGTTTCGAAGAAAAGCCCCTGGTGCGCGACTACTGGATCAACGCCGGTTTCTTCGTGTTCGAGAAACGGGCCCTGTTCGACTGGCGCGGCCACAACCTGGAACAGAACGTCCTGACCGACCTGGCGCAGCGTGGCGAGCTCGGGGTCTACGAACACAACGGATTCTGGAAGTCCATGGACACCAGCAAGGACCAGAGCGAGCTCGAGGCACTGTGTACCGCCGGCCGCAATCCGCCCTGGATGGAGCCTCCGTGGCGGGCCGAGACGGCTAGGGAAGAGGTGGTGACCGGTGTCTGAATCAACGGTTGATTTCTGGCATGGCCGCCCCGTCCTGGTGACCGGGGCGACCGGACTGCTCGGCAGCTGGCTGGTGCCGGCGCTGCATCGGCGTGGTGCCGACGTCACGGTGCTGGTCCGCGACGCACTGCCGCGCAGTCTGCTGGTCGCCGACGGCTGGCTGGACAAGGTCAAGGTCGTGCGCGGTTCGCTCAGCAACGACAGCCTGCTGCGCCGCACATTCGCCGAATACGGGATCCAGACCGTGTTCCACCTGGGTGCCCAGACGCTGGTGGGCGTGGCCAAGGTCGACCCGCTGGGTACGCTGGAGGCGAACGTGCGCGGCACCTGGTTGTTGCTGGAGGCCGCGCGGCAGGCCAAGGTGCAGCAGGTTATCGTGGCGTCGTCCGACAAGGCCTACGGCGACAGTACGCAGCTTCCCTATCGCGAAGACCATCCGCTGCAAGGGCGCTTCCCGTACGACTGCTCCAAGAGTTGTGCCGACCTGATCTCGACGATGTACGCGCAGACCTATGGCCTGGGCGTGGCCATTGCGCGTTGCGGCAATCTGTTCGGTGGTGGCGACCTGAACTTCAGTCGCCTGATCCCGGGCGTGATCATGGCCACGCTGCGCGGACAGCCATTCCAGATCCGCAGCGACGGCTCGTTCGTGCGCGATTTCCTGTATGTCGAGGACGCCGTGCAGGCCTATCTCGAACTTGCGCAAGGCCTGGCCGCCGATGCCGGCCTTGCGGGCCAGGCGTTCAACTTCGGCCTGGAGCTGCGGCCCACCATGCTGGACCTGACGCACAAGGTGCTGGCGATCATGGAGCGCAGCGACCTGCCGCCGCAAGTGCTCAATGTGGCGTCGGCCGAAATCTGCGAGCAGACGCTGGACGCGACCAAGGCGCGAACCGTGCTGGGCTGGAAGGCACGCCATGGCATGGACGACGGCCTGCGACGTACCGTCGACTGGTATTCACGCCACTTCGAGCAGCTGTCGACCCAGCGCTAGGTGGATACGTTTTTTTCTGTGATGACAAAGGGGTCCCCGATGAAAGTCTACATAGCTGATCTTCGTTACGACTACTCTGGGGTGGTGGCCAATGACTGCATGCCACTCGGCGTCGCCTACATGAAAGCGGTGATGGACCGCGAAGACAAGGACCGCGAGATTGCGTCCCGGCTGTTCGTCTATCCCGAGAAACTGGCCAAGGCCCTGGTGGAGGATCCACCCGACGTGCTGATGCTGACCAACTACGTCTGGAACGAGGCACTCAGCCACTACTTCTTCAAGCTGGCCAAGCAGGTCAATCCCGGCATCCTCACCGTCATGGGTGGGCCCAACATCTCGCTGGAGACGCCGCGGCAATGCGCCTATGTCGAACGCTTCCCCGACCTGGACGTCTACGCACTGGGCGAAGGCGACTTCCTGGCCTATGAAATCGTGCGGACCTTTCTCGACCAGGGGATGTCGCTGGACAAGATCCGCGACATCGGCCTGCCCTCGAGCATCGTGCGCATGCCCGACGGAAGCGCGATCAGCCGCGAAATGCCGCCGCGCCACAAGCTGGTGCAGGAAATTCCATCGCCGTTTCTCAGCGGCGTACAGGACGAATTCTTCGACGGCCGCCTGGCCCCGATGATCGAGACCAATCGCGGCTGCCCCTTCACCTGCACCTTCTGCGTGCAGGGAACGCGGTACTACACCAAGGTGCACAACTTCCCGGTGGAGCGCATCAAGGACGAGATCCGCTACATTGCCAAGCGCATCAAGCAGTATTCGCCCAACATGGGTACGCTGCGCATCGCCGACAGCAACTACGGCATGTTCGAGCGCGATATCGAGATCAGCGAATGCATTGGCGAAATGCAACGCGAGTACGCCTGGCCCACCTTCATCGATGCCACCACCGGCAAGAACATGGCCGAGCGCATCATCAAGTCGGTCGAGAAGGTCGGTGGCGCGCTGATGCTGTACCAGGCCGTGCAATCGCTCGACGAGGACGTGCTGCGCAAGGTCAAGCGTCAGTCGATCAAGCTCGACACCTACAAGACCCTGGAGGCCCACATGCGCGGGCGGGGCCTGCGCTCGGTGTCCGACCTGATCCTGGGCCTGCCGGGCGAGAGCCTGCAGACGCACCTCAACGGCCTGCACCACCTGCTCGACACCAACATCCACCAGATGCACAACTTCCAGGCCATGATGCTCAAGGGGGCGGAGCTGGAGACGCAGGAATCGCGCGAGATGTTCAAGTTCGACACGCGTTTTCGCGTCTTGCCCAAGAACTTCGGTGTATACCGCGGCGACAAGGTGTTCGACGTCGAGGAGATCATCGTCGCCACCGACACCTTGCCTTACGAGGACTACATCACCTGCCGCAAGTGGCACCTGGTGAGCAGCGTGTTCTGGAACGACCAGTGGTTCGAGGACGTGGTGCGTTACACCCGTGGCCTGGGCATCAAGAACAGCGAATGGTGGTCGGCCATGTTGCCCGCGATGGAAAACGGTTCGCCCGAGGTGCGACAGTTCCTGGACGACTTCGTCGGCGAGACCAACGGCGAATTGTTCCCCACGCGCGAGGACTGTGTCGCGTTCTATTCCCGGGACGAAAACTTCGAACGGCTCAAGCGCGGAGAGATCGGCGACAACCTGATGTACCGTTACCGCGCCATCGCTTCGTTTTTCCTGTGGGAAGGCATTTGCGAGTGCGCGATGAACGCGACGCGCCAGTTGCTGATCGATCGCGGCCATGCCGCGAACGTGCCCGATTTCGAGAACTTCTGGGCCGATTTCAGCACCTACACGCGCAACAAGCATGCGTCGGGCGATCGCAACGAACTGCTGCTCTCGCCGGTGCGGGCGGACATGCAATACGACATCGCGGGCTGGCTGGCGCAGCCGACCCTGGGCTGCCCGTCGGAGTTCCGCCTCGCCGAGCGCCAGCCCTTCGTGTTCCGGCTCACCGACGAGGCGCGGCGCGAACTCAGCGCGGCGCTGTCGGTATGGTCGCTGCATATCAAGGGCCTGACCAAGCTGGTGACGCGCATCAACGTCGGCTGGCAGGTGCGCGAATGTGTTCCCGATCACATCGAGGAGACTGCCGATGTCTGATGGCGGGGCTTGCGCAGGCGCAGCGAGCTGCATCGGCGCGGCCGGTGTGACGCGGCTCGCCTGGCCGTGAAGGTGGCATTGGCCTGTCCGACCATCGGTCAGACGCGCCGTGGCTACGAGCGCTTCTTCTGCGACCTGCACCGCATCCTGGGCCCGGACATCGACACCCGGCTGTTCAAGGGAGGGGGCGAGGAGAGCGCGCGCGAGACCGTGATACCGCACCTGCGTCGCACCGGGGTGTTGTCGCGCCTGCTGCGCCAGCGCCTGGCCTACCGCCGCTATCAGCTCGAACACGCGAGTTTTGCGGCCATGCTGGCGCCCGCACTGATCCGGGGCGGGTTCGACCTGGTGCATGTGATCGACCCGCCGCTGGCCCATCATCTGCACCGCCTGCGTCGGATCGCGGGCCTGCGTTATCGGCTGCTGTACACCCATGGCGGGCCGGCCACGGTCGACCCCGGCGCGGGTGTGGACCATGTGCACTGCCTGACCGAATCGGCCCGCATGCTGATGCAAGGCCTGGGCGTGCCTGCCGCCAAGGTGTCGGTGGTGCCGGTGGGCATGGATTTCCAGGCGTTCAAGCCCGCCGGCGAGCGTGCCGCGCTGCGGGCGCGATGGGATGTGCCCCTGTCCCAGGCCATGGTGCTGTGCGTGGGCGCCGTGAACCGCCAGCACAAGCGCATCGATCACCTGATCCGCGAGATGGCGGCGGCCGGCGGCGACGCGTTGTTGTGGCTCGACGGCAGCCTGCATCCCGACGGCGACCTCGAATTGCTTGCGCTCGGTCGGCAGTTGCTCGGGCCGCGTTTCCGGTACACCGAGGTGGATTCAGGCCGGATCGGCGAGTTGTACGGGGCCGCCGACCTGCTGGTGTCGGCCGCGGTCGACGAGAGTTTCGGCATGGCCGTGGTCGAGGCCATGTCCACCGGACTGCCGGTGCTGGTGCATGACAACCCGCACTTCCGGGCCTTGCTCGGCGATGCCGTGCATCGCGTCGACATGACGGTGCCGGGTGCGCTGGCCGACGCCTTGCAGCGACTGCTGTCGTCGTCGCCGGTTGCGGCGCCGGAGCAGGATCCGCGCGCCGCGGTGGCCCGATTCGGCTGGCCGGTGCTGCGCGACGCCTATATCGATCTCTACCGGCACGTCGCCGGTCCCCGCAACCAGACCTCTGAGCTAAACTGAAAACCGTATGCAATCCACGTGCTCTCCCAGCTGCCACGGCCTTGCCTGCAATGTCTGACAACATTTCCCGTCCACGGCGCGATGCCGACTCGTTCGACGTGCGAGGCTCGGTGCGCAGCATCATCGACGCCGCCCAGTTGCACCGGTGGCTGGTGCTGGCGATCACGGCGCTGACCGTGCTGGTCGTCATCGTCTACCTGGTCGTCTGGCCGGCCACCTACCAGGCCAATGCCACCATCATGGGCGAACGCGACGTCGACTCGTCACGCGACGCGTTCTACACCGGCTGGAACGTCTTTCGCAAGGATGATCACCGCACCGAGCTCGAGTTGATGACCTCGGGCCCCGTGCTGGCCGAGGTGGTGCGCAAGCTCGACCTGAGCTACGACGACGTCTACCATCCGTTCTCCTCGCACCTGAGCTACCTGTGGGAGCAGTCCTGGGTGGGCCGGAACTACCGCGCCGTCAAGGCCATGATCTGGCCGCCGGACCCCGACGCGCCCCGGCCCGAAGACCTGGAGTTCGCGCGCACCGTCGTCGACATGCATTCCGGCATCCGGCTGGATCCGGTCAACGAGGCCATCGTGGGCAACCTGGTCGTGCGTGGCCCGAACCGCCGCGTGGCCGAAATCGCCAATGCCATCGTCGACACCTATCTCGAGCAGCGCTCGCTGCGCTACCAGAAAGAGGCGCAACAAGCGCTGGACGTCCTCAATCCGGAAGTCGAACGCGCCGCGGCCCAGTTGCACGAACTCGAGCGGCAACGGGTGGAATTCGCCAACAAGAACGGCCTGAGTTTCGACCTGCAGCGCGAGAACCAGGAGCTCAAGGCCTTGACCGAGATGGACACCATGATGGCCACCGCGCGCGTCAAGGTTGCCGCGATGGAAGCGGGGCTGGCCGAACTGAAACGGCAGCTGGCCGTCGAGCCGGCGACGCAGAAGACGGCCACCGTCTACGAGGCCGACGCCATCCGCGAAAGCCTGCGTGCCAAGCGGCTCGACCTGCAGACGACGATGCTGACGATGCGCAACCGGTATCGCGAGGACTCGCCCGAGATGGTGGAGCTGCGCGACAACCTGGCCCAGATCGACGCCATGCTGGCCGGTACCGCCGAGAAGGTCGAGAAGGCCAATACCGTGAGCCTCAACACCACGCAGCAGAACATGGCGGCCACCGCCAACAACATGCGCGCCGAGCTGGCCTCTGCCAAGGCCAGCCTGGTGGCCATGGAGGCGGCAAGCGCGCGGTTGCGCGCGCGGGTGGCCCATGTGCCGGCGCTGCAGAGCAAGCTGCGCGAGTTTGACCGCGAGTTGACCCTGGCCACGGAGAAATACAACCAGCTGGCGATCAAGCGGGCGCAGGCGACCGTATCGGCAGTCACGACCCGTGCCGCGATCCCGAGTATCCGGATCGTCGACTACGCGACGCCGCCGTCCGAGAAGTCCTGGCCCAAGCCCAAGCTGCTGCTGCCGGCAGCGGTGGTCGTGGGTCTGATGCTCGGCATCGCCGCAGCCCAGATCAAGCGGTTTGCCGCCGGCCGGGTGCGACGCGGCTTCTGGGGGCGGCGGGGCGGCGATGCGCTGGTGTACGGCGTCGTCACCGCGGCCACCGACTGGCAACCGCTCAGCGTGACGGACTACGACGGGGCCCGCGCCGGTACCCCGGCTGGCAGGGGGAACTGATGGCGACCGCGAACACCCAGGAACGCCATGCCCAATGGTGGCATCCCGTCGGCGGCTCGGTCTCGATCGATGCCGGTGCGCCGCCGTATCGACGCCTGGCCATTCAGTTGCAGCACGAGCTGACGACCGCGCAGTCGCCGCGCTCGATCCTGCTGGCCACGCCCAATCGCTCCGCACTGGCGGCCCATGCCTGCCCCTGCCTCGCGTATTGCCTGGCCGAGGAACTGGGCCAGAGCGTGTTGCTGGTCGATGCCAGCGGCAAGGACCGCGAACTGTCCCGGATCCTGGGCTGCGAGAACCAGCAGGGCTACTTCGACCTGTTGAGCCGCCCCGAACTCGATCCGAACGACTGGGTGCTGCCGACCTCCCACAAGGGTGTGCATTTCCTGCCGGCCGGCACCCTGCCCACCGAAGCCATGGGACGGCACCAGCAGGCCATACCCGGGTTGCTGGAGCGGGTGCTGCAAAAACATGACTTCGTCGTGCTCTCGGGGGGGTCGATCCTGCACGACACCGCCGCGCTGGCTGCCACGCCCCATGTCGGCACCGTGCTCCTGATGCCGGTGGAAAACGAGACCCTGGTCGCCGACCTCGACGCCGCACAGAAGGCGGTCCGATTCTGCAAGGCACGACACGTCGGTGTCGTCATGGTCGACGGGCGCTCCCCGCAGGCCTGAGGCCCATAGCCGCGTCCAGCGCCAACGGGGACCGCTCACGCCATGCGCAGCATCTTGCCATTCCTGCGCAACGCCGGCGACACACGGTCCGCCCTGGTGACGCTGGGCGCCGCGATGGTGGCGGCGCTGGCCGTGCTGGTGGTGGCCGGCTCGGGCAGCGTCAAGGTCATCGGTGCCGCCATGGCCGGCTGCATGTTCCTGGCCGGCGCGATCGTGTCGGGCAATCCACGCCTGTTCAGCCTGTACGGGCTGATGCTGGCCGTGCCGTTCGACCTGAGCAAGCGTTTCGGGCCGATCATCGCCAAGATGGGCGGCGAGACCTCGCTGCGCGTCGAATTCAGCGACGTCTTCCTGATCGTCTTGCTGGCCTACATCGTGCGCGATCTCGCGACCGGCCGCCTGGGCGGGCTGCGCATACCCAAGATCACCTACATCTGGCTCGTCGTCGTGGGTTTCGGACTTGCCGCCGTGTTGTGGGGCACCTACCGACTGACCGCCGCGCACGAAGTGGTCCGCATGCTCAAGGTGACGCTGCTGTTCATCGTGGTGTGCAACGAACTCGGAACCCCGCAGCGCCTGCTGCACTGCGCTGCGGGCCTTTCGCTGGGGGTGCTGCTGCAGGCCATGGTGGGCATGTACCAGTACGCGACGCGCCAGCACCTGGGCCTGGACATCCTGGGCGAGACCGGAGCCGGCACGACGGACCAGCTGGCCGCCGATTCGGTGCGGGCCGAGGCCGTGTTCCGGGTGGGCGCCTTCCTCAACCACCCCAACATCTTCGGCGCCTATCTCGCGGCCTTGTTGCCGATGAGCCTGTCGGTCTTCCTGCTCAAGAAGGGCGGACCGATGAAGGCCATGTGCATGGCGGCCGCGGCGCTCGGATCCGCGGCGCTGATGGCCAGCCTGTCGCGCTCGGGATGGCTGAGTTTTGCCGTCGCCTGCCTGGTCCTCGTGGTGCTGGTGTTGTTGCACGGCCGGCTGCGCATGAAGGTGCTGCTGCCGGCTGGCGCGGCCGCCATGGTGCTGGCCGTCGTGCTGATGGCGTTCTCCGGGCCGATCATCAACCGCATCTTCGAGAGCAAGCCCGACGCGATTCTGGGTCGCGCCGAATACAACCGCACGGCCGCGGGCATCATCGCGGCCAAGCCGTGGCTGGGCCATGGCCTGAACAGCTATGTCTACGTCGCCCCGCCGTATACGCGTTACGGTCCGCGCAAGGCGGCCGCCGTCTACGAGAACTGGTTGCCACCCGTGCACAACATCTACCTGTTGTGGACCGCGGAGACGGGGTACATCGGCCTGGGTGTCCACCTGGCGCTGCTCGTATCCCTGCTGTCGGTGGCGATACGCAACCTGAAGGTGCGTGACGAAACCTTGTTCATGATCAACGTCGCCTGCCTGTGCGGCGTGGCCGCGCTGATGGTGGACGGATTCTTCAGCTTCACGCTGCGCATCAACAGCGTGATGCGGGTGTTCTGGGTGCTGGCGGCGATGATCATGGCCATCCACTACCTGCATTTGCGCGAACCCAGGACGGCCAGCCTGGCATCCGACACGCCACGGGCCGCATGACCGGCGAACGCAGCCTGCTTCACAGCGTGTTGCGCAACAGCCTTGCGCTGACGGTCGGGCGGGTCCTGGTGGGCCTGGCCCGGCTGGTGATTGCCGCCATCATCGTGCGGCAGGCCGGCGCCACCACGTTTGCCGAATACGCGCTGCTGCTGGGCATCCTGGCCATTGCCGAATGGCTCAACGACTTCGGCACCAACGAGATCGCGGTACGCGAAATCTGCCGTCCCGGAGGCGATGCGGCGCACTGGTTGCGCCTGGTGGCGCTGGGCAAGCTGCTGCAGGCGCCGCTGGCCATGCTCGGCCTGATGGGCGTGCTGCTGCTGCTGCAGTACCCGCCGCACATCGTGCAGGCCGGCGCCTGGGCCGCCTGCAGCCTGCTGTTCATGGCCGGCGTCGGGGTCTATCGCGTGGTGTTCAAGTCGACATTGACGATGGAGCTCGAGATGGTGGCCGAGGTCACCTCCGTGCTGCTGTCGCTGCCGCTGATCGCCTGGGCCTTGCATCAGCAGGGGGGCCTGAGTGCCTTGATGGCCTGCCATGTCGCCTCGCGCGCGCTGTTCCTGCTGCTGTGCCACCTGCTGGCCTGGCGACGTTGCCGCTTCACCTGGCGCGGTCCCTGGCGCCAGCCGATGAAGGAGCTCTACCGGCTGGCCGCACCGATCGGCCTGATCGGCTTCCTGGTGGCGCTGTACGAGGCCCTGGACCTGATCTTCCTGTCCAAGCTGGGCCAGACCATGGACCTGGCCTGGTATTCGGCGGCCCAACGCATCGTGTGGCCGGTATTGCTGCTGCTGGCGGCGATCGGCAACACGATGTACCCGGTGTTGTCGCGTTATTGGCCGGCGGATCCGGCGCGGTTCGCGCGCGCGTGCCAGGTGGCGCTGGAGGCCGTGCTGTTCGTGGCCGGCGGCACGGCGGCCGTGACCTTTGCCGGCGCGCCGTTCTGGATGGGCCTGCTCGGGCCGCAGCTGGCAGACGGCGCGGCGGTCATGCGCATACTGGCGCTGCTGGTCTTCGTCAAGGCGGTCGCCGCGACGCTGGGGCCGGCGCTGTATGTCGTCAACGCCCAGCGCCAGGTGCTGGGTTTCATCACCCGTGCCTTGCTGGTCAAGGCACTGCTGATCGGCCTGCTGGTCGGGCCGTTCGGTTATCTGGGCGTGGCCGCGGCCGCTGTCACGGTCGAGCTGTTGTTCGCCGCCGTGCCCACCGTGCGGTTGCTGCGCAAGACCTCGTCGTGGCGCGGCGAATGGGACATGCCGCTGCGCATCGCCGCTGTCATGGTCCTGAGCGCCGGCCTGGCCCACACCATGGGCGACGGCGGTGGCCTCGTCTCGGCCGTCCTGGCCGCCGTGCTGTACCTGCTGCTGTCGCTGGCTTTCGGCGTCGTCAGCCGTCCCCGCATCGCCGCGTTGCTGGCGACGCGCCGGCCATGAGCAGCCGCCCCGCAAGCGGGGTCCCGGCGCCGCGCGTGGCGCTGATCTCGATCGGCATCGGACGGGTGCAGCGCGGTTTCGAGCGTTATTTCTCGGACCTCTTCAATGTGTTGCAAGGCGCGGTTGCGCTCACCTTGTTCAAGAGCGGCGGCACCCGCGGCGCGCACGAGCGCGTGCCCGCCGGGCTGCGGCTGGTCACCGCGCTGGTGCGTCGCTTGCCGGGCCGCTGGTGGGGGCGCACCCCGTATCACCGGGACTGCCTGGCCTATGCGATCTGTCTGCTCCCGGCGTTGTGGGCCGGGCGCTTCGAACTGATCCACTGCATCGATCCGCCGCTGGCCGCGGTGCTGGGCCGCCTGCGTGGACTGGGCCTGATGCGAACGCCGCTGCTGTTCACGGAAGGCAGCCTGATGCCTGCGTCGTATTACCCGTCGGCCTCGCACATCCACCATGTCGGGCAGGCCGCGATGGCGGCCGCCGTCACCGCCGGCGTGCCGGCATCCCACATGACGCTGGTTCCCTGCGGCATTCATGGCGAGCGGTTCCCGCCGCTCGAACCGCAGGCGCGCGAACGGCTCCGCCAGCGCCACGGCGTGGCACCGCAGTGCCTGGTCATCCTGGTGATCAGTGCGCGCATGCGCAACCACAAGCGGGTCGACCATGTGATCGACGAGGTGGCGCAGCTGTTGCCGTCGACCCCCCCCGACGAACTGCTGCTGTGGATCGATGGCCATCCCGAGGAAGCCGAGATCGACGCATTGGCGCACAGACGCCTGGGCGAGCATTGCCGGATCAGCCACGTGGGCACGGACGAGGTGGCGGAGTTGTACCAACTGGCCGACCTGCTGGTGCATGGCGCGCTGGAAGAGTCGTTCGGGCTGGTCATCGTCGAGGCCATGTGCAGTGGCCTGCCCGTGCTGGTCCACGACAGCCCGCACTTTCGCTGGCTGGTTGGTGACGACGGGCAGACAGTGGACATGGCGTTGCCGGGCGCGCTGGCCGACCAGTTGCGCCAATGGCGCCGCCTTGCGCCCGCCGATCGCCGGCGGCCCGACGTGGGCCGGGTGCTGGCACGGTTCGACTGGCGCGCGCTGGCGCAGGACTACGCAGCCCTGTACCGGCATACGATCGACGGCGCGAACCGACCGCGGCATGGCTGCGCAACCCCACCGAGCCCAGGGCACACACCATGAAACACGCAATTTTGCAGTCCATTGGCCGCTGGGTCGCCCGGCACCGCCACGACTGGCTGGTCCGGCGCGCCGCCGGCCTGAGCCGACACATCCTCGACTGGCAGGCCAATCTGGACTATGAACTCGACAGCAACGGCGAGGCCCTGGTGCTGCGCCGACTGGCGCCGTTCGAGCCGCGCGTGATCGTCGATGCGGGCGCCAATGTCGGGGACTGGTCGCTGGCCGCGCATGCGTATTGCGCGCAGGCGCAGTTGCATGCGTTCGAGATATCTCCGCCCACGTTCCAGACCCTGCAGTCCCGGCTGGCCGGACGCGAACGCGTGCAGCTGCACAACCTGGGTCTGTCGGACGAGGCTGGCGAAGTCATCTTGCACCACTACGACCAGGCGCCGGCGCTGACCACGGTGACCGACTATCCGCATCCGTATGCGTCGCAGGCCTTGCGCGCCCGGGTCGTGCGCGGAGACGACTTCCTGCAGCAGCTGGGCGTGTCGCATGTCGATTTGCTGAAGATCGACGTGGAAGGCATGGAGGACAAGGTGTTGCGCGGCTTCGAGCGCCTGCTGCGCGAGCGCGCGGTCGACCTGGTGCAGTTCGAATACGGCCGCGTCAACATCATCAGCCATTTCCTGCTGTCCGACTTCCATGCCTTGTTCCAGTCGCACGGATACCGGGTCGGCAAGTTGTACCCGGATGGGGTCGAATGGCGCGCCTACACCCTGGCCGACGAGGACTTTCGCGGGCCGAACTACCTGGCTTGCCGGGAAGACCGGGCCGACCTGCTGCAAGCCTTGTCCTGTGCGCGCGGCGCATGACATGAGCGACGGTGCGCCCGCGTGGACCTGGTCGCAAACGCGGCAGCGGCTGCGGGCCGACCGGGCGCGCGTGCGCCAGTACTGCGCGAGCGAGGCGCAGGGTCTCGGCGTCTATCTGCATCCGGCCTTTGTCTGCGTGTTGCTGCACCGGCTGTCGCACCACTGCCACCGGCGCGGGCATCGCTGGCTGGCCCGGTTGTGGTGGCATCTCAATACCATCGCGAGCGGCGCCGACATCAGCGCGCCGGCCGATCTCGGCGCCGGCCTGCTGATTCCCAACCCCATGGGGGTCGCGATCGCCGGCCGGGCCGGGCGCAATCTCACGGTGATGGCGTGCTCGGGCCTGGGCGGCGAACTCGGCCGGCGCGAGGACGTCGGCGCCGGCCCGGGACTGCCCTGGCTCGGTGACGACGTCTGGATCGAGGCACGCAGCGGCGTCATGGGCCCGGTGCGCGTGGGCGATCGGGTCCGGATCCGCGCCGGGTTGCCGGTGGCCAGCGACGTGCCCGACGACACCGATGTCCGTTGGCCGCCGCCGACCATCGTGGAGCGGCCCGTAGAACCAGGCGTGTTGCCAGTGAGCCGCCGGGCCGCTCCCAAGGCGAACCCCGCAGTGCGAAGCACGGAGGGTACTCCAGTGAGCCTTCCGCGCCCGGGTTGTGTCTGCAGTCGCGGCGACGGCTGGTCGCCGGTGTGGCGTGCGGTGCACGCCGACGTGACCCGTTTTCTCAACAAGTCGCCGGAGAACCAGGCGGTCGGCGATACGCTCAGGAGCCGCACCGGCGCACTGCTGACGCCGCAATTGTTGTGCCTGCTGTTCTACCGGATCGCGCACCGACTGCATGTCGCCGGCTGGCCCCGTCTGGCCTGTCTCGTCGTGCGCGCCAACACGCTGGTGCATCGGGTGCATATCTCGGCCGACAGCTGCATCGGCCCGGGGTGTCTGCTGCCGCATCCGGCGGGGCTGGTCTTCGTGGGACACGCGGGACCGCAACTCACGCTGTATTCGATGGCCGTCTGCTGCCCGTCCGGCGACGTGCCGCTGGCACCGGCGGACCAGGGCCCGCATCTGGGCGAGCGTGTCAGCGTGGGCGTGCATGCGGTGCTGATGGGGCCGCTGCGCGTGGGCGATGACACCTTGATCGGGCCGTGCCTGAAGGTCGGGCAATCGCTGCCTGCCGGCGTGATGGTATTGGCACGGGGTTGGCGTGCGCGCATGCAGCCCCGTGCGCGCTGCGGGTCGCAGCCTTCGCGCGAAGCAGACCGATAGAATGAAAAACATCGAGACCACACCGCGTGAGCTGCGCGACAGTCAATAGCCATGGCCTCACTGGGAGCGTCACTTGAACGAACGGTAGCCCACCATGGCCGGCGTGTGGCCGTGATCGATGCGCACGGCCGCGCCTGGGACTGGTCGTCCTGGCGAAGCCTGGTAGCCCGCAGCGCGAGCTGGCTGGCGGCGCAAGGCCTGCGGACGGCGCAGCGATTTGCCATCGTGGGACTCAATTCCAGCCGTTACGCGGCGCTGCTGCAGGCCGGTTTCCGGGTTGGCTGCGTCCCGGTGCCGATCAATCACCGGCTGGCGCCACGGGAGGTGGCGGCCATCCTGCAGCAGGCGCAGTGCCGCCGCTGGCTGGTCGAGCCGGAGTTCGCCACCCTGGCTGAATCTGCCGAGCTCGCCGCGTGGCGCGACAGCTGCACCTTGTTGCCGGCCGAGCCATGGTCCGAGACGCTTGCGTCGTGGCCCGACGCACCTCTGGCGGCGGTGTCGCCCGCCGACGAGGCGCTGCTGCTGTTCACCGGCGGAACCTCGGGGCGGGCCAAGGGCGTGCCACTGAGTCATGCGCAGATCCTGTCCAACGCAATGCAGACCGGCGGCGTGCTGGCCCCGCGTGCCGACGACGTGGTGCTGCATGTCGCTCCGATGTTCCATTCCGCCGAACTGGTGCTGGCCGGATATGCGCTGCATGGCGCCGCGCACGCCTATCTGCCGCGTTTCACGCCCGAGCTGTTCCTGGCCGCCGTGCAGAACCATCGCGTCACGGCCACGCTGCTGGTGCCGACGATGCTGGTCCTGTTGTTGCGTTCGGGCCTGATCGCGCGGCACGATGTGAGCAGCCTGCGGCGGATCGTCTACGGCGCGTCGCCGATGTCGCCGGAGGCGATCGAGATGGTGGCGCAGCAACTGCCGGACGTTGCGCTGGTACAGGGGTACGGCCTCACCGAAACCGCACCGCTGTTGACCATGCTCGACGACGACACGCATCGCAGGGCGCTGAGCGGGGAGCACCGCGAGCGCATGGGTTCGTGCGGTCGCGCGTTGCCGGCGGTCGAGTTGCGCATCATCGACGCACAGGGGCATGCATTGCCCCAGGGCGAGGTGGGCGAAATCGCGGTGCGCGGCCCCAATGTGTTCGCCGGTTACCTCGACGACCCGCAGGCCACCAACGAGGCCTGGCGCGGCGGCGCATTTACCACCGGCGACATCGGCCGCCTCGACGACGAGGGTTATCTCTATCTGCTGGATCGCCGCAAGGACGTCATCATCACCGGCGGCGAGAACGTGTATTCGGTCGAGGTGGAGAACGTGTTGCTGCAGCATCCCGCGGTGGCCGAGGCCGCGGTGGTCGGTGTCCCCGATCCCGTCTACGGGCAGGCGGTACACGCGGTCGTCGTGCTGCACCCGGACGCCGACGTCGACACCGCCGCGTTGCAGCGGTTCTGCCGCAACCATATCGGAGGATTCAAGATTCCCCGCAGCATCCACTATCAGCGTCAACTGCCACGCACGGCGATGGGCAAGATCATGAAGACCGCGTTGCGCGAGCAGCTCCAGCCATGACGGCCACGCACAGTCGACTGCTCGCGTTTGGTGCAGCCTTTCCCGAGCGGGTGCTGACCAACCACGCGCTGGCGCAACGCATCGACACCAGCGACGCCTGGATCCGCGAGCGCACCGGCATCGAGCAGCGCCGGCAGCTGGCCGAAGGCGAGAACAACAGCGACATCGCCACCGCAGCGGCGCAGGCGGCCCTGGCGCGTGCCGGCATCGCCGCCACCGACATCGACCTCGTGCTGGCGTGCACCAACACGCCCGACCGCTGGTTGCCGTCGCTGGGAGCGGCCGTGCAGGCACGGCTGGGCCTGCGACCGGGCGTGCCCGCGTACGACATCGTCACGGCCTGTGCCGGCTGGCTGGCCGGATTGCAGACCGCCGATGCCCTGGTCCGCACCGGCCACCATCGGCATGTGCTCGTGATCGGCAGCGAGGCACTGACGCGATTTGTCGACTGGAGCGATCGCAACACCTGCGTGTTGTTCGGCGACGGTGCGGGCGCCACCATCGTCGCGCCCGCGCAAGCCGACGATGGCGGCGTGCTGATCGACGTGCGGCTGCACAGCGACGGCCGCTACGGTGACATCATGACGCTGCCCGCCGGCGGCACGGCCATGCCGACGACACCCGAGGCGGCCACCCGGCGCCTGAACTGCATCCACATGGACGGGCGGGAAGTCTATGCGCACGCCGTGCGGGCCATGGTCGAGGTGTCGCAGGAGGTGCTCACGCGCAACGGGCTCACGCTGGGCGACGTGGACTGGTTCGTTCCGCACCAGGCCAACCTGCGCATCATCCAGGCGGTGGCGCGGCGACTGGGCATGCCGGCCGAGCGGGTGGCCACGAATGTGCACAAGTACGGCAACACCTCCACCGCAACCATTCCCACCTGTCTGCAGGAGTACGAGGCCGACGGCCGCATCCGGCGCGGTCAGCTGGTCCTGATGACCGCCTTCGGCGGTGGTCTGACCTGGGCCTCCGGCCTGATGCGCTGGTGAATCGCGCGCAGCTCGCCGCGCGGCGGACCGGGCGCCATGCTCAGGCGGGTGAATCGCCGTCGGCCGGTGGCCCGGCCCGTCCCGAGCGCCGCGCGGCGGCGCGGGCGCGCGTGATCATCACGGCCACGAAGGGCGTGGTGGACAGCCGCCAGACCATGGCGCGATTCAACAGCGCAAGCCAGAGCGGCAGCGGTCGCAACACGTCCACGAACAGCACGACCCGGTGCGCGTCGGTGCCGTTCCAGGCTTCGTGCAGATAACTGTCGTCGAACACCAGGCTGCGGCCTTCGACCCAGTGCCGGGTCTGTCCGGCGACGCAGATGCCGCTGGCCTCGGCCGGTTCCGGTATCTTCAGGCCGAGGTGGTAGCGCAACACGCCCTTGTAGGGCCCGCGGTGCTCGGGCAGGCGCTTGTGCGGCGCCAGGATCGAGAACATGGCCGACTTCATGCCCGGAATACGGTTCAGCAACTCCGCGGTGCGCGGACATCGCGCGCAGTTGGCCCGGACGCTGCGGCCATAGGCGTGGAAGATCAGCGACTTCCATTCCTCGCCCTGGGTCAGCACCGCCTGGTCGGGCGACAGGTCCTGCAGGTTGGGGATGCGCTCGCGTTCGCGCAGGACCGCATCGAGTTCTTCGCGGATGGCCGGATAGGCCGATTCGATGGCGGCGACCCAGTCGAAGGCCGCAGGGTCGAAGAACACCTGCCGGCCGTGCGCCGTGCAGCGCGTGATGAGGCTTTCCATGGCGGCTCGCAATATGCCGGCATTATCCGGCGGCCACAAGCTCCACGGCCCCGCGATGGTGCACCGAGCCGCGCGGCGCGCTTTGCCGGATGCGGCTGGATTTCGCGAGATTCCAAAACTGAACTAGAGTTGGAAACCATGGTCGATGCGAAAACCAACATCCCATGAACCGTCCCTGGCACTACACGCCGCTGCGCCGCGTCAAGACCCTGCGCGAACATGCTCCCGTGCAGGTCCGGGTAACCGATGTCCGCCACCGGCCGCGTCGGCACGGGGGGCGGCTTGGCGGCGATTGCTCGGCGCGACCGGCGACCACGGCATGGCGATGACGCGCGCACCCGATGGCATGCGCCAGCGCCTGCGCTGCGACGCTGCGCGCCTGCGCCAATGGAGCGAACCCGTACCCGGCCGGGTGGCATTGATGCTGCACGTGTCGTTCCAGTGCGTGCTGTTGCATCGCCTGTCGCACCACTGCCAGCGCAATGGGTGGCCGCGACTGGCGCGACTCTGGTGGCGGCTGAATATCATCGTCACCGGCGCCGACATCCATCCGGCCTCCGATCTCGGTCCGGGCCTGTTCATCCAGAATCCGATGGGTGTCGCCATCGCCGGCCGCGCCGGGAGCAACCTGTCGATCATGGCCGGCTCGGGCCTGTCTCGCGACCTGGAGCGGCGCGAGGACGTTGGCGCTGGCCCGGGCCTTCCCGTGCTGGGCGACGATGTCTGGATCGAGCCGCATGGCGGCGTGATCGGGCCGGTGCGAGTCGGCAACCGGGTACGTATCGGCGCGGGGGTTCCGGTGACGCAGGACGTGCCCGACGACCGTGAACTTCAATGCCCCCGACCGCGTGTCGTGATGCGCACGGCAGCCGCATGATGGGTGTGGACGCGCGCGTGTTCGCCATAGCAGGGACCGAACCATGACCCCCGAATTGAGTGTCATTGTTCCCACCTACAACCGCAGCGCCGTGTTGGCCCGGTGCATCGACGCCTTGTGCCGGCAGAGCTGTGACAAGGCCTTGTTCGAGATCATCGTCAGCGACGATGGATCGCAGGACGACACGGCCACGGTGGTCGAGGCGCTGGCGCAACGCCAGCCGGTGTCGATCCGTTATCTGCACCAGCCCAATGCCGGCGCCAACCGCGCACGCAACCGGGCCATCGGCATGGCGCGAGGTCGCCTGTTGCTGCTGATCAACGACGACACCATCGCCGTGCCGACCATGGTGGGAGAACATCTGGCCGAACACGCGCGCCATCCGCAGGTCCATGTCGCGGTACTGGGCCGGATGACGGTGTCGCCGGAGATCCCGGTCTCCCGGCTGGCGCCCCTGCACCTGGACCGCGCCTTTGTCGGCCTGCGCGATGGTGCGGTGCTGGACTGGCGCGCCTTCTTCACCTGCAACGTGTCGGTCAAGAAGGCGCTGCTCGAGCGCGGCGGCCTGTTCGAGGAGCGCATGCGATACCACGAGGACCTGGAACTGGCCTGGCGTTTGTCGGCATACGGCCTGCAGGTCGTCTACCGGGCCGGCGCGCTGGGTTGGCACCATCATTTCCTGGACGAGGATGAGTTCCTGTCCATCGCCGCGCGCGAGGCCCTGTCCCTGCACACCTGGGCACAGTTGGCGCCGGCGGCGCGCCCGATGCTGGCCAGCCTGGGATACGAGCCAGCGGTGCGCGGCCCGCGCCGCTGGCGACGTCGACTGCTTGCGATGGTCGTCAACCGCCGGACCGAGGCACCATGGCGCTGGCTGGCGCGGTCGCTGCCGCCACGGCCGGAACCGTTTCGAAGAATGAGCCTTGCCATCTATGATCAGCTGTACCAGAGCCGCAAGCGGGCGGCACTCCGACGATTGCAACACCGTGACACCTAGAACCCACCCCCTGACCCCATGGATCACGCGCGCCGCAATGCTGCTGGCGGCCGCCGCGCTGACGGCCTGCCAGCAGGACGGAGACGGACGCCCGAGTCCGCCGCCCGGCCCGCGTGCGACGCCCGAGCAGGTGATCGCCTACAAGACGCAGGCGGTGGCGCAGATCGGTGTCGGGCCGGGCTGGGGCAAGCCTGAGTTGCTGGTGTCGGTCAATTCCGAGGGTTGGGAAGACAGTGCCTATATCTCGCCCGACGGCCAGTCGCTGTATTTCCAGTATTTCCCCGGCGACATGTTCCGCATCAACGACGTGTTCTACTTTCATCGTCCGGTGTCCGAAGGCGGCCTGGGCGCCGACCCCAAGCAACGTGACCGGTATCACCGCGGACCCGCGCGCGGCGTCAGTCCGGCGTACACCAGCGACACGCTGGTGGCGAAACGCGAGGGCGACACGTTCGGCGCGCCGGTGCGTTTTCCGCATGCGCGCGACGGGCGCAACGAATGGGGTGTCATGCTGGGCGGCGACGGCGCGTATTACTACGTCTCGCACGACGAGACGCGCGAGCTCAACATGGACATCTATCGCAATGCGCAGTTGCTGGCGATTGCGGGCCGCGAAAAATACCATGAGGACAACCCGCATTTCGCCATCACGCCGTATGGCCGGGAGCTGTTCTTCGATTCGGGCAACCGGCCGCAGGCCAAGGGCAAGAGCCATATATGGGTGACGCGCGAAACGGGCGGGCGATTCGCGGAGCCGGTGATGTTGCCGCCGCCGGTCAACGTGAAGGATTCGACCGAGGTGCAGCCGCACCTGACGGCCGATGGCCAGCTGTATTTCACGTCGGCACGTGACGGCACCATCGCGATCTATGCGTCGAAGCGCACGGGCGCCGACAGCTGGGCCGAACCGCGCAAGGTCTTGTGGACCACGCGCAAGTCCGGCGCACGCGCATGGGGCCTGGGCGAGCCCACGCTCACGGCCGACGGCCAGTGGCTGTATTTCGTGGTCGTGTTCGACAACGGCCGACAGGAGTTCGACGCCGACATCGCCCGTGTTCGCCGCACGGATGCCGCGCGGTGACACTGCCGTTGTCCGGCAACCCGGTCCCGGGCGGCACTGCCACGCCCCGTGTCAGCGTGATCATGAACATCCGCAACGGCGCAGCGACGCTGGGCGCCACACTCAGGAGCCTGCTGGATCAGACCTTCACCGACTGGGAGTTGGTCGCCTGGGACGACGGTTCCACGGACGGTTCGGCCGCCATGGTGGCGGCCCTGGCCGACCCCCGCGTCCATGTGCATGCATCGCCTGCGCCGAGTCACCTGGGTGCGGCCCGTCGCGAGGCGATGACGCGGGCGCGCGGCCAGTGGCTGGCCTTTCTCGACCAGGACGATGTCTGGCTGTCGCACAAGCTGGAGCGGCAGGTGGCGCTGGACGAGCCAGGGGTCGACCTGATCTATTGCCGGACCTTGAAGATGTTCGAGCATGGCGACCGATGCGATTTCGACCCCCGCCACGAACATGTCGGCCTGCCCGAAGGCGACATCTTCATGGAACTGGTGGAACGCTCCTGCTTCATCTGCATGAGCAGCGCGTTGTTGCGCCGCGAAGCGCTGCTGCGCGCCGGCGAACTGCCCGACTGGGTGCACGTGGCGCCGGACTACTGGCTGTTCCTGGCGCTGTCGCGTTCCGGCGCAGCCCGGGCGGTGCAGGAACCCCTGTGCCTGTACCGCGTGCACGCCGGCGGCATGACCGCCGTCAGCCTGGGGCGCATCCAGGACGAGGCGATCATGATGCTCGAGCACTGGCGCACGCAGATCCCGGCGTCGCTGCTGGAGCGTCGCCTGCAGGTGCATCACACCGTCGGGGCCTATGTGCAGTTGCTGACGGCAGGCCAGCGCCTGCAGGGATGGCGCCGGCTGTTGCGCCAGGGCTCGCTGCCGTACCTGCTGTCGCGGCCGTTGGCGCGCGCCTGGCGTGCGCTGCGGCGACGCTGGCGGACACCGCAATGGCAGTACCGTGCGCGCCAGGCCGGACTGTTGTTGCCCACGGCACTCGACCGAGGTGCGGCTTGAGCGAGCGTGATCGCGACCCGCCGATGTTGGCGCAGGCACGCGTGCTCGGTACGCCGGTGACGGTGTGCACGTTTGTGCAGGCCCAGGACGAACTGGCGCGACTGGTGTCGCGTGGCGGCGCGGCGTATGTCAGTTGCGCCAACGCGTATTCCGCGACGATGGCGACGGACCTGCCCGCGTTTGCCGCGGTGCTGGCCGAGGCCGACATGGTGACGGCCGACGGCATGGCCGTGGTGTGGGCCTTGCGGGCGCTCGGCCATACCCATGCCGAGCGCGTGCACAACGACGATCTGTTCCTGGCCTGTTGCGCCCGGTTTCCGGATTGGCGGCACTACCTGGTCGGTGGTCGCGACGGCCAGACGGACCAGGTGGCCGCGGCCATGCGGGCCCGTTTCCCGGGTATCCGGATCGCGGGCGGCAGCGCCACGCCGGTGCGGCCGGTGCCCGCGCAGCAGCAAGAACAAATCCTCGCGCAGATCCGCCAGGCCCGGCCGGACATCGTCTGGGTGGGTATGGGAACGCCGGCCCAGGACCACTGGATGCATGAGGTGGCCGCCCAGGTCGGCCTGCCCATGGTGGGCGTGGGCAGCCTGTTCGACCTGCTGGCCGGTCGCACGCGGGCGGCACCGGAATGGGTCAAGCGCAGCGGTCTGCAGTGGGCATTCCGACTGATGCAGGAGCCGCGCAGGCTGGCTGGCCGATACCTGATCTACAACAGCCGTTTCGTCTGGGGCCTGGCGCGCCAATGGTGGCACCGTGACCGAAAGGACGGGCATGGTTGAGCCGGTAGTCGATGCAGCGACCGAACGCCCCGACCTGTCGGTGGTCATCGTCACCTACAACGCCGCGTCGTTGATCGGACCTTGCCTCGACTCGCTGGCCGCCGATTGCGCCGGCCTGCGCATCGAGGCGTTCGTCGTGGACAACGGCTCGCGCGACGGCACGCCGGAACTGCTGCGCCGTGCCTACCCTTGGGTGCGGCTGAACGCCACCGGCCGCAACCTGGGTTTCTCGGCGGGCAACACCCAGGCCCTGCCGTTGTGTGCCGGGCGAGCCGTGATGCTGCTCAACCCCGACACCATCGTGCACCGCGGCGCCGTGCCGCGCATGCTCGCGCACCTGCACGATCATCCCGAGGTGGGTGCGGTCGGCCCGATGTTGTGCCTGGGCGACGGCAGCATCCAACCCGAGTGCGCGCGCCGTCTGCCCGCGCCCGGCAACCTGCTGGCCTGGTTGTTGCTGCTGGACAAGCTGATGCTGCACCTGCCCGGCCAGCGCCGGGCCGGTGCCGTGGGCGACCCGCCCGCGCCGACCTGGTACGACGGCTTCAACCTGCTGGCCTGGCCACGCCAGCGTGCCTGTGCAGTGCAGAGCATCTGCGGCGCCTGCATTTTGCTGCGGCACGAAGTGCTGCAGCAGGTGGGCCTGCTCGACGAGACTTCACCCATGTACCTGGACGACATCGATTTCTGCCGGCGTATCCTGGACGCTGGCTGGGCCATCCACTACCAACCGGAAAGCGTGATCACGCACCTGTGGAAGCAGAGCAGCGACCCGCGCCGCGCCGGCGACCACTATGCGCTGGGGTGTCACGCGATCTGGCTGTACCTGCGCAAACACCATGGGCCCGCGGCCGGGCGGGCCTTCGAGGCCATGGCTGCACTGGCAGCGGTAGTGCGGTTGCCGGCGGCGGCCTTGCTCGCCGTGTGGCCGGGACCGACACAGCCGCGGCGTCGTTACCGCTTGAGCATGGCGCAGGGATTGGCCCGCTGGGCCTGGCGCTTGCCGAAGCGGCCACCGTTGTTCGGCTTTGCCAGCGAAACCCGGCCGGGCTCCTCCGAGGCACCGGCCCGATGAGGATATTGCACGCCTATAACCAGCATCGGGGCGGTGGTGGGGCCAACAACGTGACCCAGGCCACGATCGAACTGCAGCGTGCGCAGGGCCTGCAGGTCGAGGTACTGGCGCGCAACGCGCTGCATCTGCCCCAGGGCCTGCGCGGGCTGCCGGGCCGGCTGGAGGCGGGCACGGGTGTCTTGTGGGGCGGCAGCTCGGTGCGCGAGTTCCGGGCCCTGCTCGAGCGCTTCCAGCCGCAGGTGGTGCACGTGCATGAAATCTATCCGATGGTGTCGCCGTGGATCCTGCCCGAGTGCAGCCGTCGCGGCATTCCGGTGGTGATGAGCTGCGTGGACTTCCGCATGACCTGCCCGCTGGTGACGCACACGCGGGATGGACGCAGCTGTACGCGTTGCCTCGATCCGGGCCGCGAATGGCACGCGATACGGCACAACTGCCGCGGCAGCCTGCCCGAATCGGCCGCGTCGGCACTCTACAACGTGGGCGTGCGCGCATTCGGCCTGTTTGCGCGCCATGTCGACCACTACATCGCGCCATCGGCGTTTGCCGGCCAGTGGTTGGTCCGGCATGCCGGGCTACCCCCCGATCGGTTGAGTGTGATTTCGCCGCCGGTCCACATGCCCGACACCGCGGCCGACGCCGCGCAAGGCCGCTACATCGCCTACGCCGGCCGTTTCGCACCGGAGAAAGGCCTGCCGGTGTTCGCCGCTGCCGCCCGTGCCACGGGCCTGCCGTTTCGCATGGCGCGCCACCACGCGAGCCTGGTGACGACAGACGTGCCGGCCGGTCCCGAGGTCGTGGTCACGCACAACGCGGCCGAGCTTCAGGCGTTCTATCGGCGCGCGTGCCCTGGTGCTGCCCAGCCTGTGGTTCGAAACCTTCGGCCTGGTTGGCGCCGAAGCCATGAGCCACGGCATCCCGGTGATCGGCTCGCGCCTGGGTTCGGTGGCCGACCTGATCGAAGAGGGCGTGGACGGACTGCTGTTCGAGGCGGGCGACGCGCAGGCCTTGGCACGGCAGGTCCGGCTGTTGTGGGACGATCCGTCGCTTGCGGCGCGCATGGGCCGGGCCGCGCGGACCAAGGCCTTGTCGCATTGGGCGCCGCAGCGGCATGCGCAGCAGGTGTTGCAGGTCTACGAGTCGGTGTTGTCGCGCTGCGGCTGAGTGGCCGCCATCATGGCGCCGTCGAATGGCGGGAAACCCAGCGCCTGTCGTACCGCCTGCACGATGCGCCAGGCATCGTCCGCCTGCATCCTGGGCCCGATCGGCAAGGTCAGGATGCGCGCGCCGGCCGATTCGGTATGCGGCAGCGCGCGGCCCTGCGCGAGCTCGGCATACCGTGGCATGGTGTGCAAGGGCTGGTAATGCAGGCTGGCGCCGATACCCTGGCTGCGCAAGGTCGCGATCAACGTGTCGCGATCGCGGGCGCGCTGCGCCGGCAACTGGATCGTGAACAGGTGCCGCGCATGCTCCGGTCGGTCCCAGCCGGTCTGCAGGCCCAGGCCCAGGCCTGCCAGTCCCTGGCCGTAGATGCGGGCCACGCTGGCGCGTGTGGCGGCAAACTCGTCCTGCCGGCGCAGCTGTACGCGGCCGATGGCGGCCTGCAGGTCGGTGTAGTTGGCCTTCAGGCCCACTTCGGAGATCTGTGGCGACACCAGGGCCAACGAAGGATGCAGGTAACGCTGCCAGGCGTCGTGTGCCTGGCCGTGCAACCGCAATGCGCGCATGCGCGCCGCCAGATCGGTGTCGGTGAGCGCGACCGCACCGCCGTCGCCCGTGGACAACACCTTGTTGGCATAGAAGCTGAAGCAGGTCGGATGGCCCGACGCTCCCACCATGCGGCCATCGGGCAGCCGAGCCCCAAGCGCGTGCGCGGCGTCTTCGACCACCACCGCCGTGGCCGGCAAGGCAGCGGCCAATGCCGACACGTCCAGGCCCAGGCCACCGAAATGCACCGGTATCAGGGCCCGGGTGCGCGACGTGGCCACACCGGCCACGCTGTCCGGATCCAGGCCCAGTGTCATGGGGTCGATATCGGCGAACACGGGACGGGCTCCGACGTAGAGCACCACGTTGAGCGTGCTGCACCAGGTCAGGCTGGGAACGATCACCTCGTCGCCCGCACCCACCCCCAGCGCCAGCAGGCTGAGATGCAACGCGGAGGTGCAGGAATTGGTGGTCACGACGGCGGGAACTCCGACGAACTCGGCCAGTTCGGCCTCGAAGGCCAGGGTTTCGGGGCCCATGCCCACCCAGCCGCTGCGCATGACGCGCGCCACTGCGTCAATCTCGGCATCGGAGAAACTGGGTTGACCGAACGGGATTTCCGGGGACATGTGAGATCGAGCCTCAGTCGCGGCCACACCCGAACCCGTCTGATGGCCGCTGCATGTTCGCCAGGCGCGGACGCAGGCCATGGGTGCCGATGGAGCACCAGCGGGGGGCGCAGCCGGTGGTGGTGGCGGCCATCACGAAACGGGATCCTTGCGCATGCGGTGCATTGGTCATTTCAGCAGTGTCCATTATCAACATGGCCCGATCGGGCCCGGAAGCGGGCAGCCTCCGCAACACGACGCGCAAACCGGCCGACGATCCGGCGCGGAACCGTGCCGGGGCAGGGCGGCTGCCGTTGGGTGGCAAGCTCCCGACAAAGGGCCGACCTGGCTTCGTCGCGCTGTGTGCGAGTTGCAGCCTCGTCGCGCCTCGGTTTGCGTATCGCGTCGCCAAAAGTGTCGAACAATTTGACAGCCGGGAAGGATCGATCAGGCTTGGTCCGCTAAGTCTTTGAATTTGTTGCGAAATTTTTCTTCGGTGTCATTCTTGCTTGTTTTTTGGTTTCTCAGGTCAGCCAGGAGATTGCCAAATGTCCATCTTGCATGCATCTTTCAGGATCGGGGTCGGTGCCTTGCTGGCATTGGGCATGTCTGTGCTGGGCTCCATGCCCGCCAGTGCGGCTCTTCTGAACTATTCGTTCAACGGGATCGCGTCAGCGGGCTCGCTCGTCGATTTCGGAGGCGGGCCGGTGGATATCGGCGGCACCAACGTCTCCATCACCGGCACCACCACGACCGACGTGGACCTGACGGCCGTGGGCGATGGCCTGGGCCTGTTTGCCTCGACGTCGACCTACGACTTCGGCGCGCTGGGGTCATTCACGACGGACGTGGGCGGCGACACCTACTTCCAGGATTGTTCCAGCCCAACCGGCATCACCTGTGTCGGACTGTTCAACGGCGGGGCGGGTTTCCTGCTCGGGTTCCCGGAGATCGTTGGCGACCCCGACTTCGGCATGCCGATCGGCACGCCGGCCGGTGGTTTTTTTGTGGGCTCCGATTTCCGCTTCCTGCAGAATGGCGGTGGCGACCAGATGTTTCTCTCGATCGATTCGCTTTCGGCTGCCTCCATCCAGGCAGTGCCGGAGCCCGGTACGCTGGCCCTGGTCGGTTTGGGCCTGTTCTATCTGGCCTCGCGCCATCGGGCGAAACGCTGAGCCCTTGTGAAGGGCGCTTGCCGATGGCGCCGTTGCATGCGGGTTCGCTCCCGTGCGAATCCCGTGGTCCCGCTGATCCCTCGACCGACCGTCAATGGCCCGAGGGTCGGTCCGTTTCCTGCGCTGACTGTGCAACGCCCATGACACGCGCCTGATAGGGTGCAGGCGGGATCTGCTTTCGGCGACTGCCGGCGCGCATGGGAGCACGTGTGTCTGCGGAGGTCCGTTCGGGGCGATCCGGCTGCGCGATCGTTCGACTTCCGCGGGCCTGGCCGCGGGTCACTACACTTTGTCCGAGTTCATTCGTTTGCAACAGAGGCCAGGCATGAAGTTCCTCAAATGGCTGGGCATCGGATTCGGTGGCGTCGTCGCGTTGCTGGGTCTGGCCATCGCCATCATCTCGATCAGCTTCGACCCCAATGACTACAAGGACGACATTTCCCGATACGTGAAGGAAAACCAGCAGCGCACACTGACCATTCCCGGCCAGCTGCATCTGTCGTTCTATCCCAAGCTCGGCATCCAGGTTGGCGCG
>CAXBDR010000021.1:0-30150 GCA_963974265.1 uncultured Rhodoferax sp.
CCCGGGTCTGCCCCACCAAGCCGGTCACCCTGCTGGTCGGATCCACGGCCGGCGGGGCGCTCGATCCGTACGCCCGGGCATTGGGCGATCAACTTGGCAAGTTGACCGGCGGCACTTTTGTGGTTGACAACAAGCCGGGTGCAAGCGGCAACCTCAGCGCCGAGGCTGCACTCAAGTCTCCGCAGGACGGCCACACCCTGTTGATCGGCACTGCGGCCAAGATGACGATCAACCCTACCGTGTTCGCACAGCTGCGCTGGAAGCCGAGTGACTTCAAGGCCATCGTGTCGATCAAGGAGCCCACCCGCATCCGGATCGAGGGCGCACCGATCACCGATGTATTTGGCAGCGTGTACTCCAGCCACTGCGCCGGCCCGGCTGCCGCACCGGTTGGCGGCGTGGGGACGGTTGCGACCACGCCACTGGCAGCGACGGTCAATCCTCTAGGGGAAGTCGTCGTCGAATGCGACCGGGACAAGGGAGAGATCTATGTCCGCCCGGTTGGCACATCGAACAAGCCGGTGAACCTTTTCATCGCGACGGCCAGTGCCACCTACACCTTGCTGCTGCGCCGCGCGGACACGCCGGCCGACACGATCGTGATCCGCGATCGCTCGCAGCGCCCGGCGACGTTCGCCCCCACTGAAAACCGACCCGCGAGCCCCGCGCCGGCTCCGGTGCGTGCGATGAAGGCCCTGCTGCTGGCCATGGCCACCGACCAGGCCAGCGCCGACTACCAGATCGAGGAGATGGATCGCCCGGTGCAGTTGCGAGCCACCCTGCGCCTGACGCAGATCCGCCAGTACCAGGGCCGTCAGCTCGTTGGCGAGAAATACCTGCTGCACAACGCGGGGACGGAGCCTGTCGAGCTATTCGAACAGGAGTTCGACCGCGACGACGGCGTCATCACCGGCGTGGCCATCGAGCACCACCGCCTCGGGCCCGACGAAGCCACCACGGTCTACGTGATCCGACGCGGGAGCGCACCATGAACACCTTGTCCGGACAGCCAGGCGCATGGCGCGACCTGCTGGAGCGGTTGTCGCCGCGCCAACGCCAGTACCTGCTGCTGGCATCCATCCTCGGCACAGGCCTGACCCTGTTGTGGCTGGTGTTCGCATTCGCGGACAGCCAATCAAGCCTGTCGCCTTCGCGCAATAGCGGCTCGGCATCGACCACGACCACCAACATCGGCGTCATGCCGGCCGGCGCCCAAGTCAATCCGGTGGACCAGTGGGTCGGCACGGCTGGGCGCAAACTCGCGCAATACGAGAGCGAACGCGACGAGCAGGCGCGCCTGAACAAGGAACGCCAGTCCTTCGAAGCACGCACGCTGCAGCGCTTCGCCGAGCTCGAGCAAAAGCTGAGCGCGTCCAACCAACCGCCTTCCGTCTCGGCATCCAACCCGCCCCGTCAGGTCATCCTGCCAGCGCCTGCCCCACCGGCCCCTCCCATGCCGCCGATGGCAGCCCTGCCGCCCCTGCAGCCGCCGGCCCCGGCGCCCGGCACAACACCGACCTGGCCGCGCGATGGATCAGCCCATGCGCTGGCCAGCGGCCCTGCCGCTGCAACCGCCCCGCCTGCCATCGTCCGGGTCACCGTCACCGAGCGCCCCAAGGCAGCAGCTGCGGCCGGCTCTGACAATGGTAGTGGTACTGGCAGAGGCAGAGGCAGCGGTAGTGATGCCACACCACAGGGCGAAGCGCCAGAGCGCAACAGCACCGCCACCTTCCTGCCCGTGAGTTTCACGCGCGGAATCCTGCTCGGCGGGCTGGACGCACCCACCGGTGGCCAGGCCCAGTCGAACCCTCAGCCGGTGCTGATCCGGCTTGCCGACAACAGCGTGCTGCCCAACCAGTTCCGCGGCAGATACCGGGACTGCTTCGTGATCGCGGCGGGATATGGCGAAATCAGCGCCGAGCGTGCCTACCTTCGCACAGAGAGCCTCTCCTGCGTGCGCAGCGACGGCGCCACGCTCGAGGTGCGCATCCAGGGCAGCGTCTATGGCGAGGACGGCAAGGTGGGGATGCGCGGGCGCCTGGTCACCAAGCAGGGCCAGATGCTGGCCAACGCGTTGCTGGCCGGTGTCGTCAGCGGCATTGGCCAGGGCATCGGCAACGCCTCCACCGAATACAGCACCTCGGCACTGGGGACGGTGGCCAACGCGCAAGGCGCCAACGCCTACCGCGCCGGCATCGGCGGCGGTGTCGGCCGCGCGCTGGACCGGCTGGCCCAGTACTACATCAAGCTTGCCGAGAACACCTTCCCGGTGATCGAGGTCGACGCCGGCCGCCAGATCGATGTCGTCATCACCCGGGGGGTGCGCATCGACACCCCGATGGAGATCGGCGCACACACCGGCTCCGGCGCCGACATCCGCACCAACAACCGCGACGACAGCCGCAAACCCGCAACCCCTGCCAACCAAACCCTGGAGGACCTTGGCGATGACAACGAAGACTGACTCCCATAGGCCCCGCCGACCCACCGCGCTTGTCGCCTTGAGCTTGCTCGCCTGCGTCGCGGCGTTTGGCGCCGGCGCCCAGGCGGCGAGCCCCAGCGAGACACGCTTGCTGGCCGCACTGCGCAAGGCGCACCCTGGAACCCAGTTCACCGAGGTCAGGCGCTCCGAACTGCCTGGCCTGTTCGAGGTCTGGATGAACGGCAACGTCGCCTATGTGGCGCCGACCAACCCGCGCTACTTCCTTTTCGGCCGGATGTTCGATACACAGACCATGCGCGACATCACCGGTCCCAAGCTGGCACAGGCCGCGGCCGCCTTGCCGCAGGCTGCGCCCGGCACCAGCGCATCCAGCCCATCCATCGCACCCATCGCGTTCGACCAGCTCCCGTTGATGGACGCGATCAAGACGGTGCGCGGCACCGGTGAGCGCCGGGTGGCCGTATTCAGCGACCCGAACTGTGTCTTTTGTCAGCGACTGGAGCCAGAGCTCGCCACGCTGGACAACATCAGCATCTACACCTTCCTGGTCCCGTTCCAGGGCGAGGCCAAACCGATTGGCGTGTGGTGCGCTCAAGACAGGGAACGGGCGTGGCAACGCCTGATGCAACACGCCGATGCCAGCTTGCTCGACACCACCGGCGCCTGCGCGCACCCGATCCAGCGCAACCTGGCACTGGCCCAGCGCCTGGGCATCCAGGGCACACCCACGCTGATCTGGGCAGATGGCAGCCGCACCGACGGCTTTGTCGAACGCGGCGTACTGGAGGCCCGCGCACAGGATTCCATCAAGGCGGTAAAACCATGACGCGCGCACCTGTTCCTTGCCATGCACGAACGGGATTGACGGCATCCGTCCTTGCACTGCTCACCGGCTGCAGCTCCATGTCCGGCCTGGACGGTGAAAGCCGCTACGCCTGCCAGGCACCGATAGGTGTAGCCTGCGACTCGGTATCGGGCACCTACGCCAACGCGGTGCGCAATAACCTGCCGGCACAACACGCCGCCCCTGCAGCGGCCACACCCAATCCGGCGACACCCGACACCTCTGGGGCAACGCTGCAGCCCGCCCAGTCACGCACCACGTCCGCAATCCTGCCCCCGCTCGCCGGTTCCAGTGCCGGTTCCGGTTCCGGTTCCGGTTCCGGTATCGGTGTCGGTGTCGGTGTCGGTGTCGGCAATGGGTCTGCCCTGAATCCGTCTGCGGATATGGCGCTGCGCTCGCCGCCGCGCGTATTGCGGCTGTGGACCCAGGCCTGGGAAGACCGCGATGGGGATCTGCACGACCAGACCTATGTCTATGTGCTGATCGACAGCGGCCAGTGGCGCATGGCCCATATCCGTCAACAGACCCGGCAACAGGCTCGACAACAGCCCCAGGATTCACGCCCCGCTGCGCTGATGGTTCCACCCACTCCCGGCCGGGCGTCGACCGCCCAGACACCCGGCGCCAACGACCCGAGCCAGCCTTTGGCAGGCCGGTCGGCACCGGCCCTCGACGAGCCCCAGCGAGCGACACCACACGACGTGAATGCCGTGGCGCCAGTCGCTGCCCGCACGGCCGCACCCCTCCTTCCCCTTCTGACCACCCCCCCACGCGTGCAACGCGACAGGCCATGAACATGCCCACTGTCCAGAACACTACCAAGGCCACGCCGCAGCCACTGCGTGCATTGCTGCGCCTGTCCCGCGGGGATGAACGCGCCACCGACCAGTTCGCCCACTGGCTGCCCTACAGCGCCTACCTGCCCATCGAGAAGATCTTTGTCAACCGCGAGGGCATGGGTTTCCTGATGGAACTGCTGCCGCAATCCGGCGCCGACGATCGCATGGCCGAAGTCCTGGTCTCGCTGTATGCGAACTGCCCGCCGGGCACAGGTATCCAGTTCCACCTTTTCGGGTCGCCGCACATCGGCGATACGCTGCGCCGATATGCCAACCTGCGGGTCGAGGACATTAACCAGGCGGAGCGGGCCCAGCCCTGGGGCCGGCCCACGCGCAACGACAACCTGTTTCGCAGCCTCTCGCGCGAGCGCGTCGGCCATTTGCTGCGTGGCGCCCAGCATTCGCTCACCAGCGGCTTTCACTACACGCTGCGCGACTTCCGGCTGATGCTCAGCGTGAGCCTGCCCGGTGATGCCCACGACCTGGCCAGGCGCGAGGAACTGATGGTGCTGCGCGATGCGATGGCCTCCACGCTGCGCTCGGCCTCCATGCCCAACCGGGTCTGCGACGCCAGCGAGCTGATCCGCTGGTGCGCGCTGTTCACCAACCCGGACCGCCTGCACGGCACTGATGGCGTCGACCAGCGTTATGACGACGGGCGCGAGTTGCGCGAGCAGATCGTGGACTTCGACACCATCCAGCAGGCGCATCCCGAGGCGTTGCACCTGTCCAAGGCCCAGGGCGCCAGCGAGCTGGAAGTGCGCCTGTATTCGGTCAAGAGTTTTCCGGAGCGTTTTGCGCTGTGGCAGATGGGCTCGCTGATTGGCGACCTGATGCAGCCGGCGCTGCAATACAACACCCCCTTCCTGCTGACGATGGGCGCCTGGATCCTGGATCCCAACAACACGCGTTCGGTCGTCATGGCCAACCATGTGCGCGCCACCCAGAACGCCAAGAGCAAGATGGCCGACGTGATGCCCGACGTGCGCAAGAAGCTGCAGGACTGGACGGCGGCCTCAGACGCGCTGGACGCCGGCGGCAGCCTGGTGAGCCTGTACCACCAGTTGGCCCTGCTGTGCCCTGCGAATCAGTCGGCCAGCGCTTTCGAGGCCGCCAACGCAATCTGGCGCGGCCGGGGGTTTGCGCTCAACAGCGACGCCTACATGCAGCGCCAGGCCCTGCTGGCCAGCCTTCCGATGACGCTCTCGGGCTCCATGCACCAGGACCTGGTCAAGATGCGCCGCGTCACGCGCAAGACCATGGCCAATGCGATCCACCTGGCGCCGCTGATCGCCGAATGGCGTGGCACCGCGACACCGGCCATGGTGTTCGGCGGCAGGCGCGGCCAGTTGATGGCGCTGGACCTGTTTGACAACGACCTGGGCAACTACAACTTTGCCATCATCGGCGCGCCGGGTTCGGGCAAGTCGGTACTGATGAACGAGATGGCCTGGTCCTACCGGGCCATCGGCGCCAAGGTCTGGATGATGGACCTGGGGCGTTCTTTCGAAAAGCTCTGCCGGCGCGCCCAGGGTACCTACATCGAGTTCAAGCCCGATGCCGACATCCGGCTCAACCCGTTCACCCACATCGTCGACATCGTCGAGGACATCGACATCCTGGTGCCGGCGATCGCCAAGATGGCCTCGATGCAGCACACGCTGGACGAGGTGCAGTACAAGGCGATATCGGCCATGGTGCTGCGGCTGTTTCGCGCCCACGGCAACGAGCTCACCATCACGGCGCTGCGCGACGCCTTCAAGAGCGGCTCCATCCCCGAGCTCGGTGTGGTGGACGACCAGCGCATCAAGGACCTGGCCATCATGCTCAACCCCTACTCGAAGGGCGGCCAGTACGAGCGCCACTTCGAGGGGCGCAACAACATCGACTTCAGCAACGACTTCATCGTCATCGAGAACGAGGAGCTCAAGCGCCGCCCGGACCTGCATGCGGTGGTCAACATCCTGCTGCTGCACCAGATCACCGGCGAGATGTACCTGACGCGCAACCGGCGCAAGATCCTGTTCATCGACGAGCTCAAGCAGCAGCTGGGCGACATCGGCTCCGACGACCCGGTCAAGGCGGCCGTGATCGAGGAGGCGGCCCGGCGCGCACGCAAATACGGCGGCGCGCTGGGCACCGCGACCCAAAGCGCGGACGACTACTACGGATCGGCCCAGATGGAGGCGGCCTTCAACTGCTCGGACTGGGTGTTCTTGCTGCGCCAGAAGCCCGAATCGATCGAGATGCTCGACCGCAAGGCGCGCCTGGCCATGGACGAGCCCAAGAAGCGCCTGCTGCATTCGCTGCGCACCGAGGCCGGTGCGTTCTCGGAGATGTATATCTCTTCGCCGGTGGGCGAAGGCGTGGCACGCAACATCCTGGATCCGGCAACGCATCTGCTGTTTTCCAACAAGCTGGAGGACAACGCGCCCATCGATGCGCTGCGCGCCCAGGGCATGGGTGTCGATGCCGCGATCCGGACCTTGCTGCGGCAGCGAGGCCAGCGGGGCCACATGCCATGAAAGCATCATCCCTGGCCTTTGTGCTCGACGCGCTGGCCTCGCTGCTGATGGTCGCCCTGGCCTTGTTCGCCTACCACCGCTATGTGGTGCAGCCTGCCCTGCGGATCGGCGTGGTCGACGTGGCCGAGGTCTACCGCGGCAAGGAGGCCGAGTTCACGCAGGCGCTGACAAGGGCCGATTCGCCTGATGCGCGGGAACAGGCCATGCGCCTTGCCAGTGACTTTGCCCGCAAGCTCCCCCGCGCACTGGAAGAGCTGCCCCATGAATGCCAGTGCCTGGTCGTGCTCCGGTCCGCCGTGGCCGGCAACCCGTCGCGCAGCGTCGACCTGACAGCCCAGCTGCGCAGGAAGCTGGAGAAGACGCCATGAACACACGCAAGCTGTTGTCCCCCACCTCCTCATCCACGGCCATGTCTGCGCCCACGCTCACGCCCATGCCTACGCCCAGCCCTACGTCCAGCGCCATGCCGACGCCCAGCCCTAGAGGCGGATCTGTCGCCTGGCTGCACCGCAGCCGGTGGACCTTGACTGTCCACCGGATCGCGATGCTGGCAGTCCTTGGCATCTGGACTTTGGCCCTGGTGCGGATTCTGGTCGACCCGACACCACGCCTGCCGCTCGTCTTCAACTGGACGCCCAGTGTTCCCTACCACGTGGCGCTTGCGCACTACGAGCCAGGCACGCTGCACCGTGGCGACTACATCCTGTTTCGCTTCGACGGCCAGGAACAGCTGCGCCATCCCGGTCTGCGCGCCCAGCCGTTCTTCAAGCAAGTCGCCGGGCTGCCGGGCGATGTGGTGCAGGTGCACGGGCGCGTGGTCACGGTCAACGGCAAGTCCGTGGGCACGGCGAAAACACACACCTTTGACCGGCAACCGCTGGCAACCATCGAGGCCGGCGAGATACCGCCTGGCCACTACTTTGTCCAGGGCGCCAGCGCCGATTCCTTCGACTCGCGATACCGCAGCAGCGGCCTGGTGCGCGCGGACCAGGTCATCGCGACGCTGACGCCAATTTTCTGAAGAGATCAACATGAGAATGTCCTATTGGATCAGGCCCCATGCGTTGCCAGCCCCACTGGCCACGTCGCTCATCGTGGCCTCGCTGGCGCTGTCGGCTGCCGGCCAGACAAGCGCGCAGACCAGCCCGGCACGCGGTCCGATACCGGTAGCCACGCAAATGCCGATGGAAGACTACCTTGGCCTGCTGCGACAGATCGCACCGGCCGCTGAGACAGGTGCCCGCCAGTACCTGGCCGCCATCCGACTGAAGTGTTCTCGCAACCTGGGCTCCGACGAGCTGCGCATCGCATTGGGCCAGGACAGCGGCGACCCGCAGCTGCTGGAACTCATTCGCGCCAGTCATCTGCGTGACGAAGCCGCGCGCGAACGCGCCGTGCGTCAGATCCGGTGTCGACAGGGGTCCGCGCCATGAGTCTCCATCCCGCCTTCCAGACAAGCTGCAGCCGGCTCCTGACCGCTGCAACCCTGGCCATGGTTCTGGCCACACCAGCAGGCCATGCCACCGATCTGGGAACCATCGGCCCGACCTACGCCATCACCGAGCCGCACCTGCTGCGCATGATCGAGCAGCGCCTACGCGAAAAAGAGCGCACCGGGGAACTGGCCCGGTTGCAGGAAGCCGCACGCGAGCGCGGCATCGCGGCCGTGCGCCAGCCCACTCCGGTCGCGGGGCTTCGGACCACGCAAGCACCACGGACCTTCTACTTCGATCCGACCTTCACGCTCGATCGAAATGTGCTGGATGACAAGGGCAGGCTGATGTTCGCCGCCGGTACCCGCAAGAACCCTTTGGCGGTGGTTTCCCTGTCGCGCCAGCTTCTGTTCTTCGATGCCAGAGACAAACGCCAGATCGAGAGCGCCAGCGCGCTGATGGCGCGCGGGGCCGGTCGCATCAAGCCCATCCTGACCGGTGGCTCCTACCTCGAGCTGATGAAGGCCTGGCGCGTTCCTGTCTATTACGACCAGCAGGGCCTGCTCACCCGGCGCCTGGGCATCTCCCAGGTGCCGGCCCTGGTGTCGCAGGAGGGATTACGCCTTCGCATCGACGAGCTGGAGCCAAGACCATGAACACACGGATGAACTGGCTGGCGCACATCGCGCTGCGGCTGCGCGCCGCCGTACGCACCACGGCGCTGTTGCTCTTGGCGATCACCTGGCTGCCCGGCACGGCTGCCGGCATCTCGACCTGCACCGGGCGTTTTCCGAACCCGATCACCGACATCTGCTGGTCCTGCATTCTTCCGATCAGCATTGGCGGCGCACGCATCGCCAATTTTGGCGGCCAGGAAGACATCGACAACCCAGGTAGCCCCGTGTGCACCTGCGGCGTGAACCCTGCAATCGGGTTGTCCATCGGATTCTGGGAGCCGGCGCGCCATGTCGAGGCGGTGCGCAAGCCGTTCTGCCTGGCCTCGCTGGGCGGCATCGATCTCGATCCCGGCATTGCGGCGCCCGAGGCGGCCCGTTTCACCCGGCCCGAAGGCGACGGGGATGGTGGCAGCTTCTATCAGGCGCATTACTACACCAACCCGATGCTGTACTGGCTGGAGGTCGTCACCGACTTTCCGTGCCTGGAGCGCGGCGCCTTCGATCTGGCCTATCTCACCGAGGTCGATCCGCTGTGGAACGACGACGAACTCACGCTGATCCTCAACCCGGATGCCGTGTTGTTCGCCAATCCGGTCGCGGTTGCCGCGTGCGCCGCGGACTGCGTGGCGGCAACGACGGGATTTGGCATCGCGAGCCTGTTCTGGTGCGCCGGCTGCCAGGGCTCCATCTACCCGCTCAACGGCCATGTCCCCTACCACCTGGGCGGCGTGCGCACGGCAGCACTGATGGCGCAGCGCCTTACCGCCAAGATGCACCGCGAATTGCTGGCCTGGGGTTGGCACGGCCGCGCCGGACTGTGCGGTCCGTATTTCGAGCCGGTCATGGACAAGACCGCCTACAAGACCCAACTCACCTACCCGATTGCCGCCACCGACAAGGAGGCCGGACGCTGCTGCCAGCCCTTTGGCCGCACGACCATGGTCTGGGGCGCCGGCAAGGAGTTTCCGGTGCGCGGCGAAGACTTCGCCTTCATGCTGTTCAGAAAAAGGAATTGCTGTGCCGGCTACTGATCGCCCCTGCGTCCCGCGGCGCCAGCCTTTGCGCTCATCGTTTCGCCCTTTGACGCGTCCATCGCCACGCCCATTGCTACTGCCGACCATGCGCCTGGCCACCTGTCTTGCGTCCCTGCTGCTGCCATGGCAGTTCGCTGTCGCGCAGGCCCGCGCGGACATCAGCGATGCCGACCTCGAGCGCGTGCGCCGCGCGCAACCGGTCATCACGGAGCAGGACATCGAACGGGCGCGCAAGCGGCACAGCATGCCCGATGACAAGGCCCCTGGCATCCTCCCGCCCCCGGGTCGCACCAACATCGACGCACTGCCAGCCCCGGCGCAAGGCCCTGGCAGCACCGCACTCGACCTGGAAGCGCTGGGCAAGGGGTTTGCATCCGCCGCGCAGGAGGCAAGCTCCCGCTTCGGCCTGGCCAGCGGTCCGGCGCTGATGGTCTTTGTCAGTCTGTCGATGCCCGAGCCCACGCTGCGCAAGCTTCTCGAACAGGGCGCGCGCGCGCAGGCAACCCTGTTCATTCGTGGCCTTGTCGACAACTCGATCCGGACAACCGTCACAAGAGTCCAGGATTTGATCGGACAGGCCCCTGTGGCAATCCAGATCGATCCCCAGGCGTTTGATCGATTCGGGGTCGAACGCGTGCCAAGCTTCGTGTTGGTACGCGACGGCACACGGCCCGCCTCCTGCGCCAGCGGCGTCTGCTCCCCGCCACAGGCCTACGTCAAGGTGACGGGCGATGTCAGCATCGACTATGCGCTTGACGCCATGCGCCGCGGCGCGCCCGGGCAGTCCCGCGACGCCACGCCTTTCCTGCGGCGCCTGCGCGCGAACTGAAATCATCGATTCGATGCGACCGCCATGGATCCGCGCCTTTTCATGCCCCTCCTGCCAATGCGCATCCGCCGTGCCACCGTGTGGTTCACGCTGGCCTGTCTCGTCACAACCCAGAGCACGGCCATGGCGCAGGCGCACCAGCAGGGCACTGCTGCCGGCCAGGGCGCCATCACGGCGACCCGGCCCCTGGTCTCCACCACCCAGGCCAGTGAGGTCGTGCCAAACTTCACTGCAACGCCGAACGAGGCGCAGCTTTTCGGCCAGCGTGATATCCCCGCCCAGGCCAGTGCAACGCTGGCAGCGTGCCAGTTGACCCCGCAGGACCCGACCTGCCAGGCCTTGAATACTGCGCGCGCATCGGCCAACACGGCCCGCGAGTCGGTATCGGCCCACGATCCAGCCGTCCTCGGCGCGAGCCGGATCGCCGCGCGTCCGGCCGCAGTGCTGCAGGACATCGCGAGCTACTACAGCGGCTGCCAGGTGGATTCCGTGCCCGCCGCCGAAACTGGGCTCGAGCTGCGCAGCTGCCGCGTGTACGCGGCAGCTGCACGGCATTCCTGCGCGCGCAATCTACAGGTCACCGTCACGCGCCAAAGCAGCTGCACCCCCGGCGACTGGTTCGCGCACGCTGGCTCGGGAGCCACCGGACTGGACGCGCAATGTGTGCCGGATCGCCCGGCCACAAGGCAGCATCTGCGTGTCACCGAGTCCGGTGCGGCAATTGCCCATGTCGACGTGGACATGACCCGGACCCGCGTATTCCCCGAGTTGATCGCAACCATTCCCGACTACGAGCGCCGTGGGGTCTGGGTCGCCGATACCCGGTGCGACGGCAACCTGTGCGACATCACCGCCCTGCTCGCTGCCAAGCAACGCCAGTCCTGTACCGGAAGCCTGGGTGACGCCGGGGACCTCAGTTGCACCACGGTACTGCCTTTCCTGACCGTGTTGTCGACCTGCCCCGCCGGCACACAGCAGGGCGACTACATCGTCAACCTGACGGGCAACCGCGAGGACGGCTACATCACGACGACCCTGGACAGCCAGCTCTGCTGGTCCCCATCAGCCTCACCGACGCCGTACTTTGGATCCGATGTACAGGGCAGCGCCTACTACGCCTTCTGGAGCGCTCAATCGCAGCGGACCATCGTCGGCTGGCAGGCCAATCCTGCGTTTGGACCGATCCCGCAGATGCGGCTGCGTTACGAGCGTGCGCACACGACGGTCAGCACCAGCGACCAATGGGAGGAACAGTGCCCAAACCTGGATGCCGGTACCCGGTGCCAGGCGGTGGGTGCACCGACCTGTGTGGACGGGCCGTCCACCCGGCTGGTTGATGGCGCCGAGCTGACACGCGCCTGCTGGCGCTTTGAGACGCCGATCTCGTGTCCGCTGGACTCCCAACCCGACTCCTGCGCGGGACTGCAATCTGCCGGCTGCACGGCGCTGGGCTCCACCTGTGTGCAGACAAACACAGCCGATGGCAGCTGCGCCATCACGCAGAACCAGTACGCATGCCCGATTGCGCCGTCAACGGCCGTGTCGGTGACCAACTGCCCGGCCAACGTGTTCTGCATTGCAGGAAGCTGTTTCGACACCCAGTCCACCCGGGATGGGGACTTCGCGCGCTCGATGGCCCTGCTGGAAGCGGCGCGCGAGGCGGCGGTGTACCTGGACACCGACACCATGCAGGTTTTCAGGGGAGAGGCCAACAGCTGCCGGGATCGCCTGTTCAAGAACTGCTGCGACAGCGACGCCTCGGGCGCCGGCATGACCAACCGCGGCGTCTTCGGAGTTGGATCGCGCCTGGTGTTTGACATCCTGATGAACGCGGACAACCGCGACTTCGTCACCCAAGGGCTGTCCGCCTTACTGGCCAATCGCGGCTTCAGCGGGTCGTTTACCAGTTACGGCGTCACCGTCGCTGTCAATGGCACGGCATTGCCGGCCGGCTCCTCGGTTCTGATGGCGTCCGAGAGCCTCGTTGTCGCCTTCGACCCCTGGTCGCTGGCGATTGCGGTATTCATGTATGCGGTCATGTCGCTGACATCGTGCAACCAGGCAGAAGGTCAACTTGCGATGAAGGAAGGCGCCAGGTTGTGTCACACCCTGGGCAGCTACTGCTCATCGTGTATCCGGCTGCTCGGCAAATGCATCTCCTGCATCGAGCGCACCACCGGCAAATGCTGCTTCAACAGCGTCCTGGCACGCATCGTGAACGAGCAGGGACGCAACCAGGTCGGCCGCGGCTGGGGAGACCCCCGGTCACCGGATTGTTCGGGCTTCACGCTGGCGCAACTCCAGGCGCTGGATTTCTCCAGCATGGATCTGAGCGAGTTCTACGCATCCATCGTCCCGACACTGCCAGGCCAGGAGTCCGTTCTCAACCGCGTGATCCAGAAGTCACCCGAGTGCTACTACGGCAAAGGCAAATGCCAATGAAGATCCTTGCACCAACCACACGCACGCTGGGCCTGGTCATGGCCCTGGCCATGCTCCATGGCCCATGGGCCCTGGCCACGGATGCTTCGCGCCAGCCGGTCACCGACGCCGCGCCCCTGATGCGCCAGGCGCTTGCGGCCATCGATGGCAAGGCCAGTGGTGTACTGACCGGCGAGAGTGCCACCGCCATCGGTCGCCGTTTCCAGACGCAGTCACCGATCCACATCGATGTGCGCACCGAGCGCCGGTATGCACAAAGCGGCTGCGCCAGGCTCAAGGTGTTGTTCTGGCAGGACGGCGTGTTGCTGCCAGGGGCAGACAAGGCGCGCCGCCGGTCGATCGAGTTCGGCATCGACTATTGCGCGAGTGGCGAGCCCCCGGTCTCGCTGCAGTGAAGTGCCGCCATGCGCCCGGCAATGACCCATCGCATCCGCCTTTGGTTTCTCGCCACCTTGTGGCTGTGGAAGTGCAGCGGGCCCAGTGACGCCCAGGAAACTGAACAGCGAGCACAGCGGGCACAGCGTTATTGGTCAGACACCTGGCGCGGCTGGCATTTCTATGAGGAACCCGCTCAAGAAGTTCCCCAGCCCCGAGCAACGCGCAGTGTCCCGGCACCCGGAAAAACGGCAACACCGCCCGCGCCGATATCAACGCCGCCGATATCCACGCCGCCCGGAGCCCCAGTGCCGCGTCCCCCCGAGATCGCCGCCTTCGAGCAACTGCAAAAGGCGCTGGAGGAGGCCCGCACGATCGCCATCATGCGACCCATCGAGGCGAATGTGCGCCGCTACATGGAGATCGAATCGCGGGTCGTCGCGCGTGCCTCCGAGTTCGCCGACATGGCCCAGAAAGTGGCCTGGTCCACGCCCCAGCTCGATCCGACCCTGCAGGGACGCCCGGTGGGAGCCAAAGCCCTCGAAGTGTTCGAACGCCAGCAATTCGACGAGCGCTCGCGCTCGATCACAAACCTGGGGCAGGACCATGTCCTGCTCTTTTTCTACCGCTCGGATTGCCCCTACTGCCACGCGTTCTCGCCTGTGCTGCAGGCGTTTCGCGATCGCCACGGCATTCGCGTCGTGGCCGTCAGCATCGATGGCGGGCCGCTGCCGGGCTTTTCAGATGCGAGAGCCGACAACGGAATCGCCACAACACTGCAGGTCACCCAGGTCCCGGCGGTGTATCTGGCCCAGCCCTTCACCGGCCGGATCTCGCCGATCGGTTTCGGAATCCTGTCCGAATCGCAGTTGCTCGAACGCATCACGCAGGTGTCTGCGGTCACGACCGGGATGTCGTCAACCACCAGCGCACCCTTGCCCCCATCACCCCCATTCCCACCACTGCCGCCCATCTCCAGGAACTCACCATGAAAAAAAGGAACAAGAGGCCGCGCATCCCCGTCAGTCTGATGGTCTGCGCCTGCATCGCTGTGACCACCCCATCGCTGCGTGCCGGTGACCTCAACGCCGAAGTCAACGCCATGTTCAATAACCTGGGCGCCATTGGCAACTACACGGAGCCGGGCGCCTTTCGTGGGCAAGCCTACAACACCTACAGCGGCGGCAGCCTGATGATGCGAGCCCCGAACAAGGTCTATCAGTTGGCCGCCATCGAGTTCCCCAATGCCAAGGCTGGCTGCGGCGGCATCGACGTGTTTGGCGGAAGTTTCAGCCATATCTCCGCCACAGAATTCAAGAACATGCTGCGCAACATCACCGCAGCCTTGCCAGGCATCGCCTTTCAACTCGCGCTGGAGGCAGTTTCCCCCCTGCTCGGAGGACTGACCAAATGGGCCAAGGGCCTGGAGACCTGGATCAACAATGCCCGCATCAACTCGTGCGAGACCGCCAAGGCGATCGTCAGCACGGCGGCCGACGCGGCGGGCTACAGCTCGCACGAGACCTGCGCCGACCTTGCCATCGAGATGGGACTGGAGAGCGACCGTGATGCCGCCCGGCGGCGCTGCGCGTCCGATCGACCCAGCATCCTGGCAACGGCCCGCAAGTCCGGGGACGCCGGCGTGCGCAACAAGGCACCATTTGTCGGCAATCTCACCTGGCGCGCCCTGCAGTCCGCCGGCGCCTACCTGGACGACAAGGAGCGCGAACTGATCATGAGCATGGTTGGCACGGTCATCTTCTACCCGGAAGACGCCGGCCGCGATCCAGAGCCCATCGCCCCCACTCTCACCTCCATCAGTCAGTTGCTCTACGGCCAGGCCGCCGGCAAGGACAACAGCGTGGTCCAGCACCTGCTGCAGTGCAACAACTACGCGCAGTGCGATGCGGTCACGCTGAACACCAACTACAACCACACGCCATTTACTGCGCGCGTGGAAGCCCTGATGCGGTCTATCGCCGACAAGATCGCCAGCCGCACTGCAATACCGAACGACTCCGCGGAGGTCGGCTTCGTCAATCAGACCTCCGAGCCGGTCTACCGGATGCTCTCCATCGGTTCGACCATTCCCGGCTCGGGCCTGGCGGACAACCTGATCGCGCAATACCGCGATGTGATTGCGGCCGACTACGCCTACGTGTTCCTGGAACGCAACCTGCGGCTGGGCCTGGCCGCACTGGCCAAGGACTACACCCTGGCGCAGCACCAACGCGAGCAGGCCCAGCAGGTGCGCCAGCGTGCACAGGCCATGCTCGCCCAGCTGGCGCAGGAGAAGAGTCTGCTGTACCAGAAGGTCGGCTCGTTTCGGGCCGTCTCCAGCCATCTGGAGCAGCTCGAGCGCCAGTTGCGCAGCAGCCTGCCCCAGCACGTGATCGACATGCTGGGCCAGCAGGCAGCGGGCTTCACGCGTTGACCTGCACGTTGACCCGCAACCCTGCAATGCAACCATGTGGGAAATCTACGCCTACCAGAATGTGGACAGCCTGTTCGGCATCTTCAACGCCGCGGCTGCCATCCACGCATCGAACGACTACCGCTCCGTCATCGCCGCGGTGACCGCCTGCGGCTTCCTGGCCGCCCTGTTCGCCTATGCCTTCGCCCCGGAAAAGCTCCAGGGCTGGAAATGGCTGGCCTCCGTGGTGCTGGTTTTTTCGGTGCTGGTGGTGCCCAAGGTCACGGTCGGAATCGTCGACAAGACCGGCGGCTCGCCCACCAAGGTCGTGGACAACGTCCCGCTGGGCATCGCAGCATTGGGCAGCATCACCAGCACGATCGGCAAGACGCTGACCGAGCTGTTCGAGACCGCCTTCCAGGTGATCCCCGGAGCCGGCGCCCTGCCCTCCGAGTTCGCCTACCAGAAGAACGGCCTGGTCTTTGGCAACCGGATGGTGCGCGAGACCGGCGCGGTCGTATTCCAGGACCCCGCATTCCGAACGGACCTTGTCAACTTCATCCACAACTGCACCAGCTACGACCTGATCGACGGAACACTCGATCCCACGGCGTTCAGCCGCGCGGCCGATGTCTGGTCCCTGATGGCCACGCCCAATCCGGCGCGGTTTACCACGGTGAGCCAGTCCGGCGCTGTTGCCGTTGACACCTGCCCCAATGCTTACCGCGCATTGAACGGCCGCATCCCCGCCCAGATCCAGCAGATCGAAGGCCGCCTGGCCTTCCAGGTCAATCCCACCTTGCCTGGCGCCGCCGCAGCAGCCGTGATCACCTCGCAGATCCAGCAGGCCTATCTCAAGAACAGCCTGGCCGATGCCGCGTCCAGTGCGGCGGACATCATCCGCCAGAATGCCGTGCTCAACGCCATGGATGACGCTGCAAAACTCGCCGGCCAGAAGTCGAACGACCCGGCGGCCATGGTCCTGGCGGTCGGCCGCGCCCAGGCCATCGCCCAGAAAAACGCGTCATGGCTCAACTACGGCAAGGTGGCCGAACAGGCGCTGCCGGTGTTTCGCAATGTCGTGGAGGCGATCACCTATGCCTTGTTCCCGCTTTTCGTGCTGCTGCTTCTGCTCAGCGGCGGCCGCGAGACCATGCTGGCCCTCAAGGGTTACGCATTGCTGCTGATCTGGATTCAGCTGTGGCCACCCCTTTTCGCGATCCTGAACTACATGGCATCCATTTATGCGGCCTACGATCTGGCCGCTGCCGCCGACCTGGGTGCCGGCGCCAAGGCGCTGTCCCTGCAGACCGCCTCAAACATCTATGCCAGGGCGATTTCCGGCGAGGCCGTCGTCGGTTACCTGGCAATGAGCATCCCCTTCATCGCCTGGGCCGCACTCAAACGCATGGAAACCCTCGGCACGGCCCTTGTCGGTGGTCTTGCCGGCTTGCAGGCAAGCCTGGCCATGGCCACCGGCAATGCCGCAATGGGCAACCTGAGCCTGGGCAATGTCAGCATGGACCAGACGCAGCTCGCACCCAACCGCACGTCCGCCTTCATGGGCAGCATGCAAAGCGACCTGAGTGGCAATACGGTGACCTCCAATGCGCTCACCGGCCGCGCGGCCGTCAGCGTGCTGCGCAACCAGGGATTCGCATCGCGCGTGGTGTCCATGCGTGTCTCGCAGCAGGAAGTCCTTGAAGCCAGTCAGCAGGCCGATGCGGCCCGGACCGAGGCCGTGTCCGCCTCCCAGCAGCGCTCGGCCAGTCTCACCGAGGCATTCACGCGTGGAGTCAGCAAGCTGCATTCACTTCGATCCACCAGCGGCACCAGTAGCAGCAGCTTCGAACAACAGGCCCAAGGCCTCACCGAGCTGGACCAGATCGCCCGAGGCGTGTCCCAGCGCACGGGTGTATCGCAGTCGCAGGTGGCGCATATCGCCTTCAGTGCCAACGGATCGCTTGGCCTTGGCGGCTTCGGTGCCAGTGCCAGGGTGCAGGGCAGCGCCGGAAAAACCTACCAGTCCGGCATCCTGAGCGACGAACAGAAGGTCCTCAATGCCATAAGCTCCGAACAGCTATCGGCCTTCAAGCAGTTTGGTGACCGCATCTCGCGCGACAGCAGTTACATGCGCGCGATCGGGTCTGACGGGCGCGAAGCCACGGAAATGGTATCCAGACTGGCCTCCGATACCTCGAATGCACAGCGCACCGAGGCGGCATACAGCCAGCGCAAGGCGATGGCAGAACGGCTGAGCGCCGCCTATGAGCGGGGCGAGGCCATCTCGATCGACATCGCCCAGGATCCGCACAACATGGACATGTTCCTGCGTTACTCCGAGCAATACGGCGGTAGCAGTGCGGCAGCGCACACCCTGATGGCATCGGAGTTGGCGCGCCAGGGACTGCAGCCCAATTGGAGTTTTTCTGACGGATCGGCGGCTCCCCAGTCTTTCCAGCAGCTTCGCGACAGCCACAACGACGCGGTCGAACGACAAGCGACGGGAGACGCAATCGGCGCCGCGCGCCAGAACAACGATGTGGAGGTCGCGGCACGGCAATCGAGTCAGCCATCGTCAGTGCCTGCACCTGGCACAACGACTACGCAGATGTCGACGACACAGATGCGCGACCAGGTGCAGGCGCAGAAGGCGCGACTGCAGCGCCAGGGTGCCGCGATCGATGCCAGTTCGGCGGCGACCACCGACGTCGATCGAACCCAGGACGGCACGCTTCGATCGGGAAAATCACTGCTGACCCAATCGTCCAGGCAACTGGCCACCGACGCCGAGGCGACATTTGACGCTGCCAAGGACGCAGTCAAGGGATTGTTGCCGCGAAAGTAGTGGCAGCAAAAACTCAACCTGAGATGTCTGAATCCTCGGCGTCTGGCAGCCCCGGTGTGGACGTGAGCTGTCCATGGTGGATCCAGTAGTTGTCGTTCAGTTCGCGCTGTGACTTCGCCAGTCCGTCGGACTGACCATCCGGCGCATCGGCTTGTACGCGTGACTTGCGCCGCGCCTTGCGAATCGCGTCGCCGACTGCGGCGCCCACGATGCCACCAATTGCTGCCAGTACAAGTTGCACGCCCGACCCCTGGCCATGAGCCACAACAGTCCCCACCGCACCACCAAGTACCAACCCTATGAATGTTGATCCGTAGTTCATCGTGTCCTCCTGATCAGTCAGGCTACAACGGGAACTACGGTCATCAAGTACCCAGCCAGATCGCCAGCCAAGGCAATCTGGTGCGGCGCGCCACAACGGTCACCGCCTGTCCATGCGACCGCATTCGGGTGGACGCGTGAATCATGCGTCGCGCCATTGGCACGATCGTGATGCGCCTGCAGGGGTGACCCTTGTATTGGTCTGGCGCGCTCCAGCTGCAGGCGGCGACTCATCCACCGTCGTCGACTGGGCCTCGATCCAATCCCGAATCTGTTCGGCACGCCATACCGTAACGCGCGCCGAGAGCTTGATCGGTTGCGGAAAGGTCCTGGCCTGGACTCGTCGCCAGAGGGTCGACTTGGAGAACGGAATATGCCGCAGCACCTGCCATTGCCGCACGAACCCGTTGATCGGAAGAGTTTGGGATTGCGGTTTAGCGCCTGCGGTCAAGTCGGTCGCCGGAAGTTCGGACAAATTGGTCATGGTTGATCACTACTCGTTGCATCGAGTGAACGACAAGTGACCAACTTGAACGCGGTCGCGGTTAGGTCAGATTCACGCGCGCGATGAAGAATGAGGATGCCTTGTTCGTGCAGGCGAACGGCATCTTGAAAGCAACGCGTATTGGCATTGCTGCGGCAGGTAACGACTGCGACACCCACGAGTCGGGAGTGGCGAGCGTCACCTATGGAACGGCACACCGCGGCGCATGGACCCTCATGCTAGCGAAGAACTCCCATCGAACCCGGTATCACCAGATGAGTCACACCGTGATTTCACCCGGATCTGAAGGTCTTTACGGTGGCAACGAGATCATGCCGAATCAACTTCCGGCTGTAATGGACTTATCGATGCCAAGCGATCCGGGCCATACCTCGTTTATGGCCAATCGCGTCGGGAAACACGCGGCTGCCGTGTTCCGCATCGTCCCCGGAGCCGAAGGCAATCTCTTTCGGATCGTGGCCGTCACGGTTGTATTCGCAGTCAACGTCCCAGCCGGGAAATGCCTGCTCCACGTAGATCGCCAATCGGTGCATCACGGTTCGCTCGTTCACGTCCGCCCACAGCAAGTAGGCGTCGAGATCGAGCAGAGTTTGTACCGCATGGATGACCGCCTCGGCCAGCGCTCCATCTCCTCGACAGCTCGCTCGTAGCGAATCGGTCCAGGTCACGGCGAGCCTTTGACCGACGGGCTGCCCTCGACCAAGGCACCGGCGCGTCGCGCGTGAGGCAGCAGAAACGCTGCGAGCGCAGCCACGACTTCCCCAAGGACAGGCACTTCGGCTCCCAGGTCACGCACGAACGCTTGCCATTGCCTCTGCTTGGCCGCGTCGCTCGAGAACGTTGCGGTCAGCGCTTCTGGCGCGTCGGTCGGCAGGGCGGTGCCGCGACGCTCGAAGGTCGCCCCAATGGCGCGCGCGAGGCGATCGTCGTCGAAGGCATAAGCCTGGCTGAGCACCCACACGTCGTAGAAGTCCTTCATCCTGCTGTTTGCCAGCCCCAACACGACCATGGCCTGGAACTTCTCTGCGATCACCGTTTCGCGGGCGTACGCGCGCAGCTTGGGCTGCGGCAGATCGAGCAGAACCGGCAGTTCCACTTCCTCAAGGCCCGGCTCGATGGCATCCCCGAAGCCAATGTCGACTACGACCGTGATACGAGCGCCCGAAAGCCGTGCAGTGGTGCGTAGCCGTAAGCCTCCGTAATCCAATTCTTCTCGTATCAGCTCGACGCGCAGACCGTTGACGTCAAAAGCGACGCCATCGTCCATCGCAATGGAGCAAATCTCTCGAAAGGTGGCGAGCATCGCCTCGGGTGCCGGGTCGCCGTACCCGAGCAGGTCCACGTCGCGCGTAGGTCGATGCGGGTCGTCGAACCAGGTCGTCATCAGCATCGCGCCTTTGAGCACGAAGTGGTCACGGTGCGCCGAGATGCTGAGACGGTGCAGCAGCCGTTCGATGGCGTAACGCGTCAGCAGCAGGTCGAGCGCCTGGCCCTTCTGCCTGGCGAGGTTGAGCAATCGCGCCCGCACCGAGGCGCCGACGTCACGTGGCTTCTCGTTGGGATCAGGCATGGGCGGTCAGCGCCGCGAGGTACGGTTCCATGACTTTCCAGACCTTTGCTTTCGTCGCCTGACTGGCGATTTCGGAAGGCTTCACCTTCTTTTGCCTCAAGCTCTCGCGAAGGCCTTCCAGCGCAACGTTGACGCCAACCGTTTGCCGGTAGCGGAACAGGTCTGCGACCGTCCTGGCAATACCGAAAACGGGAACGGCGACCCCGTCGACGAGGTGCCGTTCAACGTCTTCCCGTAGGCGCATGTCGTCGAAACGCGCGAAACGCACGGGCGGATAGCCGAACTTGGGCCGCCAGTCTTTGAGGCCGATGGCCATCCAAATTTTCGCGGGGAGCTGATCCGTGAGCCCGTGGAATGCGAGGGCCGACGTGAGGCAGACCACGCCCCTTGGAACGAGCTTCGCCGCCTCCGCGAGCGAATGATTCACGTCGAGAGGCGCATCGGGCAGCTGATACAGGCCACGCGCCAGACGGACGATCAGCCCATCGCGCTCGAGCCGGGAGACCGTGGCCGCGGTGGCGCCTGACGCGGCCAGCTCGCCAAGTCGCGCCATTCCGTGGGTGCGCAGATGCGCTAGCACGAGTTCGCGCTGGCCGACGGGTTGGGAGGCAGGCTTCACTGATACAAGACCTAGGGGTACTATGGCTATTGTCCGATGTTTTGTATCAGACCGCCAGCGCCTGCTACGAGGCCGGCGTCTCCCCCATTGAACCCGGCGGCGCTGGCGCAACGGCAACTCCGGGCGCCGCTTCGCCCAACAGACCCAGCATGTCCGTGATGACGTTCGGAAAGTCGCCTATCGGCGCCAAGCGCGCAAGCAGCTCCATCGTCTCCTTGCCTCCAAAGTCCGACAGGCTCTAGGGAATAACATTGGGCAGAACTCCTGGCCATAAGCCACAACAGCCCCCACCGCACCACCAATTGCCGACCCTGCAAAGAGTATCCGGTAGTTCATCGCGCCCTCCTGATGAATCAGGCTACAACATGGACTCGAGACATCAAGTGGCCAGCGCTTAATGCAGACAAGCCGGCTGATCTGCTACATGCAGCAGTGGCCCGCCCGGACAGGGCAATTGTCGCCAACGACAGCAGCAGGAACTGCGAATCGCGACGTCGAAATCTAGTGGGTGACCGAATTAAAGCGCAGCTATCTGCGCGATCGTGAAGCGGTTGTACAGGCGTCACCTTTGGTTGCCTGAATATCTCCGAATCCAGGCGACGCCGCGTCGCCAACCGGCAACTGAGCCGCAATCCAATCTCGAATCTGTTCGACACGCCATACCGTAACTCGCTCCGAGAGTTTGATCGGTTGCGGAAATGTCTTGTCCTGGACTCGTCGCCAAAGCGTGGACTTGGAAATGGGGATGTGCCGTAGTACCTGCCATTGCCGCACGAACCCGGTGATCGGAAGTACTTGGTGTTGAGGGTTCGAGCCTTCGGTCAAGTCGGCCGCCGAAAGCTTAGACAAATTGGTCATGGTCTCTCCTCGTTGGATCGGGTGAATGGCAAGTGTGACCAACTGGAACGCGATCGCGGTTAGGTCAGTTTCACGCGTGCGATAAGCAACGATGATGCCGCGGGCACATGTGCGAAGGGCATCGTGAATGCATTGCGCATGGGCAACGCTGCGGCAGGTAACGACTGCGACAACAACGAGTCGGGAATGGCGACCATCGCGAATGGAACGCACACTGCGATTCGTGGACCCCATATCCTAGCGAAGAAGACCAATCGAGCCCGGCATCGCCAGGTGAGTCACACCGTGATTTCACCGGGATATGGAGGTATTGACGGTGGCAACGGGACATGTCGAATCAAGTTCCGGCTTTTTATGGACTTGTCGATGCCAAGCTATCCAAGTAGTCGGCCCACTGCTGCATCATCACGTGCCGCTGGCTCAAGTATTGGGTCCTGTTGTAGGAGCGACCATTGGCATCTCTCACTGAGTGAGCCAACTGTGCCTCGATGAGCAATGGGTCAACATCCAAGCGCTCGGCGAGCATGGTACGAGCGCTAGCTCGGAAGCCGTGCCATGTATGGATGTCCGATGAATAGCCCATCGTCAACAGCGCGGTGCGCACGCTGTTCTCGGATATGCACCGGTCGTGATTGCGTTCACCAGGAAAGACCAGCGCCCCATGCCCGGTATAGCCATGCAGGCCGCGAAGAATCTCGACTGCTTGCCGGGAAAGCGGCACGTAGTGCGGAGATCCGTACTGTTTGCCGTCTTTCTCACGCTTCATGCGATGGGCCGGAATCGTCCACAAGGCGCCTTCCAGATCAATCTCGTTCCAGGCAGCGCCCCGCAGCTCACCGGGCCGCTGAAACAACAGGGGCGCCAACTGCAACGCCGCGCGTACGATCACCCCACCCCTGTATCCACGTATTGCACGAATCAACGCACCGAAGCCGCCGGGGTCAGTGATCGCCGCAAGATGCCGACCGCGATATGGTGTCAATGCGCCCTTGAGATCGGCGGTGATGTCGCGTGCAACGCGACCGGTCGCCACGCCATAGCGCCAGACCTGGCGACACAACATCAGGCCCCGGTCGGCAGTTTCGACGGCACCCCTCTCCTCCGTCTTGCGCAGGACCGCAAGCAGTTCGACTGGTTCAATCTCAGATAAACGGCGTACGCCAATCCACGGGAAGATATCGCGTTCAAACTGCCGGCGCGAGCGGCTTGCATGGCTATCGCTCCACATCGGCGCCTGTTTCTCGAACCATTCCATGGCGACGACCTTGAAACTATCGCCATGGGGATTGCTTGCCTTGAGCTTCTCGACCTCACGCAACATGCCGGGGTCCTTGCCTTCACCCTTTTGCAGTCTTGCAAGGTCGCGCGCCTTGCGAGCGGCTGCCAAGCTGATCTCGGGATAGGTGCCCAGGGCCAGACGTTTTTCGACATTGGCGAACCGGTACTTGAAAAACCATCGCTTCTTCTGGTTGGGGGTAGTTTCCAGGTACAGACCACCAGAGTCGGTCAGGCGCACACGCTTGGCGTCCATTGGGCAAGAGGCAGCCTTGCAATGCTTGTCGGTCAGCATCGGGCACCTGCCGAAACGAGAAAGTGGGGGTAAAAAATCATGCCTCAACTAAAAATGGGGGTAAATGAGTGAGTTTTACCCCCGTATTCGCCGGGCTGTCAAGAAACTTACCGAACTCGCTGAAACAAAAAAAACCCGGATTTCAGAGGAGAAACCCGGGTTCTAGGGATGCCACCGGACCGTACCGGATGAGTGTATGGTGGAGCTGGGGGGATTTGAACCCCCGTCCGCAAGCCATCCTCGAGCAGATCTACATGTTTAGTGGTCTGATTTGAGTCTCGCCTCCGGTATCGCGCAGCCACACGCTATACCGAACGCCAGTACCCTATTGTCTTGCCCCTGACCAAGGTACCCGGTCAGAAGCCAGCCGATGTGAATAACCTTACAGCCTGGACATCAGGACCTTGCGGTCATGACACCCTTGCCCAGCCCATCGGCCTGCTGTTGTAAGGCTCACTGGTTATTAAGCAGCGAGTGCGAAACGTTCGTCGTTTGCAGTTAGTTTGTTGAACCAAGATTTACGAGCGTAGCCCATGCTCGACATGCACCACAGCGATTCCGTACCCACGTCGAAACCAATGCAGCCCCTCAGGACCTATTTTAGGCCTATCCCAGCAAATTCAATAGCGCCAGCGGATTTTCTATCGATGCATGTGCACCCCAGGCCGTGGTGTCGGCCTTGAGACCCAGGTATCCGTAGGTGGCGGCCACCGTACCCATGCCCGCAGCCAGCCCGGCAACGATGTCGCGCTCGTCATCGCCGACATAGATGCAGCGGCCAGGGTCGACTCCGATCCGGCGCGCTGCTTCGAACAGCGGTTCCGGATGCGGCTTGGCATGGGGTGTAGTGTCGCCGCTGATGACAACCGCCGCACTGGCGAACATGGGCATCGCACGCGTCAGGGGTTCGGTGAATCGGGCCGACTTGTTGGTCACCACGCCCCAGCGCAGTCCCTTGCTCTGCAGTTGTTCGATCAACGACTGCACACCGTCAAAGGCATAGGTTCGCTCGGTCATGCAGCGTTCGTAGTTGCCGAAGAATTCCTCCTTGAGTTCTGCGAACTGCGCGTGCTCCGGCGTCATGTTGAACGCGACCGACAACATGCCGCGCGCACCCGCGCCCGCCATATGGCGGTATTGATGCAGCGGCAGCGACGGCATGCCGCGTTGAACGCGCATCCGGTCGGCAGCTGCGCCCAGGTCCGGGGCGCTGTCGATCAAGGTGCCATCCAGGTCGAACAGGACAACACCGACCTCCCCGAACGGGCGGGCGGTCATGGCGCGTCGCCAGCAGGAGCCGGCTTGCGGGTGGCGAGCAGATAGTTCACGCTGGTATCGCTGCTGAGCCAGTAGCGTCGGGTCAAGGGGTTGTATTCCATGCCCTTGGACTGCTGAAGGTCCAGACCCGCATCCCTGCAGTAACGGGCCAGTTCACTGGGCCGGATCAGGCGCTCATACGTGTGGGTACCGCGCGGCAACATGTTGAGCACGTATTCGGCACCGACGATGGCAAACAGGAAGGACTTCGGGTTGCGATTGATCGTCGAGAAAAAGACCCAACCACCCGGCTTGACCAATTGCGAACAGGCCCGCACAACGGAAGCGGGATCCGGCACATGCTCAAGCATTTCCATGCAGGTGACCACGTCGAAACAGCCGGCCTGCTCGGCGGCCAGGTCTTCGGCACTGATCTCGCGATACGACACATTGGGCGTCTGCGCCTCCAGCGCATGCAGTTGGGCAACCCGAAGCGGCTTGGTCGCCAGGTCGATGCCGGTCACCTTGGCCCCGCGGCGGGCCATGGCATCGGCCAGTATTCCGCCACCGCAACCCACATCCAGGGCCGTGAGGCCCTGCAAGGGGCAGATCGAGGCTATCCAGTCCAGCCGCAAGGGGTTGATCTGGTGCAAGGGGCGGAACTCACTGTCCTTGTCCCACCAGCGGTGAGCCAGATCCGAAAACTTGGCCAACTCGGCCGGATCCACATTGGTGCTGCTTGTCATGTGCGGATTATCGGCAATGATGACGGTGCCATGCGGGAGCCGGGGTTGTTGCGGGCACAAAAACGGCGAAACCCCGCCGCAGCGGGGTTTCGGGTGGAGCCGGGGAAGGCTCCGGTCAGCAATCCTTGGACGGATTACTTGTTGGCGCGGGTACCGACCACTTCGATTTCCACGCGACGGTTTTTCGCACGGCCTTCACGGGTCTTGTTGTCAGCAACCGGCTGCTTCTCGCCCTTGCCTTCGGTGTAGACACGGTTCTTCTCGATACCGTTGGACACCAAGTAGGCCTTGACGGCTTCGGAACGGCGCATCGACAGGCCTTGGTTGTAGGCGTCGCTACCGATGGAGTCGGTGTGACCAACAGCGATCACGACTTCCAGGTTGATGCCCTTGACCTTGCCGATCAGGTCGTCAAGCTTGGCCTTGCCTTCGGGCTTGAGCACGGACTTGTCGAAGTCGAAGAAGGCGTCGGCAGCGTACGTCACCTTGGTCGCAGCGGGCGGCGGCGGAGCCGGACGCGGAGCAGGTGCGGGAGCCGGTGCGGCGGCGGGAGCCGGGGCCGGAGCCGGGGCAGCAGCGCGCGGGGCAGGAGCGGGAGCCGGAGCGGGAGCGGCTGCCTTGGGAGCCACGATGGCGCCATCGCAACCAGCAGCTGCCGTTGCTGGGGTCCAGTAGTTGTCGCGCCAGCACAATTCGTTGCTGCCGTTCTTCCAGATCAGGTCGCCAGAGCCATTCTTCCAGTTGTCGACAGACTGTGCGCTTGCGGCTGTTGCGAGTGCCACGGTAGCAAACAACATGGCCACTTTATTAAGATTCTTCATGATTCTCCTTATCGAGACATAAGCCGCAGCGGAGCTGCGAAACGTTGGACGCGCCGGGTGACCGCCACCGAGCGCATGGACTTATTGTGCCATAGTGGGTTCGCCAGACAACGCGAGAATCGCGCCCCACCTGTAGGAAATCCGCTCGACAGGGCCCATGTGTTGCCCGTTAACGACACCCCCTTGGGCCTAAAATCCCCCGTTTCCGCCGCAAGACCCGTTCATGACCCAGTTCGCCAAAGAAACCCTGCCTATCAGTCTTGAAGAGGAAATGCGGCGCAGCTACCTCGACTACGCCATGAGCGTGATCGTCGGGCGAGCCCTGCCGGACGCCCGGGACGGCCTCAAGCCGGTGCATCGGCGCGTGTTGTACGCGATGCACGAACTCAACAACGACTGGAACCGCGCGTACAAGAAGTCGGCCCGTATCGTCGGGGACGTCATCGGCAAATACCATCCGCACGGCGACCAGTCGGTCTACGACACGATCGTTCGCATGGCGCAGGATTTCTCGATGCGCCACATGCTGGTCGACGGCCAGGGCAACTTCGGCTCGGTCGACGGCGACAACGCGGCGGCGATGCGTTACACCGAGATCCGCCTGGCCAAGATCACGCACGAGATGCTGGCCGACATCGACAAGGAGACCGTCGACTTCGGCCCCAACTACGATGGCTCAGAGAAAGAGCCGCTGGTGCTGCCCAGCAAGTTGCCCAACCTGCTGGTCAACGGCTCTGGCGGTATCGCCGTGGGCATGGCGACCAACATTCCGCCGCACAACCTCAACGAGGTGGTGGACGCCTGCCTGCACATGTTGCGCCATCCGGATTCGTCGGTCGACGACTTGATGGAGATCATTCCGGCGCCCGATTTCCCCACCGGCGGCATCATCTACGGCATCAACGGCGTCAAGGATGGATACCGCACGGGCCGCGGGCGCGTCGTGATGCGGGCCAAGTGCCACTTCGAGGACATCGACCGCGGCCAGCGCCAGGCCATCATCGTCGATGAGCTGCCCTACCAGGTCAACAAGAAGACCCTGCAGGAGCGCATGGCCGACCTGGTGCACGAAAAGAAGATCGAAGGCATCAGCCACATCCAGGACGAGAGCGACAAATCCGGGATGCGCCTGGTGATCGAGCTCAAGCGCGGCGAAGTACCCGAAGTGGTACTGAACAATCTCTACAAGCAGACCCAGCTGCAGGACACCTTCGGCATCAACATGGTGGCGCTGATCAACGGCCAGCCACGCCTGTGCAACCTGAAGGACCTGATCGAGGTCTTCCTGGACCACCGCCGTGAGGTCGTGACCCGGCGCACCGTGTTCACGCTGCGCAAGGCCCGCGAGCGCGGCCACGTGCTCGAAGGCCTGGCAGTTGCGCTGGCCAATATCGACGAGTTCATCGCCATCATCCGCAATGCGCCCACGCCGCCGGTGGCCAAGTCCGAACTGATGGCCAAGTCCTGGGACAGCAAGCTGGTGCGCGAGATGCTGACCCGCACCCGTGCCGACGGCGGCGTCATCAATGCCGACGACTACCGTCCCGAGGGACTGGAGAAATCCTATGGCATGGGAGCCGACGGCCTGTATCGACTGAGCGATACCCAGGCTCAGGAAATCCTGCAAATGCGGCTGCAACGCCTGACCGGCCTGGAGCAGGACAAGATCGTTGCCGAATACAAGGACGTCATGGCCGAGATCGAGGATCTGCTCGACATCCTGGCCAAGCCGGAGCGGGTCACGACCATCATCGTCGACGAACTCGGCCACATCAAGCAGGAATTCGGCCAGAACAAGATCGGCGTGCGGAGAAGCCTGATCGAGCACAGCTCGTTCGACCTGAGCACCGAAGACCTGATCACGCCGACCGACATGGTCGTGACGCTGAGCCACAGCGGTTATGTCAAGAGCCAGCCCTTGTCCGAATACCGGGCGCAAAAACGCGGCGGCCGTGGCAAGCAGGCCACCTCGACCAAGGACGACGACTGGATCGACCAGCTGTTCATTGCCAACACCCACGACTACATCCTGTGCTTCTCCAACCGCGGGCGGCTGTACTGGCTCAAGGTCTGGGAAGTCCCGCAAGGCTCGCGCGGCTCGCGCGGTCGTCCGATCGTCAACATGTTTCCGTTGCAGGAAGGCGAAAAGATCACCGTCGTGCTGCCGCTGACCGGTGACAAGCGCAGCTTTCCGCCAGACCAATATGTGTTCATGGCCACCAGCATGGGCACCGTGAAGAAAACCGCGCTCGACGAATTCAACAATCCGCGCAAGGCCGGCATCATCGCCGTCGACCTCGATCCGGGAGACTACCTGATCGGCGCGGCCCTGACCGATGGCGAGCATGATGTCATGTTGTTCTCCGACGGCGGCAAGGCCGTGCGCTTCAACGAAAGCGACGTCCGGCCGATGGGCCGCACGGCGCGTGGCGTGCGCGGCATGATGCTGGACGACGGACAAAGCGTGATCGCCATGCTGGTGGCCGAGGACGAGCAGCAATCCGTGCTGACCGCCACCGAGAACGGCTACGGCAAACGTACCAGCATCACCGAATACACCCGCCACGGACGCGGCACCAAGGGCATGATCGCGATCCAGCAAAGCGAGCGCAACGGCAAGGTGGTTGCGGCAACGCTGGTGCATGTGGACGACGAAATCATGCTGATCACCGACAAGGGCGTGCTTGTGCGTACCCGCGTCAGCGAAATCCGCGAGATGGGGCGGGCCACGCAAGGCGTGACGCTGATCGGCCTGGACGACGGCTCTCAGCTCAGCGGCCTGCAACGCCTGGTCGACAACGACGCCGCGGAGGTCGAGAACGACGCGGACGGCAACCCCGGTGCGGCCGATGAGCCGGCCGGAGACGACAAGAGCTGATCGACCGCCGAGCCTGTGGTGGTGGCGCTGCGCGGCCACCGCCGGCAGCGCCGATGAAAACACCATGACGCATCGACCCTACAATTTTTCGGCCGGCCCGGCCGCCATCGCACCGGAGGTGCTCGAACAAGCCGCCAGCGAAATGCTCGACTGGCCCGACGCTCGCGGCGTTCGCTCTGGCATGAGCGTGATGGAGATGAGCCATCGCGGCAAGGAGTTCATCTCCATCTACGAGGCGGCCGAAGCCACGCTGCGCGAACTGCTGGCCGTGCCGGCGCAGTTCCGCATCCTGTTCATGCAGGG
>CAXBDR010000022.1:0-30097 GCA_963974265.1 uncultured Rhodoferax sp.
GAGTTGATCGATGCGCAGCGTACCGCGGTGGCGAACCGGCGCGCGTTGCTGCAGGCCGGCGCCGACGCGGCTGCCGCGTCGGTACTGGCGTTCGAGGCCATGGGGCTGATCGACGACGCGCAGGACGCCGCCATCCGGAACCCGCGCCGCGACACTCCGTGACCGTCGCCTGGCCATCGCGCGGTGCCTGCGCTACGATGTCCGCACCATGTTGCCCGAGCCTTTGACGCGACTGCTGTTGCAGCACCGCGAGCGTTATGCACCGGTGTATCCGCCCCAGGACAATTCAGACCACGGGCCGATGGCCTTGCTGGCGATGTGTGGTTTGGGCATGTCGATGGACGACATGGCCCGCTTCGAACAGGGGTACTGCGGCAGACTGGTGCCGCCGGAGCCAAGCCCGGCCGCAGCCGAGGCGCCGCATCCGGCCCGGACGAACCTGTATCGTGACCGGCTGGCGCAGTTCGACGCGGACATCGCCCGCGATGGCTGGCCGGACACGGTGGCGCGGTGCCTGCCCCCGCTGCTCAGTGGCTGCGCCAAGGATGCGTTCCATCCGCTGATACGCCTGGCCTACGGCGTCCAGTTCGACTGGCCGTCCGAGGTGGCCGCCGGGCTGGCGTATCTGACGCTGGTCGGGGCCGATCCCGCGCTGGAGCAGCGCGCGCGCGCCACGCCGTCGCCGCAGGTTGGCGCCGACTACCTGGCCCACTGGCGTGGGTACCGCGACGACGTGTACGCGCAAGGCCGCTTCGGCACGCGGCTGGCGCGGGTGCTGGCCCAGGTGCCGCTGTGTCCTGCGCATGCGCCGGACCACGACCCGTGGCGCGACATCTCCGAGGCCTGCCTGCAGGTGTTCCACGCCACCCATGATTTTTTTGCCCTGCACATGGTCACGGCCAGCCACGCCTTGCGTGTGTGTGCGCCGTATGCCGGGGCGCAGGTTCATGCCATCGGCACGGTCGCGCTGGCCGGTGCCTATCTGGCGATCGGTGCGCCCGCATGCATTGATGTCGCGTTGCCGCGGACGGGTCCGGCACCGTCGCCGTTGCGCCACGACTCGGACGAACACGACATCAAGATCAGCTTCAGTTGCATGGAGCAGGCGCGCGCATTCGACGATCCGCGTTATGCCGCCGTGGCGGCGTCGTATCGGGCCGCGCGCGAGGGCCGCTCCCGCGCGTCCTGACCCGGTACCCGGCCGCTGCGGTCGATGCTGGTCGTCAGGGCGCGCCGCGCGCCCCGGTCGCCGGCGCCAGCGTCAAGGTGCTGCGCGTGTGCGCTGCCACGTCGGCCTCGGACAACCACTGGCGGACATATCCGCCCCGGACATAGGTGTCGGCCTGGTCGCGGTAGTGGCGGTCGAACAACACGCCGCTTTGCCCGACCGGATTGATGCCCAGCGCCTGGCTGGCGTCGCCGAAATCGACGATGCGGCGCGTCGACGGTCCGTAGGTCACGGCCCACGGCGCCGGGCCGATGGATGTGCCCAGCGCGTTGGGCAGCTCGCGCCCGCCCGGCACCGGGAACGGGCCGACGCTGAACAACCGGTCCAGCGGTTTCTGTTGCCCCAGCGGATGGTTGTGCGTCAAGGTGTGGGCCTTGCCCCAGGCCCAGCCCGCCCGGTCGGCACCCAGCGTTGCGCGCAGATGATCAATGGTGGCGCGCCAGGCGCCCTGCAGGCCTTGTTCGCGGGTTTCCACCACGGTGGGGGTGCGCACGGAATCCCACCACGGCGAGCCGGCGTCGGCCACCAGCAGCGGCAGCGCGAAGTCGAGCGACCGGCTGCCCCGCAGGTTCGCGAACTGCACCGGGCCGAGTTCGTCGTGCATGGCCGCATGGGCGATCTCGTACAGCAGCTGCACGAACAGCGTGGGCTCCAGTCTGTCGGTGGTGTAGCTGCCGTCCCACGCGGCCAGCCGCTCGAGCAGCTGGCGTTCGTCCGCGTCGGTGACGATGCCGCGCAACACCGGCAGCAGCGGCGTCAACACTCGCTGGGCATAGGCGTTGCGCACGTCGAGCTGCATGGCCTGGCTCAACGCCACATCGGCCTTGCCGCGCGCATCCTGCAGCAGAGTGACCAGGCGCTGTACCCGATCCGGTGGCTGGTAATAACCGGGGATGTCGATGCCGCTGGCCACGGCCGGCTGGTGGTTGGCCGACACCACAAACCCACGCGCCGGGTTTTCCTCGTGCGGGTTGTCGGCGAAGGGGTGGAAACCGGGCTTGTCGGCCTCGCCCCGGGCGGCATCGAGCAGATAGGTCGGGTTGACGCCTTGCGGGCGCTTCGGCAACTGGGCCGCCGCCCACCAGGCGATGTCGCCGTCGGTGTTGGCCCACACCACGTTCAGGCCGGGCGCATGGATCTTTCCGGCTGCCTGGCGCGCCTTGGCCAGCGTGTCGGCCCGGTTCAGTTCGTGGAAGGCGTCCAGGATCGGATTCTCCGTCTCCAGGAAGGCCCACCACATCGCCACCGGTGTCGTGCCGTAGTTGTCGGGGTAGGCGTCGTTGATGATCGGTCCGCGCGGGGAGCGCCGCAGTGCCAGCGTCACCGGCTCCGCACCCTTGACCGTGATCGTCTCGTTGCGGATTTGCAGGTCGACCCAGCCTCCCTGGTGCCAGACCTGGTTTGCATTGTCCGGGTTCGGCTTCTCGATCGCCATGTCGACATCGTCGTTCTGGAACATCGTCATGCTCCAGCCGAAGCGGCTGTTGTGGCCGAGCAGCGCCATCGGATTGAGCACCTGGAAGTGTCCGTACAGCTCGAAGCCGGGGGCTTGCAGATGGGCTTCGTACCAGACCGCCGGCGCCGAGAAGCCGATATGCGGATCGCCGGCGAGCATGGGTTTGCCGCTGGCCGTGCGGCTGCCGGCAATGGCCCAGGCGTTGCTGCCTTCGAACGGCGGCACCACGGCGCCATCGAGCACCTGCCGCACTTGCGCCGAGATCCGTCCCAGTGCCCGCCAATCGGCGTCCGACAAGGCGGCGCTGGCGCGGGGTACGGCCACGCCCCCGGGGTAGGCGTCCAGGTCGAACACCTCCAGGTAGCGGGCGCCCAGCCGGTCGCGGATCTGCGTCATGACCGGCTCGGTCTTGAAGGCCGACGCGAAACTGAAGGCCAGGTAACCGGCGACCGACATCGTGTCCTGCGGCGTGAACGGGCGCTTGGGGATGCCCAGCACGTCGAATTCGATTGGTGCCGGGTTGCGCGCCTGGAACTGGTTGACGCCGTCCAGGTAGGCAATGAGCGTCCGGTACGCGGGCGAGGTCTTGTCGATGCGCGCGACATAGGCGTCGGCGTGGGCCCGGATGCCCAGTGTGCGGAACAGGCGGTCGGTGTCGACCAGCTTGGGGCCCAGGACCTCGGCCAGTTCGCCGCGCGCCAGGCGCCGCGCCACCTCCATCTGGAACAGCCGGTCCTGCGCGTGCACGTAGCCGAGCGCGCGGTACAGGTCGGCCTCGTTCCCGGCCCGGATGTGCGGCACGCCGCGCTCGTCGTAACGCACGTCGACCGGCGCCTGCAGTCCGGCCAGCTCCAGCGTGCCGCTGCGTTGCGGCTGCTTGCCGTGGAAATACCAGGCCAGGCCGGCTGCCGCCAGCAGGACCAGCAGCAACAGGCCCAGGGCCGTTCGTTTCAGGATGCGTGTCATGGTGTCTCCAGGCTCCACTGCGGCCGGAGCCGGCGGGGTTCGCCGCATGATAGCCGGGCCCGCAATCGACCTTGCGCTGCATCAAGGCAGCGTGCCGTCCCGGACGTGTGCGCCGCCGCGTGCCTGCGGGCGGGCCGGGTTTGACCGCACAATGTACGCATGGATGAGCCAATCTTGCGCGCCGCGCTGGCGGACCTGGACCGGAACCTGCTGGAGCGCGACGGCCCGGTCCGGCTGTTGCTGCTGGCGGCGCTGGCCGGCGAACATGTGTTGCTGATCGGGCCGCCGGGCACTGCCAAGAGCGAACTGGCCCGGCGCCTGCATGCGGCCTTCGTCGATGCACCGTATTTCGAGCGCCTGTTGACGCGGTTTTCGGTGCCCGAGGAACTGTTCGGGCCCTTGTCGCTGACGGCGCTCGAGCAGGACCGGTACGAGCGGCTGACCGGCGGTTTCCTGCCGACGGCGCAGATCGCGTTCCTGGACGAGGTGTTCAAGGCCAACTCGGCCATTCTCAATGCCTTGCTGACGCTGCTCAACGAGCGCGAATTCGACAACGGCGCGGGACGGGTCCGGGTGCCGCTGGTGTCGGTCGTGGGCGCCACCAACGAGGTGCCGCACGATGAATCACTGCAGGCCTTCCACGACCGTTTCCTGCTGCGGGTGCCGGTGCAGCCGGTGGGCGACGCCCATTTCGCAGCCTTGCTGGCCTTGCCGGCGCAAGCCGTCCACGGCCGGCCGCAGCTGCGGGCCGCGGACCTGCAGCCGCTGCGGGAGCGGGCGCGGCAGGTGGTGTTGCCGCCGGACGTCACCGCGCTGCTGGTGCAGGCACGGGCCTGGTGCGTGCAACAGGCCGTGACGGTGTCGGACCGGCGCTGGCGCAAGCTGGTCGGCCTGTTGCAGGTGCAGGCCGCCAGCCGCGGCGCAGCGCAGGTGGAGCGCTGGGATCTGTGGCTGCTGCCGTACGCACTTGGCGCACGGCCGGATCAGGTCCAGGCCCTGGTGCCATGGTGCGACGAGCGGGTGGGCCAGGCCGTGCCGCTGGACCTGCAGTGGCTGGCACGCGCGGCCCGGGCGTTCGAGAAGCAGCTGGAGATCGAGACCACGGCGCAGCCCGACGACGCGGCCGACGATGGCGCCGGCAAGCTGGCGCTGGCGCGCGCGATCTCGGGCGAGGCCGCCGGTCACGACAACGCGATGGTGCGTATCGTGTCGGAACGCGCGCGGCGGCGCTACAGCCCGCGCCATGTGCAGGCGCGTGTGGCGCAGGTGCAGGAGATACGCCAGCGTTGTGCCGTCGCCCTGCAGTCGGCCCGCGAGGCCGCGCACGCGGCCCTCGATGGCGCGCGTGACCATCTGTGGTTGCCGCCCGACCTGCTGGCGCGGATTGGCGCCGTGCACCAGGCCAACGTGGCCCTGGCGCAGTCGCTGCACGACGACCTGCAGCGGCTGGCGCGGGATTTCGGCGAGCTGCCGGTGGACACGCACGCGCAAGGCCCGGAGCCCGCGCCGGTGGCGCTTGGCGCCGTGGAGCAACCGAAGTGACCTGCCGGCCGTCGGGCACGTCGTCGTGCCATGGCTGAAGCCGCCGGGCCGGTGACGGCCGCGGCGCGCGCGGGCGATCGTTGGCGGGTTGACGCCCCGTTCCACCGGCTCGCCGAACTGGCGCCGGCGTTGTGGCAATCGGCCCTGGTCTGCAGCAGCGGCAGCACGTCGCTGCGCCTGGCGGATCTGCCGCGCTGGGACCAGGCCTTGCAGGCGGGGCAGCTGCCGGTGGCCGGGCGGGACTGGGGCGATCCGGCGGCGTGTGCCGCCTTGCGCGGCGCCATCACCGAACTGGACCTGTGCGCGCTGACGCGGGGCAGTGCCGCGATGGCGCGCCAGGTGCTGGCCGTGATGTTGTGGCATCTGGACCGCCTGGTCGATCGACCCGCTGCGGAGTCACGCGACGCGGCGATCGACCGCATGGCGCAGGCGTTCCGTGCCGAGTGGGCGACACAGCGGCAGGACTGGGAGCAGGTGCTGGCCTTGTTCAAGAGCCTGGGTGACCTGGCCCATCTGAACTGGGACATCCTGAGGGGCAAGCTGGACAGCCGCGGCTGGCGCGAGGCGCAGCGCATCGGCGCGGTGCTGGACACCGTGCCGGAACTGGCAAGGTTCATCGACGCCGTGGGGCGTGCGCATCGGGGTGACGATCTGCCGCCGGCCGCAGATCCGCGGCCACAGGTCGACGCAGCGCGCCAGCCGGTGGCGGTGGCCATCACCACCGAACTGCTCGACCAGCCCAGCGAGGTGCGCGGCGTCAAGCGCTCGGGCCAGCTGGCGCGCATGCTGGCCAGCGAGGCCGCGATGGTGCGCCATCCGGTGCTGCGGCGCCTGTGGCGCGCCCGGTTCGCCGAGCAGCAGTTGCTGACCTACGAAGATGCGGCGCTGGCCACGCAGTGGCGGCTGCAACCCGACACCCGCACGACGGCGCCGGTGGCCAAGCCGCAGGCGCCGGTGGGACAAGGTCCGATGCTGCTCTGCCTGGATACGTCGGGATCGATGCGTGGCGCGCCGGAGAACGTCGCCAAGGCCTGTGTGCTGCAGGCGCTGCGCACGGCCCATGCCGGTGGCCGCGCCTGCCGGCTGCTGGCATTCGGAGGTGCCGGCGAATTGCTGGAGCAGGAACTGGCGCTGACGCCGCAGGGCCTGGACACCTTGCTGGCCGTGATGGACCAGAGTTTCGACGGCGGCACCGATGTGCAGACCCCCTTGGAGCGTGCGGTCGCACGGGTACAGGCCGGGGCGTTTGCGCTGGCCGACATCCTGATCGTGAGCGACGGCGAGTTCGGCGTCACGCCGGCCACGCTGGATGCGCTGCGCCACGCCAAGCAGACGCTGGGCCTGCGTGTGCACGGCATCCTGATCGGCGACCGCGAGACCATCGGCCTGCTGGAGGTCTGCGACCAGATCCACTGGGTGCGCGCATGGCGGCGCTATGCGACGGCAGCCGACCAGGCCTATGCCGATGGTTTCTCGCCAGTGCACAGTCGCAGCCTGACGGCGATGTATTTCCCGAACGCGATCCGGCGCGGGCCGGGACCGGCAGCGCAGGACTGACGCCTGCCGGCTGCCTCAGGTGGCAGGAGCCAGCTCCTGCGGCGGAGGTGTTTCGTGCTGGCGCCGAATATGGGCTGTGGGGCAGGTGCCATGGCATTGCGCTACGACATCGCGCGCGTAACCCTCGCATCCGCCGCATTGCGTGGCCACGCCCAGTTCGAGCTGGATTTCGTCGAAGCCCAGGCCAGCCTTGGCGTGGCGGGCGATGTCACGGTCGGAGACGCGACGGCAGACACAAACAATCATGGCAACACGGGCCGGGTGGCGGTAGCGAATGTGAAGTGATTCTAAATGCGAATCCATGTCATTCGCAAGAACCCCTGTGACCGGCAGGTTCTATGCCCGGGCCCGGCGGCCGTTTCGCAGGGCGGCGCCGCGGCCGTGATGGTGTCAAGGCACTTCAGACCGGTGCTCGGGCATCATTCGCCCATCTGGCTCTGCAGGTAGTTCTGCAGCCCTACCTTGCCCACCAGGTCGATCTGGGTTTCCAGGTAGTCGATGTGTTCCTCGGTGTCGTCCAGGATGCCTTGCAGCAGGTCGCGCGACACGTAGTCGCGGGCCTGTTCGCAATACGCGATGCCATCCTTGATGGTGGCCTGGGCGCCGACCTCGGCCTTGAGGTCGCAGGCCAGCGCCTCGGGCACGTCTTCGCCGATCATCAGCTTGCCCAGGTCCTGCAGGTTGGGCAGGCCGTCGAGCATGAAGATGCGGTCCATCAGCTTGTCCGCATGTTTCATTTCGTCGATGGACTCTTCGTATTCCTTGCGGGCCAGCTTGCCCAGGCCCCAGTGCTTGTACATGCGGTAGTGCACGAAATACTGGTTGATGGCGGTCAGTTCGTTCTTGAGCTGCGCCTGCAGATGGGCGATGACTTTGGGGTCGGCTTGCATGATTTCCTCTCGTGTACGGTTCTGGCAGCGATCCATTGTCGGCCAGGCGGATCGGCGCGGCAAGAAAGCCGGCGCGAAGCGGCGAGAACGATCGGCTCGATCTCCCGGGACTACGACGCGGGTGTCGCCGCGCTGAGCGCGGCCGCGTCGGCGGCCTTCTTGGCGAACTCGGCGCGCAAGGCCTTGAGCTTGGCCCGCGGATCTTCCTTGGTGGTGCTGGCGTCCAGCGCCATCTCGGCGATGAAGCGGCTGGGCTGGGCGGCGACCATCTCGCGGCCCTTTTTTCGCTTGCGGGTCCAGCTCACGGCCAGGCTGCGCTGGGCCCGCGTGATGCCCACGTACATCAGGCGGCGTTCTTCCTGCAGCCGCTGCAAAATGCCCTCGCTCATCGGCCCGTCGGCCTTGCCGGTGGGGTTGTCGTCGTCGCCGAGCTTGAACGGCAGCAGGCCTTCGGTCACGCCCACCAGCATCACGTGCGGCCATTCCAGCCCCTTGGCCGCGTGCAGCGTGGACAGCGTGACGACGTTCTGGTCGGTCTCGCGTTCGCTGATCGTCGACAGCAGCGAGATCGTCTGCGCCACTTCGAGCAGGCTCTTGGTTTCCGCCGACGTCGTGACGCCGGCCGCGTCGTCGATCTGGCCGCCGCATCGCGCCGCCATCCAGTCGCAGAACTCAAGCACGTTGGTCCAGCGCGCGGCGGCGAGTTTCTCGCTGTCTTCGCCGTCGTACAGGTGTTTCTCGTAGCCGATCTCGGTCAGCCAGTCGGTGAGAAAACTGCGCGCGGCCTCGGCGCCGCTGGTGTGGCGGGCGCGGTATTCCAGGTCGTTCACGTAGCGGCCGAATTCGTGCAGGCTGCCGACGGCGCGCGCGGCCAGCACGCTGGGCAGGCTCGAACTGAACAAGGCCTCGAACAGGCTGAGCTTGTATTGCGACGCGAACACGCCGAGCTGGCCCAGCGTCTGGTGGCCGATGCCGCGCTTGGGCGTGGTGACCGCGCGCAGGAAGGCCGGATCGTCGTTGTTGTTGACCCACAACCGGAACCAGGCGCACAGGTCGCGGATCTCGGCGCGGTCGAAGAAACTCTGGCCGCCCGAGACCTTGTACGGGATCTGGGCCTTGCGCAAGGCCTGCTCGAATACCCGGGCCTGGTAGTTGGCACGGTACAACACCGCGAAATCGCGCAGTTCCAGGCTTTGCGTGCCGGCGGCCGTGACGGCGCTGCCCGCGCGCAGGCTCTGGATGCGCGCCACCGCGCGTTCGGCCTCGTGTTCCTCGTGGTCGGCATCGACGATACGCACCGGTTCGCCTTCGCCCAGGTCGCTCCACAGGTTCTTCGGGAACAGCTTGGGGTTGGGGCCGATCACGTTGTTGGCCGCGCGCAGGATGGCCGAGGTCGAGCGGTAGTTCTGCTCGAGCTTGATGACCTTGAGAGTCGGGAAGTCCACCGGCAGCTGGCGCAGGTTGTCCAGCGTGGCGCCGCGCCAGCCGTAGATGGACTGGTCGTCGTCGCCGACGGCCGTGAAACGTGCCTGCTCGCTGCCGGCGCCACCCACCAGCAGCTTGAGCAGCGTGTACTGGGTGGCATTGGTGTCCTGGTATTCGTCGACCAGGATGTGGCCGAGCGCGTCCTGCCATTTGCAGCGCACCGCTTCATGCTCCTGCAGCAGCTTGAGCGGCAGCGAGATCAGGTCGTCGAAATCCACGCTCTGGTAGGCGGTGAGGCGTTCCTCGTACCGCGCCATGATGCGCGCGATGATGCGTTCGTTGTCGTCCGCTGCCTGCGCCTCGGCCTGGGCCGCGTTCAGGCCCATGTTCTTCCAGCGGCTGATCGTCCATTGCCATTGCCGCGCGGTGGCCGCATCGGTGCTGCCGCCGCAATCCTTCAGGATGCCGGTCACGTCGTCGGTGTCGAGGATGGAGAACTGGGGCTTGAGGCCGAGCACCGCGCCATCCTGGCGCATCATGCGCACGCCCAGCGCATGGAAGGTACAGACCAGGACCTCGCCGGCGGCGCGCCCGATCAACGACTTGGCTCGCTCGCGCATTTCCGCCGCCGCCTTGTTGGTGAAGGTGATGGCCGCGATGCGCTTGGGCGCCATGCCGGTCTGGATCAGGCGCCCGATCTTGTGGGTGATCACCCGCGTCTTGCCCGAACCGGCCCCCGCCAGCACCAGGCAGGGGCCATGGAGGTAGTTGACGGCTTCTTGTTGGGCGAGGTTCAGACCGGCGGGGGGGCGGGACGCAGCAGACATGCAGGGCGGGCAGACAGGGGAAAAGCGGGCAAGGGACCGATCATACCGACCGAATCCGGCATGCTGGCGTCGGCGACAATGGGTCGGTGCTGCAGGTCCTGTTGGTCACCTTTCCCTTCTTTGCGCTGGTGCTGGCCGGTTATCTGGCGGCGAGGCGGGGCATGTTGCGCCTGGACGCAATCCCCGGGCTCAACAGCTTCGTGCTGTATTTCGCGCTGCCGTGCATGTTGTACCGGTTCGGCTCCACGACGCCGGTGGAACAACTGCTCAATCCCGGCGTTTTCTCGACCTACCTGCTGTGCGCGCTGGTCATGGTGGGTTTTGTCGTCACGGTGAGCCTGAACCGGCGCATCGGGTGGAACGACGCCGCTTTCGGGGCCCTGGTCGCGGCCTTCCCGAACACCGGCTTCATGGGGGTGCCGTTGCTGGTCGCCCTGCTCGGCCCTGCGGCCGCCGGCCCTGCCATTGCCACCATCGCCGTCGACCTGCTGGTCACATCGTCGTTATGCGTGGCCTTGTCCCGACTCGACGGCGCTGGGCTGCACGGTGTGTCGGTGGCCGCGCGCAACGCCTTGCGCGGCGTGATGGTCAACCCCATGCCGTGGGCCATCGTGCTGGGCGCGCTGGCGTCGTGGATCCAGCTGGAATTGCCGGCGCCGGTGGACCAGACCGTCGGCCTGCTGGCCGACGCCGCCTCGCCGGTGGCCTTGTTCACGATCGGCGCCGTGCTGGCGCGTTCGCAGATGATCCAGCCGACCGAGGGCGCGCACCCGCTGCCGCTGCGCGACTACCTGCCGGTCGCCGTGATCAAGCTCGTGCTGCATCCGGTGCTGGTGCTGCTGGTGGGGATCGGCGCCATGCAGCTGGGCGTGGCGATCGACCGATTCGCGTTGACGGTGATCGTGCTGGTGGCGGCGTTGCCCAGCGCCAGCAACGTCTCGCTGCTGGCGGAGCGTTTTGGCGCCAACACCGGGCGCGTCGCGCGCATCATCCTGATCTCGACCGCCGCCGCTTTCCTGACCTTCTCCGCGGCCGTGGTCCTGATGGTCGAGCGGAGCTGAGACCGGCCATGCGCACTGTCGTCAACAAGCGAGGCCAGTTGCGCAGCGCAGGCTGGCCGTCTTGGTCGATCGCGGCGCTGGTGTTCGTGTTGCTGCTGGCCATGGGCACGACCCTGTTGGTCCGGCTGCAAGCCGAAAAGCAGCGGCAGGAACGCGTGAAGATCGCGCAGATGGCGGCCGAGCGGGCCCAGGTGCTGCAGCGCAGCGTCGCAGGCTTGTTGGCGGACAACCGCGCATTGGCGGCACTGGTGCACCAGGGTCATGGCGAGATCGTCAACTTCGAGGCGGCAGCGACGCAATTGATGGGCGGCGGCTCGCGGGTGCTGGCGCTGTCGCTGTCGCCCGACGGCGTGGTGCGCCACGTGATGCCGCTGGAGGGCAACGAAAACCTGATCGGATTCGACCAGCTCAACGACCCGGGGCAGCGTCGCGAGGCGCTGTTCACCCGCGACACCGGGCGGCTGACCCTGGCCGGCCCGCTGCAGCTGGCACAAGGCGGCGCCGGGGTGGTCAGCCGGTTGCCGATCTTCCTGCCGGGGGCCGACGGCGAACGGCGATTCTGGGGCTTTTCGAACGTCACCATCCGGCTGCAGGACCTGCTCTCGGCGGCCGAACTCGGCGAGTTGCGGGCAAGGGACGTCGAGTACCGCCTGTGGCGCGTGCTGCCGGACAGTGGCGAACACCAGATCATTTCCGCATCCCACCCGGATCCTTTGCCCGAGCCGCTGCGCCGCAGCCTGGAGGTGCCCAACGGGGCCTGGAACCTCGATCTCGCGCCGGTGGGCGGGTGGGGCCGGGATTCGGTGGTGCCCAGTGCCGCAGCGGCCATGGTGTTGGCCAGCCTGTTGCTGGCCTACCTTTCCCAGTTGCTGGTCGAGCAGCGGCGCTACAAGGCCGGCCTCGAGGCCCTGATGCGGGAACGTACGGCCGAGATGCTGGCCACGCAGAACCAGTTGCGCTCGACGGTCGAAGCCATCCGCGATCCGATCTTCGAGATCGACCTGCAGGGCAACTACCACAGCTGTTACGCGCCGTCGGACAGCCAGTTGCCGATTCCGGCGGAAGACTTTGCCGGGCGCACCGTGTTCGAGGTGCTGCCGGCGCAGGCCGCCGAAGTCACGATGGAGGCCTTGCGCAGCGCACAGATCGACGGCTTCTCGCAAGGCGAGCAATACACGCTGGACCTCGTGCAGGGCACGCGCTGGTACGAGTTGTCGGTGGCGCGCAAGCAGGTCGATGGTGCTGCCGTGCCCCGTTTCATCGTGATGACGCGCGACATCACGGGGCGCAAGACCGCCAAGAGTGCGATCCGCCGCCTGGCCTTCTACGACCCGCTGACCGACCTGCCCAATCGCCGGCTGCTGCAGGACCGGCTCGAACATGCGCTCAGTGCCACGTTGCGCAACCGGCGCTTCGGCGCCTTGTTGCTGATCGACCTGGACAACTTCAAGGCGCTCAACGACACCTGGGGCCATGACAAGGGCGACCTGCTGCTCAAGCAGGTGGCCTTGCGCATGCGCGCCTGCGTGCGCGATGCCGACACGGTGGCACGCCTGGGCGGCGACGAGTTCGTCGTGTTGATCGACGACGCCGGCGCCAGCGCCGCGGACGCGATCGCAACCGGACGCAGGGTCGCCGAGAAGCTGCTGGTGCGCCTGGGCACGCCATACGATATCGCGGGGCGCGAACACCGCAGCGGCACCAGCATCGGCGTGTCGCTGTTCGGCGTCGACACGACAACGGTCGAGGAGGTGCTCAAGCGCTCCGACGTCGCGATGTACCAGGCCAAGGCGGCCGGCCGCAACACGGTGCGGTTCTTCGATCCCGAAATGCAGTCGGCGGTCGAGGCCCGTGCCGCAATGGAGGTCGACCTGCGCCACAGCCTGTCGCGCGATGCCCTGACGCTGCATTACCAGCCGCAGGTCGGGCCCGGCGGCGAGGTCGTGGGCGCCGAGGCCTTGTTGCGCTGGACCCATCCCGAGCGTGGTCCGGTGTCGCCGGGCGAGTTCATTCCGGTGGCGGAGCAGTCCGGCCTGATCGTCGAGATGGGGGAGTGGGTCTTGCAGCGCGCCTGCGCCCAGATCGCGTCCTGGGCGGCGCACCCGCAGACCGCACGGCTGACACTGGCGATCAACGTCAGCGTGCACCAGTTCCGGCAAACCGATTTCGTCGACAAGGTGCGCCAGGCGCTCGAACTCCATCGGGTGGTCCCGGCACGGCTCAAGCTCGAGATCACCGAAAGCATGTTTGCGTCGGACCAGGAGTCCATCATCAACAAGATGCGCCAGATCAAGGCGCTGGGCGTCGGTTTTTCGCTGGACGACTTCGGCACCGGGTATTCGTCGCTCAGCTACCTGCGCCGGCTGCCGCTGGACCAGCTCAAGATCGACCAGTCCTTCGTGCGCGAAGTGCTGACCGATCCGAACGACGCGGCCATCGCCCGTACCGTGATCGCCCTGGGCCAGAGCCTGGGCCTGGCCGTGATCGCCGAAGGCGTCGAACTGCAGGGCCAGCGCGACTTCCTGGCCGCCCATGGCTGCGACTACTGCCAGGGCTACCTGATCAGCCGGCCCTTGCCGATCGCGCAGTTCGATCGTTTCGTCATGCCGGACACCGACATCGACCCGGCGTCGTCCTGAGTCGCATCGCGTCAGATCGCCAGTGGATCCACGTCCACCGCCCAGCGCAGCAGGCCGCGGCCGGCCTCGCCCTGGCGCACCGTGTGCAGCAGTTCGTGCCAGGCCGCCAGGAAGTTCTGCAAGGCCTTGCGCGACGGGCTCTCCACCAGCATCTGGGTGCGTTCCACATTGGCCACGCGCTGGATCGTCATCGGTACCGCGGGATACAGCGTGACCAGCTCGAAACCGGGCAGGTCCGCCAGCTGTGCCTGGGCCGCGGCACTGGCGGCCTCCAGGAAGCCCTGGGCGGCCTCCTGGGTCCGCGCTTCGGCGCGCAGAAGAGCCTGGAACGAGAACGGCGGCAGGCCGGCGCTGGCGCGGTCGCTCAGCTGCTGCTCGGCGAACGCCGGATAGTCGTGACGCTTGAGCGCGTCGAACAGCGGGTGCTGGGGCTGGAAGGTCTGGATCCACATCTCGCTGTGGCCGCTGACCGCGGCATCGCGTCCGGCCCGGCCGGCCGCCTGCATCAGCAGGCTGAACAGGCGTTCGGGCGCGCGGAAGTCGCTGGAGAACAAGGCATTGTCGGCATTGATCGCCGCGACCAGCGTGATGCGTCGGAAGTCGTGGCCCTTGGCCACCATCTGCGTGCCCACGAGCACGTCGACCTCGCCCGAATGCACCTGTGCCAGCTGCGACTGCAGGCTGCCCGCCAGGCGGGTGCTGTCGGCGTCGATACGCGCCACGTTGACCGCCAGGCCCTGCGGCTGCTCGGGCGTCTGCGAGCCGGGACGGCGCACGTCGGCCAGCAAGGCGGCCACGTGTTCCTGCAGCTGTTCGGTGCCGCGCCCGATCGGTGCGATGTCCGGGTTGCCGCATTCCGGGCAGGCACGCGGCACGGGTTCGGCGAAGCCGCAGTGATGGCAACGCAGACTGCGATCGATCTTGTGGAACACCCGGTAGGCGCTGCAATGGGGACAGGCGCTTTTCCAGTCGCAGGCGCCGCACTGCAACACCGGCGCATAACCGCGCCGGTTCAGCAGCACCAGGCTTTGTTCACCGGCGGCCACGCGCTGGCGGATCGCCTCGAGCAGCGGCGGCGCGATCACCGCGCGCCGCGGCTGGTGGTTCATGTCGACCCTGCGCACCAGCGGGAGCCGCGCCTGGTCGCCGACCCGGCTGGGCATGTGCAGCCGCGTATAACGGCCACCCTGCTCGCGCGGCCGGCTGTGGTACCAGCTCTCCAGCGAGGGCGTGGCCGAACCCAGGATCACCTTGGCCTTTTCCCGTTGCCCGCGATAGATCGCCAGGTCGCGCGCCGAATACCGTGCGCCTTCCTGCTGCTTGTAGCTCGGGTCGTGTTCCTCGTCCACGACGATGAGCTGCAACCGCGGCATGGACGCGAAGATGGCCATCCGGGTTCCCAGCACGATGCGCGCCGTGCCCAGGTGTGCGGCCAGCCAGCTGCGCAGGCGTTGCGGGTGGGTCATGCCGCTGTGCATCGACACCACGGCCTCGGCGCCGAACTGTGGCGCGAAACGCGCCAGGAAGCGCTGCTGCAGCTGCGGCGTGAGATTGATCTCGGGCACCATCACCAGCGCCTGGGCATCGGGCTGGCGCTCGATCAGCTCCTGCACGCACTGCAGGTAGACCTCGGTCTTGCCGCTGCCGGTGGCACCGAACAGCACGAAGGTGCCTTCGCCGTGGCGCAGCTGCTCCATCACCGCCTGTTGTTCGGTGCTGAGCGGCCACGCCTGTCCCGGCGGCGGTTCGGCGCTGTCGGGCGTTGGTGGTGGACTCGCCGCCGCGGCGGTGGTGCCGGCCGGTGGGGTCTTGCGGCGCAGCCGGCGCTGCAGCTGGGCCTCGCTCAGGTCGCGCAGTGGCGGCGGCAACGCGGACAAGGCCACCTCGCCGGCTGCGCGCTGGTAGTACCGGGCGGCGAATGTCACCAGCTCGCGCCAGTTCGGCCCCAGCGGTGGCAAGGCGTCCAGCACGGTCGAGACCGGGCGCAGCCGGGAGGGGTCCAGCGACGGGTCGTGCGCGGGCGCACCGTCCCATACGACGCCGAGCGTCTCGCGCCGACCCAGGGGCACGCGCACCAAGGTGCCGGGCGTCAGCGGCGATTCACTTCGGTAGGTCAGCGCGCCGCCGATCTGGCTGTGCGCCGGCGTCTGGACCAGGACGGGAATCAGGTGCGCCATCGCAAAGCGTCGTTTGGGGAGTGTTCTTGAAGTGAACTTGTGAAGTTGGGGTTAAGTGCTTGATCTGAAAGAACTTTAAACCTCATCCAAGTTTTCTGTGGATAACTTTGTTGATATCCGGTCGCGGCACACGCGAAAGCCTTGTAAACAAAGGCTTTGACTGGAATGCCCATCAAAAAAGCAAAGCACCAAAACCTTTATGAATCAACAGCTTGCGGTGGCTATCGCTTTTGTAGTGCAACGCGATTGCGGGCGCCGGTCGTGGCGCAGTGCAGCACGAATTTTGTGCATAAGTCAGGAGTCACCAACCTGATCGGCCGCCGTTTGTGGTAGGCACGGACCGGAACGTGTCATGCGCGCAACTGTCGCGACACCGCATGCACGGCGTCGACCAGCGCCGCTACGTTTTCAGGAGGGGTGTGCTGGCTGATGCCGTGGCCGAGGTTGAAAACATGGGTCGGGCCCGTCTGGTCCGGGTCGCCGGCAACCGCCCGGTGGGGGGGGCCGAAACTCTCCAGCACGCGCCGCACCTCGGCGTGGATCTGTTCGGGCTGGGCGAACAACACGTTCGGATCGATATTGCCCTGCAAGGCCTTGCCCGGTCCGCCGACCGCGCCGCCGACCAGCCGGCGGGCCTGCCCGAGGTTGACGGTCCAGTCCAGGCCCAGCACCTCGCAATCGAGTTGGCCCATCTCGGGCAGCCACAAGCCGCCGCCCTTGGTGAACACGATGCGCGGGATCACGACGCCGTCGTGGCGGCGCTGGAGCTGGGCCAGCACGCGGGCCGTGTAGGCCAGGCTGAACTGCTGGAACGCGCCATCGGCCAGCACGCCACCCCAGCTGTCGAAGATCATCACCGCCTGGGCGCCAGCGTCGATCTGGGCGTTCAGGTAGGCGGCCACGGCGTCGGCGTTGATGGCCAGCATGTGGTGCATCAGGTCCGGACGGGCATACATCATGGTCTTGACCAGCCGGTAGTCGTCCGAACCCGCGCCTTCGACCATGTAGCAGGCCAATGTCCACGGGCTGCCGGAGAAGCCGATCAGCGGCACCCGGCCATGCAAGGCCTTGCGGATCGACGTGACGGCGTCGAACACGTAACGCAGCTTGTCCATGTCGGGCACGCGCAGTTTCTGCACCGCCGTCTCGTCGCGCACCGGATGGGCGAATCTCGGCCCTTCGCCGATCGCAAAGCTCAGGCCCAGTCCCATGGCATCGGGAATGGTCAGGATGTCGCTGAACAGGATGGCGGCGTCCAGCGGATAACGCTCCAGCGGTTGCAGCGTGACTTCGGTGGCGTAGTCGGTATTCGTCGCCAGGCCCATGAAGCTGCCGGCCTTGGCCCGCGTGGCACGGTATTCGGGCAGGTAACGGCCGGCCTGGCGCATCAGCCATACCGGCGTGTGGTCGGTGGCCTGGCGCATGCAGGCGCGCAGGAAAGTGTCGTTGTGCAGCGCCGCAAACGGGCTGCCGGCATCGGGTGCGGTCATGGGCCTATTGTGGCAGCACGGTGCCCGCTGCGGCCCGGCGCGCGGGCCTTCGCCGCCCCTGCGCCGCCGGCATTGCCGGGGTGCCGACCGCGACCGCCCGGTGGCACTGTTCAGGTCTTGTATTTGATCGAGCAGCCGTAGGGACGGGTCGTCGCCGAACTGATGGGCTGGCCGGCCAGCGCTTCCCGGATGCCCTGTTTCACGTAATTGACGGCAGTCTTGATGTCGGAGACCCGCGACGACGCAATGCTGTCGATGCCACCGGCATACACCAGCACGCCCTGCGGATCGACGATGTACATGTGCGGCGTGGTGCGGGCGCCGTAGGCCTTGCCGACCGTGCCTTCGACGTCCATCAGCGTATGGGTGGCGCCGGCGCGCTGCTCCCGCATCCAGGCCGCCATCTGTGCCGGCGACAGGTAGTCGCTGGCGGCCTCCTCGGTCGAGTTGATCGCCAGCCAGACCACGCCGGCCGCCGTGACTTCCTTCTGCGTGCCCTGCATGTTGGCGCTGCCGTAATGCTTGCGCACATAAGGGCAACCGGGGTTGACCCATTCCAGCACCACGTGTTTGCCGCGAAAGGCGGCCAGATCGACGGTCTTGCCGGCGGTGTCCGGCAGACTGAAGCCGGGAGCCTTCTGGCCCACCGCGGGCGCGGCGGAACTTGCGGTGGATATACCGAGGCCGGCCAGGGCGGCACTCGACAGCAGGGTACGGCGCAACATGGGCGATCTCCTGTTCAGGGGTTGGACGAGATTCCGGATCGAGACATCACAAGGTGGCCAGCGCGGCGCGCATGTCGGCCACGCTCAGGATCTCCGACATCAGCACCGGCGCGCGGCCGGCCTGGTACAACACATAGACCGGCACGCCATTGCGGCCGAGTTGCTGCAGCGCGGCGGTGATGGCGGGGTCGCGCCGGGTCCAGTCGGCGCGCAGCAGCACCACTTTTTTCTCCGCCAGGTCGGCCAGCACGGCCGGGTCGCTGAGCGTGGTCTTCTTGTTGTATTGACAGGTCACGCACCAGGCGGCGGTGAAGTCGACGAAGACCGGCTGGCCGGCGGCCACGATCTGGTCGACCCGCCCCGGGGCCCAGGCCTGCCAGGGGCCATCGGACTGCTGGCGCGCGATCGCGGCCGGCGCCGTCACGTAGGGGCCGACCCCCCAGGCCAGGCCCAGCAATGCGACCACGGCGATGCCGCCGGCCACGATGCGGCTGCGACCGGCCAGCGACAAGGCCCAGGCCACGAAGGCCACGGCCACCAGCAGCGCCAGCAAGGCGCCGGCGCCGTCGATGCCACTTTGTTGACCCAGCACCCAGACCAGCCAGGCGACGGTGGCGAACATCGGAAAGGCCATGAACTTCTTCAGGCTGTCCATCCAGGCACCGGGCCGCGGCAACGCGCGCGCGAAGGCCGGCACCATGCTCGCCACCAGGTACGGCAGGGCCAGGCCCAGGCCCAGCACGGCAAACACCGCGATCGCCCGCGGCGTCGGCAACGCGACCGCCAGCCCGAGCGAGGCGCCCATGAACGGCGCCGTGCACGGCGAGGCGATCGCCACGGCCAGCACGCCGGTGAAGAAGGCGTCGACCACCGGGTGGCGTGGCTGGAATCCGGCCAGGCTGGCGGGCACGACCTGGGCAAACTGGAACACGCCGGCCAGGTTCAGCCCGATCAGCGTGAACAGCAGTGCCAGCGCGGCAACCACGGCCGGGTTCTGCAACTGGAATCCCCAGCCTAGGCTTTCGCCGGCGCTGCGCAGCGCCATCAGCAACAGGCCGAGTGCGACGAAACTGACCAGCACGCCGGCGGTGTAGGCGATGCCGTTGATGCGGTGCGCCCGGCGGTCGTCGGCGTGCCGGGCAAAACCCAGCACCTTGATGGCCAGGATCGGAAACACGCAGGGCATCAGGTTCAGGATCAGGCCGCCGATCAGGGCGCCGGCCAGGGCGGCCCAGAAACCGATCGGCGCGCCGGACGGCGCCCCGAACCCCGTCAACCCGCTGCCGCCCTTGGCCGCCAGTGCCGCCTGCAAGGCGGTGGACTCCGGCGCCGGGCCACCGGCCTGCGGCCAGGCGCCGGACACCGGCAAATCGACGCGTAGTCCCTGCTCGCCCAGCGCCAGCACCACCGGCATCACCTGCGGGCTGTTGCTGCGCTGGGGCGACAGCGGTACCTGGGCGGACCAGACCGCGCCGTCCCAGGACTGTTGCCAGTCGGCCGCGGTCTCGATGACCTCGGGCGTCTCCGGGAAAAACGCCAGTGTGCGGCCCTGCCAGTCGGCCGGCAGGCCATGCACGGCGAGCCGGATCGAGCGGCCGTCGATGGTCACGCCGTTGCCCGGTGCGGGCGGCAGCGCGGTCGGCGCGGCGCGCCAGGCGGCGTCGAAGGCGGCGCCATGGCCGGCGGTCGAACTCTTGATCGGAATCTGCAGCGTAAACCGGCCTTCTTCCGGAATACATTCGGTCTTGCACACCAGCCAGGCCGCGTCGAGCGTGACGGTCAGCGTATCGGACAGCAGGGCCGGCTTGAACTGCGGGCCGATCGTCAGCGGCACCGGCAGCAGCACCGTGTCCTTGTAGCCGTAGTTGGCCAGCGTGCCGATCGGGATCTTGCGTGGCAGCGGCCACTGGATGTCGCCGGCCGTCACGCCGTCGGGCAGCGTCCATTGCAGCTGCGTGGGCAGGCCGGAGTCGCCGGCGTTTTTCCAGTAGGTGTGCCACTCGGGCTTGTGGGTGATCTGCAGCCCCACCCAGACCGTCTTGCCCGGCGAAACGCCGTCGGGGGCCTGGGCCACGAGTTCGGCCCGGACCTGTTCGGTGGTGACGACGGAGCCCGCGCCAGCGCCGCCGCCAATCAGTTGCGCCTGGGCCGGCAGGAGGGCCAGCGCGGCGCCGGCCAGGGCACACACGCCCAGCAGGCGCGGCAGGAGGATGGTCAGGTTCATGGAAACGGTGGGAGAAGCGCAGGATGACAAAGTTCCGCAGCGTCACGGTGGGTCCCGCCGTGGCGGGGAGCCGGACGCAGCTCCGGATTGTCGCCGGCACCGGTTGGGCCGTCAGCCAGTGCGGGAATCGTCGCCGAACACGGGCGGCAGGCGGGTCGGCGCGGAGATGCGCAACTGCTTGTGGATGTTTTCCCGGCCGAACACCACGGTGATCCGCGACACCGGCACCCCGAACAGCGGCGCCAGGAACCGCACCATGTGGTCGGTGGCCTTGCCGTTTTTCGGCGTCGCAGTGACGCTGACCTTGAGCTGGTTGCCCTTGGGCTTGCCGATCGCGTCGCGGCCAGCGGCCGGCTTGCCCAGGATGTTGACGATCAGGGTGTCCCCGTCCCACGCATAGAAGGTATCGGCGTCGCCGAATCGGTGCGGGGATGCCGCCACGGGAGTCGCGCCGCCGCTCAGCCGGCGAAACCCAGCACCACGCGCCGTGTCGAGGCGCTCTTTTTCTCGATCTTGGTCACGACGACCGCGCCGATCTCCGCGGTATTGGCCACGTGGGTGCCGCCGCAGGGCTGCAGGTCGATCTGCGCGTCCTGCCCGATGCGCACGGTGCGGATGCTGCCGCTGCCCCGTGGCGGCTGCACGCTCATGCTCTTGACCAGGGCCGGGTTGGCGTCGAGTTCGGCGTCGCTGATCGCGCCGATCGTCACCGGGTGGCCGGCCGTGACCAGCGCGGCGATACCGGCGCTCAACGCATCCTTGTCCAGCGGATCGGTCATGTTGAAGTCCAGTCGCGCATAGTCGGGCGTGATCGAGCAGCCGTTGACCAGCTGCGGCACCAGGTGGCACAGCAGGTGGGTCGTGGTGTGGAAACGCATTAGGCGGTGCCGGCGTTGCCAGTCGATACGCGCGGTGACGCTGTCGCCGAGCGCCAGCGCGGCCGGCGCGGCGGCCGCCGGCACGTGGCAGATGTCCGACGTGAACCTGCCCTCGGCGTCCTTGCCCTTGCGCGTGTCGGCGATCGCGATGTCCTGGCCGGCCAACGCGCCGCTGGTCACGACCAGCACGCCGGCATCGCCGGCCTGGCCGCCGCCCATCGGGTAGAACACGGTACGGTCGAGCACGATGCCCTGGGCCCCGATCGCGGTGACCGTCGCGCTGCATTCGGTCAGGTAAGAGTCGGCGCGGAAAAGCTCCTGGGTCATGGCGGCCAATAATAGCGACATGCCCGTCCCCGCACCGACCCTGCCTGCCGTGATCCTGTGCACGCTCAACGCGAAGTACATCCACGCCTCGCTCGGCCTGCGTTACCTGCGTGCCAACATGGGTGATCTGCGTGACCGCACCGTGCTGCGCGAATACACGATCGCACGGGAGCCGGCCGAGCTGGCGCAGGACCTGCTGGACACGCTGGGCCCGCCGACCGGTGGCGTGCAGATCGTCGGTTTCGGCGTCTATATCTGGAACGTGGCGCAGACCTGCGCGCTGGTGCGCGAGCTGCGTGTGCGCCGCCCGTCGCTGAAGGTCGTGCTCGGCGGCCCGGAAGTCAGCCACGAGCTCGACGGGCAGGAGATCGTGGCCCTGGCCGACCACGTGATCACCGGCTGGGGCGACGTCAGTTTCCCGAAGTTGTGCCAGGCCTTGCTGCACGGTCCGCGGCCCCTGATGAAGGTCGTCGCCGGCGAGCAGCCGGCGCTCGATGCGATTGCGCTGCCGTATGCCGAATACACGGCCGACGACCTGGCGCACCGGCTGCTGTATGTCGAGGCCTCGCGCGGCTGCCCGTTCAAGTGCGCGTTTTGCCTGAGCGCGCTGGACAAGACCGCCTGGGCCTTCGATGCCGACCGATTCCTGGGCGAACTCGATGGCCTGTACCGGCGCGGCGCGCGCAACTTCAAGTTCGTCGACCGCACCTTCAACCTGAAGATCGCGGCGGCGCTGACCATCCTGCAGTTTTTCCTGGACCGTTTGCCGGCCGCTGGCGAGGCGCCGCTGTCGGTGCATTTCGAGGTCATCCCCGACCATCTGCCGGCGCCGCTCAAGGAGATGATTGCGCGATTTCCGCCGGGCGTACTGCAGTTCGAGGTCGGCGTGCAGAGCTTCAACGTCGAAGTGCAGCAACGGATCTCCCGGCGCCAGGACAACGATCGCACCGTGGACAACCTGCGCTGGCTGGTTACGGCGTCGAACGCCCACCTGCATGCGGACCTGATCTTCGGCCTGCCGGGCGAGGACATGGCCAGCTTCGGCGCCGGCTTCGACCGCCTGCATGCGCTGGGGCCGCACGAGATCCAGCTCGGGGTGCTCAAGCGGCTGCGCGGCACGCCGATCACCCGGCTCGGGGACGAATGGGGCATGGTCTACGACCCGGAGCCGCCCTACACGGTGCAACAGACCGCCCGCGTGACGGCGGCCGACATGCAGCGTTTCGTGCGCCTGGCACGGTACTGGGACCTGCTGGCCAATTCCGGCCGCTTCCAGCGCAGCCTGCGCCTGCTGCTCTGCCAGCCCCGGCGCGCGGACGGGAAGAACGACGGACCGGCTGGCGATGGCGGATCGCCGTTCGCGGCCATGCTGGCGTTCTCCGACTGGTTGTGGGGGCGCACCGGCAAGACCAGCGGCCTGACGCCGGAAATGCTGGTCGACCGGCTGCTGGAGTACCTGCACGGCGAACGCGGCATCGACCGGGAAACCTGCCGTGCCAGCCTGCTGGCCGACTACCTGCGCAGCGGCGCGCGGGCCCGGCCCGCGGCCTTGCACGACCTGCTGCCGCAGGCGCGCCACCCGAACCCCCGTCGCGCCGGCGCGCTGCAGGCCCGCCAGGCGCAGCACCGCGATGGCCGTGGCGTGGCCGTGGACGCATCCGGTGGCGCCAAGGCCGTGGCCGCGGACCGGGTATAACCCTGCTTCCCTATCGAGACCCCAGCATGGACCATACGAACGCCAAACCCGAAACCATTGCCGCCCAGGGACTGGGCTGGATCGACGAGAAGACACGGGCGATCACGCCGCCCATCCACGTCTCGTCCACCTACCTGCGCGACGAGGACAACCAGTACCGTTCGGGCCGGGTCTATGCCCGTGCCGACAACCCGTCGTTCGACCAGGCCGAGGCGGTCATCACGCAACTCGAACACGGCGCGGCCAGCCTGTTGTTCGCCTCCGGCATGGCGGCAGCCACGGCCGTGTTCCAGGCCCTGGCGCCCGGCGACCATGTGCTGGCGCCCAAGGTCATGTACTGGTCGCTGCGCAACTGGCTGCTGAACTTCGCGACCCACTGGGGCCTGCAGGTCGAACTGGTCGACATGACCGACCCGGCCGCGGTACAGGCGGCCATCCGTCCGGGCAAGACGCGGCTGGTCTGGATCGAGACGCCGGCCAATCCGCTGTGGACGATCACCGACATCGAGGCCACGGCCGCGATTGCGCATGCCGCCGGTGCGGTGCTCGCGGTCGACTCCACCGTCGCCAGCCCGGTGCTGACGCGTCCGCTGGAGCGGGGTGCCGACATCGTCATGCATGCGGCGACGAAATATCTCAACGGCCACTCGGACCTGATCGCCGGCGTGCTGGTGACGCGCGAGGACAACGCCTTGTGGCAACGCATCCGCGCGGTCCGGGCGCAGGTCGGCGGCACGCTGGGGTCGTTCGAGGCCTGGATGTTGCTGCGCGGCATGCGCACCCTGTACCTGCGGGTGCGGGCGGCCAGTGCGTCGGCCATGCAGATCGCGCAGCACTTCGACGGCCATGGCCTGGTGGCCGAGGTCCTGTACCCTGGCTTGAGCGCGGCCCAGGGCCATGCAGTTGCGGCACGCCAGATGACCGGCGGCTTTGGCGGCATGTTGTCGATCCGTGTCGCGGGCGGGGAAGCGGCAGCGGTGGCGACGGCAGCCCGGGTCGCGGTGTGGAAACGCGCCACGTCGCTGGGCGGCACCGAGAGCCTGGTCGAACATCGCGCCAGCGTCGAGGGAGCGGGTTCCCCGGTACCGACCGATCTGCTGCGCCTGTCGGTCGGTATCGAACATGTGCAGGATTTGATCGACGATCTGGAGCAGGCCTTGCGCCAGGCGCACCCGGCGGCGGGGGCGTGAGGCTGCCGCGCCGGGGCGAGTTCGGATCCACCTGGCAGGGTCTTGCATACCGTCCCGGGTCAGGGCACGCACATGCCGATAAAATAGCGTTTTGTCAGGAGAGATGCGCCCGGCCGTTTCGTGGTCGGGAAGCGCTGGCCCGTACCGGGCACAGTGCCCCCCGGGGCCCCGGCTTTTCCCCTGCTGTAGTAGTCAAGAAAAAGACGGCAGTCGCTGGCGGATTTGATCGACATCCGCCTGCCCAAGTCGCGATGGCTGGCCCGCATTCCTGTTATTTGCCTGATCACCACGTTATTGCATCCATGACCATTTCAAACATGACCACACCAGAAAGGGCGCTCCATGGCCAAAGCTGAGGCGAAGACCGCTGTCAAGGCCAATGGCCTGCGTTACAAGTCCAAGGCGTCGGGCTCCCCCTTCGCGGCGGCCGCGTCGTTCGGTGGTGCCACCATGTCCTGCTTCATGTGTGGCAAGCACCGTCCGCGTTCGCTGATGGGTACCCGCAAGGTTGCCGGAAAGTCCCAGACCGTGTGCGCACCCTCGTGCAAGGAACTCGACGCACAACTCAACGGCGGCTCCTCGTCCTGAACCCGGTGCTGCCGCGCCCGGCCCGGGCGGCGGCAACGCGCCAACTCACGCGGGCGCGCACCTGGGTCCGTGCCTGATCGTCCGGACGCGAGGCCGTGTGCCCATGCGGTGACCGTAGCCGCGCCAAGGCCTGCGGCGACCGGCCTGCCGCTAAGATCAGGCCATGCAACTGCCTTCACGCTACTGGGCCGACCTGACCACCCGCCAGTTCGCGCGCCTGCGTGATGCGCCGGACATTGGCGCGGTCGTCGCCGTATTGCCGGTCGGCGCAACCGAGCAACATGGCCCGCACCTGCCGCTGAGCGTCGACAGCGACCTGGTCGACGCGGTCGTCGGCGCTGCGTTGCCGCTGCTGTCTGCAGAATTGCCGGTGCTGGTGCTGCCGACGCAGCGCATCGGCAAGAGCAACGAACACGCCCGTTTTCCCGGCACCCTGAGCCTGGGTGCGGAGACCCTGATCCGGGTCTGGACCGACATCGGCGACGCGGTGGCGGCCACCGGCATCCGCAAGTTGCTGATATTCAATGCCCATGGCGGGCAGGTCGGCATGATGGACATCGTGGCCCGCGATCTGCGCGCGCGTCATGACCTGATCGTCTATTCCAGCAACTGGTACGACCTGCCGGTGCCCGACGCGGCGATGGCGCCGTTCGATGCCGCCGAGCGGCGTTTCGGCGTGCATGCCGGCGACGTGGAGACCTCGATGATGCTGGCGCTGCAGGCCGATCGGGTCGACATGAGCCAGGCGCGCAATTTCGCATCGACGTCGCAGCTGCGTGCGCGTGACTTCCCCATCCTGGGCAACGGACGCAGCGCCAAGCTGGCCTGGCAGATGCAGGACGTCAACGCCATGGGTGCGGCCGGCAATGCCGCGGCTGCCAGCGCCGACAAGGGCCGCGTATTGCTCGACGCTGCGGCGCAGCAACTGGCGCTGTTGCTGGCCGAGTTGTCACGGCTGCCCTTGTCCACGCTGGTCGACCAACCCAGCTTTCCGGACTGAATCCGGCGCGGCCGGCCCGCATCCCGGTCGCGATTCACGCACTGCGCAGCCATTCGCGTCGGGAACGACCCAGCGTCGTCTCACTGCGCCAGCGCCTGGATCGAACGTTGCAGGTTGGCCCGTGCCTGCGCTTCGCGGGTGTCGCGAAATGCGGCCGTGTGATAGATGCGGGGTCGATCCACGAATCCTTGCAGGATGCGCCGGCGATTGCGGCGGAAGGCGGCCGGCGGCACCGCCTGGTATTCGCGACCGATCTGCTGTTCGTAGGCGTCGAACAGCGCCGGCGGAGCGCCGAGGATCGCCAGGTCCACGTCCAGCAGCAATTCCTGGTCCGGCGTGTGCGGGGGCTGGTCGTGCCGGGTCGCCATCACCAGTTCATGGACCCGCTGCGCGACCTCGGTGCTGGCGCCATGCGCGAGCAGCGCTGCCCGCGCCCAGTCGGCGCTGCGTTGTTCGTTGTCGGCGGCGCCGATGTCGTAGATCGCATCGTGGAACCACAGTGCGAGCGCGACTTCATCGGGTCGTTGTGCCAGCGCATGCATGCCCACCATATGCCGCAAACAGGCGTCCAGGTGTTGCAACGTGTGGTAATGGCGATGCGCTTCGGCGTACCTGCCGGCCAGTTGTTCCAGCAGGTCCGCAGCGGGGATCCGTGTTGCCAGCGTCCGCCAGCAGGCATCCCAGGCACTCTGGTGGCGCGATATGAAGATGTCGGGCCGCATCAGGGGTGCCCACCTGCGTCGACGGTGCCGGCAACCTGCTCGAGCGGCAAGGAAACCAACGATGGGGGCTGCTGTTGCATCGGGGCGCTGGGCATGGCCAACCGATGCTAACCGACGGCCGGCACAGGGTCGCGTCCTCGCGCGGGGAATGCGCGGGCCCGTGGTTCGGCGACAGACGGCCTGCGGGCGCTGTGTGCTTGCGGTTGATGGGCAAAAGTTGGTGTTTTTGCAACAAACGATCGACTTTGGCTTCGGCCGGCACCGCGGCGGCCCATACACTTTCGCATGTTGTACATCGGCAGGATGCGCAAGTGGTCGGCATCCAACAGGTAACTGGCGTTCCAAGGCCATGCAATGGCGTAGGTCCCGCATCGAATGCGGGCCGCCATCGGAGCCGACATTCACCCCCGATGCCCCTTGCTTGCATGCTCCGATACACCGATGAGTGACACACGGAGCACCGCCGCCTTGTCGCCCGAGATCGAGGCCAGGATCGAGTACGAGCGTGTCAGCTCGATCTACCGTTTGGCGCCATTGCCGCAAGCTGGCGCGGTCGTTTTTTCGTTGGTACTAGCCTACGCCTTGCGCGACATGGTGCCGATGCACTGGATCGCCATCTGGTTGGTCGGGCGTCTGGGTCTGAGCGCGTTGCGCGCGCTTGAGACCCGTTGGTTTTTCCGCGACCCGATGCGTGCCCAACGGGTAGGTTACTGGCATGCCCGGTTTGACGTGTTTCTGTTCCTGGACAACTGCTCCTGGAGCATCATTGCCCTGGTGTTTCTCCCTGCCGCGCAGGGCGTCATGCTGGGCGGCTTGCTTTTTGCCGGTTCCTTGTGCATCACCGCGATCGGCGTGTTCATCCTCGTGAGCAGCTACCGAACCGCCGTGCTGAACGCAATGACCATGCTCTCGCCGATCGTCGCGTCGACGGTATGGAATGACTTTCCAGGTACATCGATCATCGTGGCCAGCGTTGTCATCTATGGCGTGGTGTTGGCACAGGAAACCTGGCGCAGCAACCAACGCTGGACCGAAATGACCCGTCTGCGGCTGCAGAGTGACTCCGTGGCGGCCGAGCGCGAGGAGGCACGCAAGCTGGCGGTCGATGCCAGCGAGGCCAAGACCCGGTTCCTGGCCAACATGAGCCATGAAATCCGCACCCCGATGAATGGAATCCTGGGCATGGCCGAGTTGTTGCAGAGCACGCGCCTTGACGCACAACAGGTCCGCTATGTCGGAGCCATCACGCTGGCTGCCCGCGCCCTGCACGATCTGCTGGGCGACATCCTGGACCTGGCCAAGGTCGAGGAGGGGCGCGTCACGCTCGAGCAGGTGGATTTCGAACCCGTGCGCCTGCTCAACGACGTGGCCGACGTCTACCGCGAACTGGCGTTCGCCCGGGGCACGACGTTCGATCTCGACCTCGATCCCGCCGCCGCGGTGCGTGTCAGTGGCGACCCGACGCGGTTTCGCCAGATTGTCACCAACCTGCTTGGAAACGCGATCAAGTTCACCGAGCGCGGCGCCATTTCCTTGTCCTTCCGGCGTGTCGATGGACCGGCGGGCGACCCACGCACCTGGTTGCGGGTCCGGGTGCAGGATACCGGCGTGGGCATGTCGGCGGACGAGGTCGGCAGGCTGTTCCAGCGATTCATGCAGGCGGACGCCTCGACCACACGCCGGTTCGGAGGCTCCGGGCTGGGCCTGGTCATCAGCAAGCATCTGGTCGAACTGATGGGGGGAACCATTCATGTGGAAAGCACGCCTGGCCAGGGCAGCACGTTCTGGTTCGACGTGCCGTTCGACGCGGCTGTCATGCCGGCCCCGAACGAGCAGGACTTCGCGGACACCGATATCACCGTGCCGCAATTGCACGTGCTGGTGGTCGAGGACAACCCGATCAACCAGCAGGTCATGTGCGCGATGCTCGAGCGCATGGGCATGTCGGTCACGCTGGCCGAAAACGGCGCTCAGGCCCTGGTTGTGCTGGAGTCCGTGCATGTCGACCTGGTGTTCATGGACTGCCAGATGCCCGTCATGGACGGGTATGAGGCCACGGCGCGCATCCGCGCTTTGCCCGGTTCCTCCCGTCGTGTGCCGGTGATCGCGGTGACAGCCAATGCGATGGGCGATGACCGGCGTCGGTGCCTGGCCGCGGGCATGGACGATTATGTGAGCAAGCCGATTGCCAGCGCCACGCTGGCCCAGTTGGTGGGCCGCTACCTGGGGGTTCCGGTCGCCCCATCGGCCCGGCCGCTGCCCGTCGCGGACGAGGACCAGGCGTCGGCGCCATCGGCTGGTGCAACGTCCGGCCCCGTCGTGTTCGATCCGGGGGTGCTGGCGGCGCTGCCCATGGTCGCCGACGGAAGCCAGCCGGAGTTTGCCGAGGAAATGCGGGCGTTGTACGCGGACTCGGCGGGACGCACGTTGCGCGCAATCGAGCAGGCACTGTCGCAGCACGACACACCGGCCTTGCTGCGGTGCCTGCACATGCTGAAGTCATCCAGTGCGCAGGTCGGCGCGATGGAGTTGTCGACGCTGGTGACGCGGTACGAGGCCGTCTTGCGCTCCGGGGGCATTGCCGAGGACGACTGGCAGGCCCGTTTGCGCGGTGCCTGGCGCCGGTTGGAGCAGGTTTGGGGGGTGCAGGAATCTGCAGCCGTCCGCGACATCCGGGCGCGGGAATGATCGCCCGGTATCGCTGTGCGCGCAGTGCCCCGCCGCCCGGGCCGATGCAGTCCGTCGCGGGGCTGGCGGTGCGCGCGAGAGGCCTTCGACGGGCCGGCATCGCCGAGCCGGCGTTGCCGGCGTTGCCGGCGTGGCACCATGGCGATCCGGGCAACGTGGTGAAGCTCTCGCAGCAGGGCATCATCGACGAGCGGCTGCAAGGCGCGGACATGTCCGGCGTGTTGTCGACAAATCGGCGGCTCGAAGGCGCACCCAGGTATTTTTCAGGAGCCACCCCATGATGCAAGACGATATCTCGGGAGCGCGCCTGCTGATCGTCGATGACGACGCGCTGATGCGCGGCATGGCGTCCAGGACACTGCGGCATGCCGGGTTCTCGGTCAGTGAGGCCGATGGCGGCGCTCAAGCACTGGCCCAGTTCGAACGTGCGCCATTCGACCTGGTGCTGCTGGACCTGATGATGCCGGACCTCGACGGTTACCAGGTCTGTGCCCGAATCCGCCGCCTGCCCGAAGGCGCGCGGGTACCGATCCTGATGCTGACCGGGCTCAACGACACCGGATCCATCGAACTGGCCTACCAGGCGGGCGCCACGGACTTCATTTCCAAGCCGATCAACTGGACCTTGTTTGGGAAAGTAATCCTCTAACACGCAGGCCGTTGAACATCCCAACTGCGGACGGCACAAATCCCACTGGCTCGATGTTCTTTACAAAAGGGCAAACGACCGACATCGACCAAAGACACTACTTCCGCGAAGACGTGTTTGGAGCTTTAGGTTGGAAGCATGACGATGCAGCT
>CAXBDR010000023.1:0-29904 GCA_963974265.1 uncultured Rhodoferax sp.
CGCGCTGGAGCTCAGCAACTTCAAATTCACCGTTCCCGTGCGCCCCGGCGACACGCTGCGCGCCGAGATCACGGTGGAAGGCAAGAAGAACCTGTCGGACGGCAAGCGCGGCGTGATGGACGGCCGGGTGCGCGTATATAACCAGCGGGCCGAGCAGGTACTGGAGTTCACCGAGAAACTGATGATGCGGCGCGGGTCGGTCGAAGACCTGGTGTGAACCTGCCGCGCCACACCCGCATCAGGGGTGTGGCGCCTGCCTGATGCATCAGGCAGCATCTGCCCGCGGCACGATCAGCGCATCCAGCGCAAGCGCACCGTGACCACGCGGCAGCACCAGGAAGGGGTTGATGTCGATACTCTCGATCGCATCCACATGCCGGGCCGCATAAACCGATAGCCGCGCGATGGCCTCGGCCAGCGCGACTTCGTCGGACGGCGGCTGGCCGCGCAGACCGGTCAGCAGGACGCGGCCCCTCACCTCGTCGATCATCCTGCGCGCTTCATCCACGCCAAACGGCGCGATCCGGAATGAGACGTCCTTGAACGCCTCGACGAAAATGCCCCCCAATCCGAACATCACCACCGCGCCGAAAACCGGGTCACGCGTGACACCGAGTATCGTCTCGACGCCCGTGGGCGCCATGCGTGCCACGACCACGCCGTCGATCCGGGCCAGCGGCGCATGGGTCCGGGCGCGTTGCATCAGCGTGCGGAACGCGTCACACACCTGTGCTTCGTCCTTCAGGCCGATCAGAACGCCGCCGATTTCGCTTTTGTGCGCGATGTCGATCGAGGCGATCTTCAGCACCACTGGAAACCCGAGTTCGGCGGCGCAGCGCGCGGCGTCGGCTTCGCTGGCGGCGATGCGTTCGTCCACCACCGGGATGCCGGCGCTGGCCAGAATACGCTTGGCGTCGACCTCGTTGAGATGGCGCGCAGGTGGCGCCAATGCCGTGTCGGGAATGGGCGGCGGGGCAAGCCAGGTCTTCGCCCGCTCCGCCTCGCGCGCGAAGCGCACCAGCGCACTGGCGGCGCGCACGGCGCGTGTCGGTTCGTCGAACAGCATCACGCCGGCCGCCTCGTATAGTTGGCGGACTTCGGGCGTGGCAAGCATCGACATGATCACGGTACGGTCAGGGAATCGCTGCAGCACCAGTTTCAGCTGGTCGAGCAGGCGTGCGCTGAGATCAAGCACCTGACCCACGCTCGACAGGAACGCGACGATCACGTCGTAACCCCCCTCCGCGAGCATGATCTGGAAATTGCGCTCGAACAGCGTGAGGTCGTTGACGAGTTGCGCCGTCATGTCGACCGGATTGCGCGGACCCGCGAACGGCAGGATTTCCTTGAGCCTGCGCTGCGCATCCGGCGGCATGGGAGCAACGTCCAGCCCGCAATCGGCGGCAACATCGGCCATCAAGGCGCCGACGCCGCCCGAGACGGTCAGCAGGCCCAGGCGGTTCCCCATGGGGGGGTGACGCGACAGGGAGCAGGCGTAGGCCACATCGAACAGTTCGTCGATCGTGCGTGCGCGACACACGCCGTACTGCCGGAACAGTCCGTCGTAGACCTGATCCGATCCGGCAAGCGAGGCGGTGTGCGACGCCGTGGCATGGGCGCCGGCTTCGGAACTGCCGACTTTCATCAGCACGATGCGCTTGCCGCGTTCACGTGCCAGCGCCAAAGCCGCCACCAGCCGGTTCTTGTCGGTGGCGGACTCGATATATCCGACGATGACATCGGTGTCGTCATCCTGTGCGAAGTGATCGACGCAATCGGCGAAATCGACATCGCATTGGTTGCCGGTCGTGATCCACAGGTTGAGCCCGAGACCGCGTTGGCGGATCAGCGACAGGCAGTAGCCGCCAAAGGCGCCGCTCTGGCTGACCAGGCTAATTCGCCCGACCACCAGAGCCGGGTTGCCGGACCCGACGCTTGCCGCGGTCGTGGCACCCTGCCGGGGTGTTTGCCCGACCTGCGACGGCGGTCCGGCGAAAGATCCGGTGGCGCTGGGTGTGAAGGTTCCCAACACGCGGCGGCGAACGTTGATGACGCCCATGCAGTTGGGTCCGACGACCCGCATGCCGGTGCGCCGCGCCAGTGCGCTGATCTGTTGCTGCCATTCGACGCCGGCGCCGCCAACCTCGGCAAAGCCCGAGCTCAATACGACCGCGCCGCGGACGCCCTTGCGGGCGCAATCTTCCAGCGCCGCCAGAACACCGGAAGCGGGAACGGCGACGATCGCCATGTCGACCGGACCCGGCACCGCCGATACGCTGGCGAAGGCTGGCAGGCCCTGGATGTGATCCGACTTGGGGTTGATCGGATACAGCGGTCCGTCAAAGCCGCTGCTCTTGAGGAAATCGAGCGGCCGGCCACCGATTTTGGTGGGGTCGGACGAGGCGCCGTAGATGGCGATCGCGCCCGGATTGAAGAGCGGGTTTAATGGTGCGCGAGGACTTGAACTCATGTCTTGCACGGGTTGTTGCGGTGGGCGGCGGAGCCGCTCCCGATTGGACCGAGTGTCTCCATGGGGCTGCAAACGCTCAGAGGTGGTGCACTCATGTCAGTGGATCGACATTCCGCCGTCGGCGCCGATGACCTGACCGGTGACATAGCTTGCGCCGGCGGAAGCCAGGAACACGAACACCGGCGCCAGTTCCTGGGGCTCGGCCCAACGCCCGAGCGGAATACGATCGAGGTAGCGTTCCTTGAATCGCTCATCAGTGCGGATGGTCTCGGTCATCGGTGTCGCGGCGCCCGGCGCAACGGCATTGACGACGATGTTGTGGCGGGCCAGCTCGCGCGCCGCGGATTTTGTGAATCCGATCAGTCCGGCCTTGGCCGATCCGTAGTTGATCTGTCCGACGGTGCCCAGGATGCCGGCGCTGGACACGGTGTTGATGATCCAGCCCCGCTTGCGCTCGATCATGCCGCCCACGACCGCCTGCAGGCAGTTGAAGCTGCCGCCGAGGTGCACCCCGAGCACCTGATCCCACTGGTGCTGGGTCATCTTGTGCAGCATGGCGGTGCGGGTGATGCCGGCATTGTTGACCAGCACATCCACCGGCCCGAGCTGTGCCACGACCGCTGAGACCATGGCGTCGACCGCGGCACGATCGGATACGTCGCATTTCAGCGCGATGGCGTTTCCGCCAGCGGCCCTGATCTCCTGTGCCACCTTTTCGGCACCTTCGGCATTCCAGTCGACGACCGCAACATTGGCGCCCTGGGCCGCGTAAGCGTGTGCCACGGCACAGCCTATGCCTTGGCCGGCGCCGGTGACGATCGCGGTTTTTGCGCTGAGTGCCTTTCCGTTGAACATACCTGCAACTCCTGATTGAGTGTCGACAAATTGCTGATCCATTAATCAAACATACGTTTGTTAGAATACAAGCTTGCCACAAAGTTTGACGATGCGCCACATTCCTTGCCTGAGAAAGGGAAGAACATGAAGGCAGCTGCGATCGGAGATTCCAACGAACCGATCCTTTGGCCTGGGAACATGTGCTGGGTGCGGATGGTTTTTCGCGCGCCCGGGCACTCGGCATTGCTGGCTGCGAGGCGGCGAGTGAAATCATCGCGCCGGGGTTCCTGTTCTGGAGCGCTTGCCGTCGCCAGTCGGCCGCCCTCTGACGCTGGCCGGAGCGACGCGGGCATTCGCATTGATCAAGTTGCGCAAGCCGTAGGAGGGACTCAAGCATGATCGATCTAGGAGTACGTGTTGATGACCTCAGCGACGAAAAGCGCATGTTGCGCGACGCGGCCACTACTTTTTTCGCCGCTGAGGCTGACGGCGCACGCGTGCGCGAATGGCGCAACCGCATCCCCGGCTACGACCGCAAGCATTGGCACGCAATGGCCGCACTGGGATGGACCGGTGTGTGCCTGCCGGAGCGGTATGGTGGCAGCGGCGGCAGCCTGGCGCAATTGGTGTTGTTGCTGGAGCAATGCGGCCGGGCGCTGGCGCCGGAGCCGCTGATCGCAGGCGCCGTGCTGCCGGCGGCAACGTTATTGCATGGTGGCAACGAGGAACTGCGTGAACGCTGGCTGCCGCGCCTGGCACGCGGCGAGTGTGTACTGGCGCTGGCCTGGCAGGATCTTTCGCAAGGTGGGCCGGCCGAGTTTGCCGGGCCGCAGGCGCGGCCATCGGGCGAGGGCTTCGTGTTGACTGGCAGCCAGCGGTTCGTCTTCGCTGGCGAGGGTGTCGACGCGGTCATCGTTGCGGCGCGTACACCTTCGGGCATGGCATTGTTTCTGCTCGAATCGGCGTGCGACGGTCTGTCGTGGCGCAGCCAACTGCGGGTTGACGGAGGATTCTTCGCGGAGTTGCTGCTCGACGAGGTCGCGGTATCGGCCGGACAGCTTGTGGCCGATGCCGGCAGCGCGGCGGCGGTTCTGCAGCGGGCGCTGGACGAGGCCCGGATAGCCACCAGTGCCGAACTGCTGGGTGTGATGGCACGGGCGCTCGAAACCAGCGTCGAGTACATCGGGCTGCGCGAGCAGTTCGGGCGTCCGGTGGGCAGCTTTCAGGCGCTGCAACACCGGGCGGCGGACCTGTTGATTCAGGTCGAACTAAGCCGGGCTGCGGTATCGCATTCGGCGGCACTTGCAGATTCCGGGGTCGACGCGCGCGTGCTCGCAGCAGCGGCCAGCCAGGCCAAGGCGCGCGCCTCCGACGCGGCGCTGAAGGTCACCCGGGGTTGCATTCAGTTGCACGGCGGGATCGGCTACACCGACGAATGCAACATCGGCCTGTACCTCAAGAAAGCCATGGTGCTGGCGGCCTGGCTGGGGAACGCGCCCTTGCACCGACGTCGCTACGGCGAACTGGCGCCGGCGGGTGGTGACGATGCGCCGCCGGAATACGTTGCGCGGGGTGCTGCGCCGATCCTCGGCGACGATCTGCGGCGCTGGATCGCCGCGAATTACCCCGATGCCTGGCGTTTTCCGGCCAGCCGGATGAGCCTGCGTGAAACGGCAACCTGGCACGCAAAGCTGAACGACAGGGGCTGGGTTGCGCCGCAATGGCCACTCGAATATGGCGGCATGGGATTGAGCGCCTGGGAACAGGTCGCTTTCCAGGCGGAGTTTGACCGGCACGGCATCAACATCGCTCCCAACATGGGCGTCGTGATGCTGGGCCCGCTGCTGATCCGCTACGGCAGTGACGCCCAGAAGCGCGATGTTCTGCCGAAAATATTGACGGGGGAATTGCGCTGGTGTCAGGGTTATTCCGAGCCGTCCGCTGGGTCGGATCTGGCCAATCTGCGTACCCGCGCGGAACTCGACGGCGAACATTTCATCGTCAACGGTCAGAAAACATGGACCTCGTTCGCCCATGAAGCGGACTGGATCTTCCTGCTCGTGCGCACCGATCCGAAAGTCAAGAAGCAAAATGGCATCAGTTTTCTGCTGGCCGACATGCGATCACCTGGAATTACCGTCAAGCGAATCCGCAATCTTGGTGGCAACTCGGAGTTCTGTGAAGTGTTTTTCGACAACGTTCGAGTGCCGAAGGACAACTTGGTCGGCGGGTTGAACCAGGGCTGGACGATGGCCAAATCGCTGCTCGGGTCCGAACGCATCACGATCGGCCACCCGCGTCTGGCCCGTGCACCGCTGATGCGCCTGCGCGAGCTGGCCGAAGCCTGCGGCGCGTTCGACGAGCCGTCATGGCGCGCCCGGTACGACGAATTGCGGCTGGATGTCGACGATCTCAACGCCGCGTTTCTGCGTTATGTCGATGTGCTGCGGACCGGACGCGAACTCGGTCCGGAGGTATCGATCCTCAAGATCTGGGTGACCGAGACATTCCAGCGGGTAAGCGACCTGATGCTCGAAACCGCAGGCGAGGCGGCGGTTTGCGACGCGGCGGTCGATTTGCCGGCGGGCGGCCTGCATGTGGCGAACGTCTTTTTCTCGGCCCGTCCGGCGACGATCTATGGCGGCAGCAATGAAATTCAGCGCAATATCCTGGCCAAGGCCGTTCTTGAGTTGCCGTCCTGAGCAGGGTGCACCGGCTCGCCAGTATCAATGACACGACCCAACCCAACCAGTCAAACAAGCGCGCCAACCTGCGCCCGGCCCTGAAACGAAAGAAAAATGAAAACCACCCCCTTGATCGATGATTGGACCAGAGGGCCGGGGCCTGCCGCAGTATTTGCGGAGTTTCTCGCGCGTGACGAATTTCGCATCCAGCGCTGTCGCGCCTGCGGATCGCACCTGTTTTATCCGCGCCTGGCCTGCACCCGTTGCGGCGACACCGCCCTTGAATGGGTACTTCCCAGTGGCCGGGGCACCGTGCACGCCGTCAGCATCGTGAACCGGAGCGCTGAAAAAGGCGGGCCGTACAACGTGGTTCTTGTCGATCTCGCCGAAGGCCCGCGCATGATGAGTCGCGTGGAAGGCGTGGCCAATGCGCAAGTGCTGATCGGTATGGAAGTGCATGCGCGCGTGGCGCGAGCGAGCGATGGCCGCTGTGTGGTGTTTGACGCGGTCCCAGGGGCCCCGGCATGAGCAGCAGCGCCTTGCGCGGCAGCGCTGCCATCGTCGGGGTGGCGTTGGCCGGTCTGGGCGAAGCACCCGGTCGCAGTTCGGAGGAAATCGCCATCGAGGCCAGTATCAATGCGCTCGCCGACGCCGGTCTGAAAACGCATGATGTCGATGCGATCTTCGGATCATTGCCGGGAAACGCGAATCCGCTGTCGGGCTTGCTGATCGCCGAGATGTTGGGGCTGCAACCGAAGATTACGGATAACAACCGTACCGGGGGATCAACCTTCCTTTCGTACACGCTCATGGCGGCGATGGCCTTGAAGGAAGGAATTTGCGAGACCGCGCTCATCTTCTATGGCAGCAACCAGCGTACCGCGTCGGGCAAGCTGGTTTCCTCGGTCAAACCGTTCGAATACGAGGCGCCGTATGCGCCGATCTTCCCCGCAACTTCATACGCATTGGCTGCCTCGCGTCACATGCACGAGTATGGCACCAGGCGCGAGCAGCTTGCTGAAGTGGCCGTGGCAGCCCGCGCCTGGGCGAACCTGAATCCGGACGCGTTCATGCGTGGTCCGCTGACCATCGACGATGTGCTGAGTTCGCGCATGGTGTCGAGTCCGTTGACCGTGCGCGACTGTTGCCTGGTGACCGATGGTGGTGCCGCCTTGGTCATGACGAGCGCCGCGCGTGCACGCGACCTGCCCAAGAAACCGGTCTACCTGCTGGGAGCGGCGGCCGCTACGACGCACATGAACATCGTGGCCATGCCTACACTGACCGAAACCGCGGCGCAGGACTCGGGCCGGCGCGCGTTTGCGATGGCCGGGCTCAAGCCTTCCGACATCGACGTGGTCGAGCTCTACGACGCGTTCACGATCAACACCATCCTATTTCTCGAGGACCTGGGGTTCTGCAAAAAGGGCGAGGGCGGCGCTTTCGTGACGAACGGCGCAATCGCCCCTGGTGGCCGGCTTGCGGTCAATACCAATGGCGGTGGCCTATCCTGTGTGCATCCGGGCATGTACGGCATGTTCACGCTGGTCGAGGCTGTGCAGCAACTGCGTGGCGAGGCAGGTTTGCGGCAAGTCAAGGATGCACAACTGGCCTTGTGCCATGGCAACGGTGGCGTATTGTCGAGCCAGATTACCAACATCCTGGGTACGGAGGTGGCCCTGTGACGACCGTGCCGGCCATCACCACGGACGCCTTGCTCCCCGGGCTGGATGTCCAGACCTGGCGCAGCGCAGGGGTGATCGCGCGCGCGGCGGGTAGCGGACCGACACTGTTGCTGCTGCACGGCGGCACGGGTTCATGGACGCACTGGGTTCGCAATATCGAAGCGCTGACGCGCAGTTTCCGTGTCGTCGTGCCCGATCTGCCCGGCATGGGCGAATCACTGGACGTGCCGCCGGGCGTCGACCTCGACGCCTATGGGCAATACTTGCTGGCTGCAGTCAATGACGGGTTGGTGCGGCCACACGAACCCTTCTTTGTCGCCGGGTTCTCTTTCGGCGCTGTGATGACCGCCTGGTTGTCGGCGCGCCTGCCAGATCGTGTGGCCGGTATTGCCTTGCTCGGGCCAGGTGGCTTTCCTCCTGGCAGCTGGCACCGTCCTGCGCTGCAGCCGGTGCCGCGCGATGCCAGCGAGGAGCAGGCCAATGCCACGCATCGTCGCAATCTCGAATTGATGATGATTGGAGACCCGGCGCGTATCGACGCGCTGACGGTTGCGATGCAGCGCCGTAACCACAGCCTGACGCGCTTCAAGTCGCGTTTCCTGGGCTATCGCGATACGCTCGGGCCAAGCTTGCGCGCCACTCGCTGTCCGGCGTTGGCCATCCTGGGCGAGGATGATCCGCTGCCGCAACCCGATGCACGGGCAAGGGCGTCCTATCTCGAAGCCAACGCGCCAGAGCTTGTCTGCCGCATACTGCCCGACGCCAGCCATTGGGTGGCATTCGAGCAGGCGGCCGAAGTGAACCGCTTGTTGATCGAGTTTTTCGCAGCCCGGGGACGCCGCGCAGCCAATGGTGGTTTTGTCTGAACCGGTTACATCCTGAAGACCGCGAATTGCGTTTCCTTGGCCGGCGTGCAACCAGCCAGTTCAAGCAGATTCGCGAGCACATCGCGTGTTTCGACCGGGTCTATGACCATGTCACACCAAAGTTGGCGCGCCCAGTTGATCGCACAGGCCACTTCATCGCTTTCCTCGCGTACGGAGGCAGCGCGCGCATTCGGCCACATCAGCAGCGCATTGGGCTTGAGCGCACGCCCGCACATCGCATAGTAGGCAGCTCCATAGGCCTCGCCGATGATGAGCGTGAATTTGGGAACGTCGGCATTGGCCACTGCGTTCATCAGCTTGGCGCCATGTTTTCCCAGTCCCGAGCGTTCGGCGTCGTCGCCACCTCGAAAGCCTGGTGAATCAACCAGAAACAGCAGAGGGATGTCGCGCTGACAGCATAGAGAAATAAAATGTGCACCCTTGGCGCAGGCTTGCGAGTTCAGCTCGCCGTTGTTGGCCAGGATGCCAATTTCGAACCCTTGCAATCGGGCGAAACCGCATACCAGCGTTTCGCCGTGCAGTTGCTTGAACTCCTGAAAACGGCTGCCATCGACCAGGCGCGCAATGATTTCCCGGCTGTCCTCTCGCGTATCGGCAATGCCGTAGATGTCCTGTGCGTCGTACAGCGGTGACTCGGGGGCGGCCGGAGTCCAGCGCAGGCGCGGCAACTCGCCCAGGTGGGCAATCAGCTCACGCGTGATTGCCAGCGCATGACGGTCGTTGTCGGCGATATGATCGGTCACGCCACTCAGGCGGCTGTGCATCTCGGCACCGCCCAGCGGTTCGATGTCGATCACCTCGCCGGTGGCGGCAAACACCAGTTGCGGGCTGCCCAGGAACATCGCGCCCTGGTTTCGGATGATCACCACTTCATCACATAGTGCCGGGATGTAAGCGCCACCTGCGGTCGAAGGGCCATGCACGACAGCGATCTGCACGATGCCCTCGGATGACATCTTGACCTGGTTGTACATGATCGAACCGGCCTGTCCCTCGTCCGGAAAGATGTTGGCGAGGTCGGGCAAAAATCCGCCGCCCGACTGAATCAGCGTGATGCACGGAAGGCGGTGTTGCCAGGCGAACAACTGGGCCCTCGTGTGCTTCTTGGTGGTCATGCCGAACATCGTGCCACCTTTGACCGTGGCGTCGTTGACGATCAACATGCAGGCACGGCCGAAAATCCGGCCGACACCGGTGATGATGGTGGCCCCGGGTGGAACGCCCTCGTACAGGTCGGCGCCGGCGAGGTGACCGAATTCCAGGAAGGTCGAGCCAGGGTCGATGAGTGCGTCGATGCGCTCGCGCGGCAGCATCTGGCCGCGGTCCTGGTGCAATTTGCGCGCCTTCTCGCTTCCACCCAGATCGGCTTCCTTTCGACGTGCATGCAGTTCCGCCAGTCGCTGCTGATAGACAACACGCCTGCTCTGGAATGCGGAAGTGTTGGTTGCAAGCGAAGGTTTTAGTTCATTCATGGTGGTAAAGTATTGGCAATCTAACGAATGTTTGTTATCTTACCCACTTTCCACCGAACGGGGCAACAGCGCGCCCACGCCGAAATGACCAAGACGACCCATGCTCCGCGCGGCCCGACTTCGCGAGATCCGAGCGGCGGGAGCCGGCGATGAGTGTGATGAAGTCCGCTATCCCGGTTACCGGCCCCGACTTTGACCACAATCGCGTGTCCTATGAAGAACGGGTTGCCGACATGCGCGCACGCCGTGCAGCGGCCATGGCGGGGGGGGCGGCCGGTACGCAGGATCGATTGCACGAGACCAATCAGATGCTGGCGCGTGAACGCGTCAGTGCCTTGCTGGATCCCGGTTCACCATTTCTCGAACTGTGCCAATTGGCCGGGGAGGGCCTGTTTGCCGGCCTGCCACCCGGGGGGGGAATAGTCACTGGGGTCGGTGTCGTGTCGGGTCGGCCGTGCATGGTGATCGCCAACGATGCCAGCGTCGACGACGGCAGCTATAACGCCATTACGTGCAAGAAACATGTGCGGGCGCAACGATTCGCATGGCAGCATCGCCTGCCATGCCTGACGATGGTGCAGTCCGGGTCGTTCGATGTTGCCGGGCGAACGGGCGTGTTCGCGGACGACGGCCAGTTTGGCTCCATCTTTTACAACCAGATGCGCATGTCGCGCGAAGGTATCGCGCAGATCGCGAGCGTGCACGGATCGGCCGTGGATGCCGGCGCCTTCGTGGCCGCGCTGTGCGACGAGGTCGTGATCGTGCGGGGGCAGGGCGCGCTGTCCTTCGGCGCCGCTGCATCGCCAAATTCCGCCAATGCCGAGCGCCACAGCAGCCAGAGCGGCACGGTGGACCGGCTGGCCGAAAGCGATACCCATGCGATCGCGATCTTGCGCGATATCGTGGCCAATCTCGGCGATGTGCCGGGCCAGTTCTGGGACGTTGCCGCGCCACGCGAGCCACTGCACGACCCGCGCGAGATCCACGGCATCATCAGCGCGGATCCACGCATTCCCACTGACAACCGCGAGATCGTGCTGCGCCTGCTCGACGGTAGTGAGTTTCACGAGTTCAAGCCCGACTACGGCGACACGCTGATCACCGGATTCGGCCGGATCAAGGGTTTTCAGGTTGGCATTCTGTGCAACAAGGGTGTGATGTTCTCGGAGAGCGCGATGAAGGCGACGCACTTCATCGATTTGTGCTGCAAGCGCGGCATTGCGCTGCTGTTCATGGCGGATATCAATGGGTTCATGGTTGGGCGCGAGGCCGAAGAGGCCGGCATCGCCAAGCACGGGGCCAAGATGATCACCGCCATGACCTGTGCCAACGTGCCCAAGTACACGTTGATCATTGGCGGTTCGTACGGTGCCGGGTACCTGGCGATGTGCGGCAGGGCGTTCAAGCCCAATGCGCTGATGATGTGGCCCAACGGTCGTGCCGCGATCATGGGTCCCGATCAGGCTGCCACCACACTGGCAATGGTCAAGGATGACCAGCACAAGCGCGACGGCACCAGTTGGACGGACGCGCAACGCGAGGCCTACAAGGCGCCGGTGCGCAAGACCTTCGAAGACTTTGCCAACGCCTACAACTTTGCCCGCAACACGTGGTGCGACATGGTCATCGACCCGGTCGAGACTCGCGACGTGATGGCGCTGCTGCTCGATTTGGCCGGCCGGGTTCCGGCAATCCCCACGCGGCACGGCGTATTCCGCATGTAAGTCTGGAGAAGTTGTGTTCAACAAGATACTGATTGCCAACCGCGGCGACCAGCCGACGCCAGTCGGCGCAGCGGCGACGTCACATAGCATGGCACGCGCAGCGTGCACAGGCGATTGCGCCGCGGGAACGATGCATGTTTAAGAAGATTTTGATTGCCAACCGCGGCGAGATCGCCTGCCGCATTGCCAGGACCTGCCGGCGACTGGGCATTGCGGTGGCCGGCGTGCATTCGTCGGCCGACCGCGACGCGCTGCATGTCAAGGAAATCGGTGAATCGGTTGAAATCGGTGCAGCGCCGGCAACCGACAGTTATCTGCGCATCGACGCGGTGATCGCCGCAGCCAGAAGCACCGGCGCCGAAGCCATTCACCCGGGTTTTGGCTTCCTGGCCGAAAACGCGGTTTTCGCCCGTGCCGTCGAGGCTGCAGGACTGGTGTTTATCGGCCCGACGCCGGAGGTGATCGAGCGACTGGGTGACAAAGCGGCTGCCAAACGCGAGGCCAAGGCGGCCGACGTGCCTATCGTGCCGGGCAGCGAGACGCCGTCTGAGGACCGGGCAGAGATCGCGGCGCACGTGCACCGCATCGGATTGCCCGTGATGCTCAAGGCCGCCGCGGGCGGCGGCGGCAAGGGCATGCGCGGCATAACCTCTCACGAGGACCTGGATGGCGAGATCGAATCGGCCATGCGCGAGGCAAAAAACTCGTTTGGCTACCCCGGTCTGATTGTCGAAAAGCTGATCCAGCACGGTCGTCATATCGAGGTCCAGATCGCTGGCGACGGGCAGGGGCAGGTGATCCATCTGCATGAGCGCGAATGCACCTTGCAGCGGCGGCATCAGAAGATCATAGAAGAAGCGCCTGCGGCCAATCTGAGCGAGTCCCTGCGCCAGCGCATGGCGGCCGACGCTGTGCGTCTGGGTGAGCACTTGAATTACCGCGGCGTAGGCACGGTCGAGTTCATTGTCGGCGCCGACAGCTACCACTTTCTCGAAGTGAACCCGCGCTTGCAAGTCGAGCATCCGGTGACCGAAATGGTGACGGGCCTGGACATCGTGGAGATCATGCTGGGCATTGCCTGCGGCGACGGATTGCCACTTCGACAAGAGGATGTACGGGTGAGCGGCCATGCGGTCGAGGCACGTATCTGCGCCGAGGATCCGGCAGCGGGTTTCCTGCCATCGACCGGACGTCTTGCCCAGGTGCAGTTTCCCGCCGATGGCGTGCGGGTCGAGACCGGAATCGCAAGTGGTATGGAGGTCACGCCCTATTACGACCCGATGCTGGCCAAACTGATCGTGTCTGCTCCGACCCGAGACGAGGCACTCGACCGACTCCAGTCCGCGCTCCATCGTACGGTGGTGTTTGGCGTCACGACGAATATCCTTTTCCTGCAACGTCTGATCGACCTACCACAAACCCGCGCCGCGACCTTTCACACTCGCCTGATCGACGAAGAAATCGGTGGCTGGGCGTTGACCGCATCACGCCACGATGCGCAAACCCTGGCCGTCGCGGCCTGTTACTGGCTTCAATGCCAACGCCAGGCTTCGGACTTCGGTCCCTGGTCAAACTGGCACAACAGCAATTGGCAATTGGGTCCGGACAATGATGCACTGGCGCCCATCCCGAGTTTGCATGTCGAGGCCGACGGTATCAGCGCAGAGATCCGCTTCTCGGCATTGCGGCGCGACGGCAGCATACTGGTGGGTGTCAATGCCGAGTGCGTGCGTGTCACACTTTCGCCGACCGAAGAAGGGTGTTTTCTGGCCATCGTGGAGTCGCGTCGCGAGGTAGTGCGTCTGTATCAGGACGGCGACATGCTGTATTTGCATGGGAATCGCGGTACCCACACGATCAGGGCGGTCCCCTATCTTTCCTATATCAGCACGTCCGCACAGGCCAGCGGCGACCTGAAAGCGCCGATGATGGGTCTGATTCTGAAGGTCAACGTGGCGCCGGGTGTCCGCGTCGAGAAGGGCACGGTGGTGGCGATCCTGGAATCGATGAAGATGGAGATGCGCATTGTCGCCGAATGCGATGGCGTGGTGGCCGCGGTCAATTGCCAGACCGGACAGACGGTGGAGCGCAATGCGGTGGTCGCCGTTGTCAAGCCGGATTGAGTGTCGCCGGACGAACGAATGCATGCCAATGCTGGTCACCTATTTGACGAATTGTGCTGCGAGTTCTGATCGACCTGCTGGTCGTTTGTCGTGCCGCATTTCCGGACCGTCAGCGGATACCTCCGCACGCGCCTTGACCCGGGTACGACACCGAGCGCCGTTGTCCTGCGTGTCAACGCGCGCGCCACCAGGAGGAACTCTCTCAATGCACGAACCCCGTGACCCGAAGCAAGAGTCGGCTCGGTCGCCCGAAGCGGTGTCCACCGGTGAAGAAGCGCTGCGCCAGAGCAAGGCGCTGCTCGACGGCACCTTCGGGCACAAGGGCGGCGACACTCTGGTCAAGGAAATGGCGTCCCGCTTCTCGGCTTGTGTGCGCGCCAGCGACGTGGTCGCCCGCTTGGGTGGAGATGAGTTCGTTGTGCTGGTTCAGGAGGCGGGCGACGTAGAGCAGGTGAACACCGTGGCGCGCAAGATACTATCGGCAGCGGTCAAGCCGATGCTGACCGCGGGGCAGGAGTGCCGGGTCACCGCCAGCCTCGGTATCTGCATGTTCCCGCAAGACGCGCAGGACGAACAGGCATTGATGAAAAATGCCGACACCGCGATGTACCAGGCCAAGGCGCAGGGCAAGAACAACGTTCAGTTCTACTCTGAAGATTTCGACGCGCAGTCGCTCGAGCGGATGGACTTGGAGTCCAGCCTGCGCCAGGCACTGCCGCGCGGCGAGTTGTTGCTGCAGTACCAGGCGAAGCAGAATCTGAAGACCGGAGCCATCTCCGGCGTCGAGGCCTTGCTGCGCTGGCAGCACCCTGAGCTGGGGACGGTGCTACCGCTTCGATTCCTGGCCCTGGCCGAGGAGACCGGCCTGATCGTGCCGATCGGAAAATGGGTGCTGAAAACGGCCTGCGAGCAGAATGACGGCTGGCAGCGCCAGGGCCTGTCGCGGGTGGTCGTGGCGGTCAACATTTCGGCGCGACAGTTCACAGACGAACTTCCCGGCCAAGTCGCCGAAGCGCTGCACGCATCGGGCATGGACCCGCATCTGCTGGAACGCGAACTGACCGAGGGTACCGTGATGGGCAATGTTGCACGCGTGGTGCGGCTGCTCGGCGCGCTGAAGCAGATCGGGGTGCGCATTGGCATCGACGACTTCGGCACAGGCTACGCGTCGCTGGCGCAGATCGCCCGTATTCCAATCGACACGCTAAAAGTCGATCGATCGGTCATTCGCCAGATCGACGGCAATACCCGAGGCGACTCCATCGCGCAGGCCATCATCGCAATGGGCAAGGCGCTGAACCTGACGGTCGTCGCCGGCGGCGTCGAGACCCCGGAGCAGCGGGCCTACTTGAGCGAACAGTCCTGCGACGAGGTCCAGGGGTACCACTTCAGCAAGCCGGTGCTGAAGGACGCGCTGGCCGACTTGCTGCGACAGCATGCACCTTTGCCGGCCCGATAACATCAACCAGACCAACATGAAAACCAAAACCGCGAACTCCGCCACAGGCCCACTGGCCGGCTTGCGCATCCTGGACCTGACCAGCGTTGCGATGGGCCCCTACATGATGCAGACCATCGGTGACCTGGGGGCTGAGGTGATCAAGATAGAGTCGCCGCAGGGTGACATCACGCGTCACCTTGCGCCGGGCCGCAATCCGGCTATGTCACCGTTGTTCCTGCAGCTCAATCGCAGCAAGCGCAGCGTGGTGCTCGATCTGAAGGACCCTGCGGGGCGCGTTGCTCTGCTGCAACTGGCCAGTGGTGCGGATGCCCTTGTGTGCAATGTCCGTCCTGCGGCCATGGCACGCCTCGGCCTGGACTACGAGGCGGTCGCAGAAGTCAGCCCGGCGATCGTCTACTGCTCGTTGGTGGGGTTCGGTCAATCCGGCCCATATGCGCGCCGTGCGGCTCTGGATGATCTGATCCAGGGTGGAACAGGGCTTGCGTCGTTGGCCGCGCGACAGGATGGTGAGCCGCACTACGCACCCGGCTGGATTGCAGATCAGAGCGTCGGTCTTGTCGGAACGTACGCCCTGCTGGCCGCGCTTTTGCACCGCGAACGCAGCGGTCTGGGACAGGCCATCGAGGTGCCGATGTTCGAGGCCATGGCCCAGTATATGCTTACCCCGCACTTGTACGGAAAGACGTACCGACCGCCGATCGGTGGCACGGGTTATCCGCGCATATTCGCCCGGCGGCCGTTCAAGACGCTGGACGGATATATTTGCGCGACCGCTTATACGCCGACCCATTGGTACCGATTCTTTGATCTCATCAAACGTAGTGAACTAAAGGCTGATCCACGCTTTTGCAACCAGGCCGGGATATCGGCCAATGTTGCAGCGTTGAACGACCTGTTTGCCGACGCGATGCTCGAACGATGCACGTCCGAATGGCGGCAATTGCTTGAGAATGCCGATATTCCGGTGCTTCCGATGCACACGCCGGACTCTCTGATCGAGGACCCGCATCTTGCGGAGGTCGGATTTTTCCAGGATGTAGACCACCCTACGGAAGGCCCAATCCGCACCATGGCGGTCCCTACAAAATGGTCGCTATCACAACCCGACCCCAAGCAGTTTGCGCCCGGGCTCGGCGAACATAGCGTGGACGTATTGCTAGAGGCTGGCCTGTCGCAAGCCCGGATTGACGACTTGATCAAACGCGGAGTGACGTTGGATGGCAGGTGAGGCCTGGTAGTGCACGCTGTGCGGCGTCATGTAGCCGATGCCGGTCAGGGTGCCATGGTGTTGTATGCCAGCAGCCTGGACGACTTCGGCCGTTATCGCCCAGGGCGCGGCATCTTCGTCGAGAGGCCACCGCATCGGATGTCCTCTGCCAATGACCGCTCTAGGGTGGTCAATCTCGGCATGCGAATGGCCGGGTTGGGTCGCTCTGCAATGCGGTCATCCACGAGCGCGCTTACCGGAACTGGCACTTATGATTTCTGGGCCCCCGAAAGCGGCCAGTGGTATGGTCCGGTCCGCAGCATCTCAGTCACCGGCTTAATTTTGGCGAAGGTCAGGATCGGGGTCGCGTTCCGGTTGCGTAGGTTCGTCCTGAAAAGTCGATGGGCCACCGCATCGCGGTCTCACAGATCGCCAGAACAGTTATCTGCAGGTGCGAGCGCCGTTCTCTTTGGCCAATCGCAACAGTCTTTTCTTTGCAAGCCTGTCACCTTGCACTGGCGCTGTCGATGGAAGTCGGCTTGGAATCGCAACTTCCCTTGCCTGAATGCTTGTGTGCTCATGGTGTTCAGACTCAGATCCGCGACGTGCGGGCAACTTTCATCCATCATTTTGTGGATGCGCGGGCGTGGCCGCGGATCAACAAGCTGTCAGGATGTCGAGGTCAGCCCGTGTTTTCCGAGTGGTTTCATTGGTGAAGTCGTTCGTCGCGACCACGATGTCCTGCAGCGCGCAATAGGCTGGTGCCATGCCTTTTGGGCCGAAGTCCGGAAGTGGGCCTTCATCACTGACGCCGCGGCCAGCGCGGTGGACCACTCCTTCCAGGTCGATGGACGGCGGGTGCAGGTCCGTGACTGCGCCCAATGAGCTGCAGGTATGAGAGCTTCGCGGTCGGCGCCTCCCGGGACACGAGCAGGGAGGGCGGTGCTGTCGTCGAGTGTGGTCGGGTCAACCGGGTACGGCAACGAATCGCTGGTGGCCCGTGGTGTTCGCGCAGGACCTTTGGGAGGTTTGCGACCTGATTCGGATGCGGATTGCAGAGGTGTTGACGGTCGACCTCGTGCTCCCGGGATGGCCGCCGGTATCGGATAGTGATGCCGTCAGGCCTGTTGGGCGGAACTTGTATTGAATCTCGATCCTTTGCCAAAGGATGTACAGACACTGCGTCTGTCTTCAATTCCTTGCAAAGGGTTCGCCATGAAATCTCTGACTTCCTACAGGCAGCCACACCTCCCAAGGTCGTTGGCCCTGTTCCCGTTGCTGGTGGTCGCTGTAGGTGGTGCCTGCCTTGACGACGGAATGACGCAACTTGCGAGCACACGCGCCTTCTGGTCGATTCGGCTTCCGTTGGTGTTGTCCACCTGCGCGTTGATGCCTGTGATCCATGGGGACTTCGGGGAGACCGCCTCGCGGTGGATACCCGAGCGTTACTGGATTCAGATACGCATCTGGCTCGCGTTCGGAGCTGCGCTGACTATCGTGATCTCGGATCTGCCGCAAAAGGAGCTTGCAGCCCAGATCCGAAATTTTCGCGGGTGATCGGCGATGAACACCTGGAATGGGGCCGCACCTTCATATTGCCGTGCGCATCAGGTCTCGCACGGTCGATGCAATATGGATGCATGCGTCGTGAAAGTGGTGCGCAGGGACAGTCGGGGCCGGCGAGCTCTGAGGTCAAGTCCCAGCGCGATGGCGAAATGCCTGTTCGGTTGCCGCGATTGGCGATGGTCTGGCGGCATGCCCGCGGCCAGCATATCGCATGAACGCAGCTTCACCTCCGGCGAAAGCGGACAGCGCCATGTCCAGTGAATGCCAGCATACAAACCATCCGGCGCAGCGCTCCTGGCGCATCTCGGTCGACATGCTGATCGCGATTGTGAACGGCCAGACCTACGAGTCTGTCGCGCTGAAGTTCGGCGTCACACGCACAGCCGTCGAGCGCCGCATAAAGGATGTGGCGGTCGCGCTCAGCAAGACGGCGCAGGTCGACGGCCTGAACGAGGAGGGCGCTGCATTCGTGCGCCGGTTGCGACTGCACCGGGAAGCCATCCTTGCGGCACTGCCAGGTTTCGAGCGGGCAGCACGACGCTCGGCACGGGCCAACCGCATCCCGAGTCAGCAGGAAATCCAGCAGGCGGGCCGACGCATCAAGGCCCGCAGCTCCCGGCCGGCGCATGACCTGGCGCTCTTCTATCTGCTGTTTGCCACCGGTGCCAGACCCCTGGAAATTGCGCGGCTGGAGGTCGGTGACTATCTGCATGCCGATGGCGGGGTGCGGCGCGTGTCGGAAATTCGCGACGAGGTGTCGATCTCGGGCAGGAGGCGAGATGTCTATTTCAGCAGCGCCCGGCTCAATGAGGCGATGGAGGTCTACCTGCAGGATCGCGTGGCGCGCGGGCTCGGGCTGGGGACGCCTGGGCAGTTCCGCGGTCTTGATCCGCAGAGCCGCCTTTTTCTGTCGGGCAGGGGCGAAGGCTTCAAGGTGACGCCGTACGGCGCCGAGGGTCAGCGGCGATTCCTGTGCCGTCCGATCCTGGAGACCTTCAGCAAGCTGTTTCGCTACGGCGGATTGCAGGACGTCTCAGCCTTGTCGGCGCGTCGCGCGCTCGCGATGCGGCTTGTCGAGCGTGGTGCCGACGAAAGCCAGGTCGGCAACCTGCTGGGGATCAGTGACCGAAACGCTGTGCGTGAACTGATGGGGCAACACAGGCCGGAACTCGGGCAGTTGATGGACGACTTGCTCTGACGCGAGGGATTGCCTGCGGGGTTTGCAGCTTTCACAGGTGGGTCCATCCGTGCCAGTCGGTGTGAGTTGCAGTTGGTATTGTCGGGCAGTGCATCGACCGACCATCGGCGCAATGTGTCGCTCCATCGCGCCACAGTCGGCGACGATGAGCCGTAGGCTCGATCGCCTAGCTTGGGGCCATTGGATTTCAGTGTCGGGCGCATTGACGCCGGCGTTGCGTCGCGCACGCGCCCATGGGCGTGCACCGCGGGCGCCAGCGCGCCGCCTGCGGTTTTGCCAGCCACCATGGAGAAGGTCATCTCGCGAATGACGGCCAACGCATTGTCGTGGGCGGCGGAAATGTCGCAACGAGCCTACGATGCGTTGTCCGGCGCAGTGGGGATCCGGCCGCGGGAGGGGGTCTGGCAGGCAAGGTCGTCTTGACGCGGCCGGTGAACCAGTCCACCGCCGATTCCGGCATGGATGTCGACGGGATACGCACCGGTGGCGATGACGTCGGTGAACGACACGGGTTGGATCAACCCGCGCGTGCTGCGACAGGATCGCCCTCGGTGCGCTGCGCTTTATGCGCGCTTGCCTGTGTTCCAAGGCCACGGCGTCGCGATCGCGACGCTGCCGATGCCAGCCCATTTGCTGCCGGTGGGACGTGTGATTGATTTGCCGCTGGTGATATGGAACGGGTCGGGTGGCGCCGGCGCCTTGCATCCATGTCGCCCTTCACCAGTTTGATTTCCGGTTGTGCGCTTGGCATGCGGCTGCTTGATGCCGGGGTGTGTGCCTTCGCACTTGGGGTCCCGTGCGGCCCGGGAGCGGATGGATGGACAGGCGGATCGACGGGCGGGTCGGCAGCGAGCGTGAGCCGATGAACTGGCGGGCGGCCGGCCACCTGCGGGGTGACCGGCCGCTGCCATCTGTACTGTCCTACGGGGCTGTCCTACGGGGCTGGCCGGGCGATTTGGGCCTGGGTCGACCAGCTGTGGTGCTCGACGCGGTTGCCCACGCGCAGCAGCTGGTCCAGGTAGACGCACTCCAGCATGGTGCTGGGTACCTCGATGCCCAGGCTTGCCAGTTTGGAGGCGATCGTGTCCACGTCGCGCCAGTCGAGCTGCGGCTCGTTGATGCTGCAGTAGATCACTGTGTCCCCACCGTCTGGTCCCGGTGCGTGGGTGTCGAACACCTGCAGGAACACATCGTCCAGCGGCCGGTCGTATCCGGCCACCACCAGGACCTCGCGGCCCTGGTAACGTGCCTGCACACTGTGCCGGCTCACGACCAGGCCTCGGCGGGACTGCGCAGCGCGATGCCGTCGATGACGGCGGCATCGGCATCGAATTTCAGCCAGGCCACGCCGGCACCCTCGGCCAGCTCGAACAGGGCGGCCAGGTCACCTTCCAGTGGCGTGTCGTACCTGGGGATGCCGACATAGACGAATCCTCCGCCGCCAGTGGGATAGGCATTGACCGACAGGTCATTGCGCAACAGCCTGTCGCGTGTTTCCGGTGTCAGATGCCGCACCGATACCGCAGCCAGCGTTTCGGCCTGCTCGCGCAGCGAGCGGATGGCGTTCCGTGGCAATTCGGCGGTTGTTGGCTGCAACGCGCCGCCCGGTTCATGAAAAGTCTGGCCGCAGCTGCGGCAACGATGCCAGATCAACCGACCCAGCCTGCCCAGCTGCTGGCCAATGCCATCACAGCTCGGGCACGGGCTCTCATTGCATGTGCTCATGGATTTTCTCCTTCAAAGGGGTGGGACCTGCGCGCCAGGTGGGCGCCAGGTCTGGTTGGCGGAAAGCCTGCCGGTTGCCGATACGCCTGGGCGATCAGAGCAACCCGCGTTCGGCGAAGGACACGGTGTGTTCACCGGCCACGATGAAGTGGTCCAGGACCCGCACGTCGACCAGTGCCAGTGCGCTCCTGAGCGTCTGTGTCAGGCACTCGTCGGCGCGACTGGCCTGTGGGCTGCCGCTGGGATGGTTGTGCGCAAGCACGACCGCCGCGGCGTTGCGCATCAATGCGCCCTTGACGATCTCCCTGGGATAGACACTGGTCTGGGTCAGTGTTCCGCGAAAGACCTCCTCGATCTCGATCATCTGGTTCTGCACCGTGAGGTACATGACCAGAAAGATCTCATGCTCCAGGTGCGCGCAGCGCAGGCGCAGCCATTCATGCAGCGACTGCGGCGACTGGAACACCGAGTTGGTGCTCAGGGTCCTGCGCAGATCCCGCAGCAGGATCTCGCGGGCTGCCAGCAGCCTGCGCTCGAGCAGGGCGCCCTTGGCCTGCCCGGACGGCTTGTAGTCGGCTTCGATATCGCCGGCATGCGTTGCCGGTACCGGCGCAAGGGACTCGGTCGTTTGGCCGAGCAACACGCGCACCAGCTGCGCGCGTGACATGGTGGTTGGATTCATGGTGTTCTCCGGTTCTTTGGAATGCAAAGGCGGGAACGCCATTCCCAGGGGAACGAGGTTCCCGAGGGGAGGCGCATACCAGGGCATGCGCCGGTGCGTGGGCAGGTAACGACTGCGACGCCGACGCTCAGGTCGGGGTTTTCACACCGCGATGGTGTGGCTGGCAGGAGTTGACACTGTGCGGGTGCCGGCGCGAATCGGCAATACCCGCCTGTCGTTTGACACCCTCAATGGGCGGCGGTGCGTGGCCCTTGTGGTTGGCAGTGCGGGCCGACGACGGTGATCGGGCTTGTCGCATTCCCGCCACGTGGTCGCCATGCTTCGCTGCGCAGTGTCAGCACAGTGACACTGCACGATTGCTGCATTGACAGCTGGCTCCGATGTTGGCGTTCTTGTCGATGGCCGTCTGTTTGGCCGTGACTTTTGGCGGCAGTTGCTGCACCATGTCCGGCAAATGCTTGGTGAGATGGCCTGGTGAGATGGCCTGGCACGATTGCCTGGCGGGAGGGACACATGCTTTGTCTGGGACAACGGATTCGACTGACGCGCGCGGAGGTGGCCAGGTTCACGCGGCTGACCGACATCGTGCCAACGGGCATCCGCAGCGTGCAGGATCTCGACGGCTACATCGCGCGCTGCAAGGCGCATTATTGGGGAGTGTCGCAGCAGACCCGCTTCCTGCACTGGCTGATCGATCGCGAGTACCGGCAATGCCGGCGTCTGGATTGAGTCAGCCAGCGCAGGCAGCGCGGCGAAGCGGCGCGGATATCAAGGCGCCGCACGTTGCATCAGTGCATGGGCGAACTGGGCCTGGCTGAGCACGGTTTCGCCCGATTGCAGCGCCTGGCAGGCTTGCGCGATACAGGGATGGATGGCCTGCACGGCCGCAGGCGCCGCCTGTACGCTGGCAATCACGATGCCGTCCAGTGTCTGGATCTCCAGCCGTCCCCGGCCATGGCTCCAGGTGGCGTCCACCGTGCAGTCGATGCCCTCCGGCAGCCGGTCGATGGCATATTGCACCGCGCCGGCAAAGGAGTGCGCGGCAACGACGTCCTCCAGTGAGCCGAACTGCGGATCAAAGAAGCTGGTCTGGTACACGAGTGCCGGCGACTCGAAACACTCCATGGCCCGCGGGATGCCGTCTGGCGGGGCCGGCTCGCAATCCGTGCGGCGCAGTTTGGCGTTGATGCTGATCAGGCGGTCGAGCTTGATCAGCAGGCTGTCGGCCTCGCTGCGCTCGCCAAGGACCAGGCTGGTGCGCAGTGCCAGGATGTCCTGCATCATGGTCTGCAGCTCATGATCGATGGCACGTTCGGCGCGCGCCTCGATGGCGCGCAATGCAGTCAATATGGGGTTCATGGTTCTTCCTGTTGTGTGTCGGTGGATTGGATTCACGGGCGTATGCGCGGCAGCCGGCCACCGTGCCCGTCGCGGTGCGCCCCGGGCGGGACGGCGAGCGGGCGCGGCGGTGCATTGCGCTTGCCCGGTGCGTCGGAGGTTCAGGTGCCGGTTGCGCGGCCTGGTGCCGTGCCGGTCTGCGTGCCGTCCACGCGTGCGCTGGTGGTGCCGGACGTTTCGGACGCCGTGTTGCGGAACGCGACCCGGGCCGCTGCGATGTCCGCGTCGGCCAGCAAGCTGCCAAGCTTGGCGAGCGCAGGCTCGGCGTCCTGCGGCGCTTGCAGCGCCGCCGCGATCTCGCCGGCGCGCTGCCGAGTGCGCAGTGCTGCGCCTGACAACAAGGCGATCGGGGTCACCAGCAATACCCGGGTGAGCCAGCGAAGGTTTTCGGACATGCGCCGGTACTGGTCACGGCGCGCCTTGTGGGCATGCAGTGACTGTTTGCTGCGCAGGTACAGCGCGCTGTGCCGGCGGCGCAGTTCGGCATCCGTGGCAAGGTGGGCCAGGATTTCCGTGGCAAGCACCGGGTCGGACCCGACCTGCTGGTAGAAGCGGATCCAGGCCTTTTCTTCTTCGCGCTCGATGGCCGGGCGTTTGGCGCGGGTCGGCGCCGGGTTGACTGGATACATGGTGTTGCTCCGTGAAGTGTCTTCGGGATGGCGACGCGGCGACGCGGCGACGCGTTGCGCCGTGTGTTGCTGACGCTCGGCTCCAAGCCCCGCTCTGGGGCTGGGAGCCGATGTCAGGCCTTGCCGCGGTTGGTCCGCGCGATGCTGATCCACTTGTCGGCGATCCGGTCGAGGTAGACCAGGTCTTCCGGCGCGATGTCGCCTGCCTTGCGCAGGCGCGCGATGACCGACTTGACCAGATGGGGATCCTCGCGGGTGAGCTCGATCACCATGGCCGCGACGCGCTTGCGGTAGAACTCGAGCAGCATGCTCAGCTCCTGGCGGACGCACAGGCGGTCAGCGTGTGTCCGGTCTGTGGCAGGTCGGACGGCCCCGGGCGCAGCAGCGCTGCAACGACACGGGGCTGGATGTCACGGCGGGGCAGGACGCGGCCTGATCCACCGAGGAGCACGCCAAGGGCGCGTGCGGGTAACGGTGCGGGAACTACAAGCATGGTGCTCTCCTTCGGGTTGTGAAAGGGAACACCTGCCCCGGCATGGGGAACTTGGCGTTCCCCATTGGGAAAGTCCGACGCAACGCGTTCGGACGGCGACTCGATCGGCCGTGTGGCCACTCGAGAAAACTGCTGGACGGACCTGGCCCGGGAGGACAAGGACTGTGCATGGGACGAAGACCGGTCAGCGCCTGCCGGCCTTGCGTATTGCCGACAGCGTGGGGCTGGCGGTGCTCTCCGGCCTTGACGCAGCCGAGCGTGGGTGGTGGCAGGTAACGACTGCGACGCCAGTGTTGCTGGACTTCAGCAGGACGATGTCCCGGGTGAAGGCTTTGCAGACGCGATGCCTGCGGGTAGCAGATGCAGTGTGGCGCCGACGGGGTGGCTGGCGCAAGTAGTACGCGGCGCACCGGCGGCAGCGCCACCTGCAATCAGGGCCGGATGGCGCGTGTTGCGGTTGGCATCGGGCTGTAGGCCGGTGATCCAGGCGTAGCGGGCGACGCGGCTACGTCGCCCGCTTTGGCAAGTTGTCCACAGAAAGTGTGGCAAATCCTGTGGATCAGCCGATGCACAAGTCTGTGCACGCCGCTCGGGGACGGGCTCTGGACTGGAACGCCCGGTTGCCGGGCAGGTCGGCTGCTGCCTTGCCCTTGCCGATACCGGTGGCGTGGCGCCACGCGCATGGAGCCCGCTGCAGCTTGCAAACGGTTGATTTCGGGTATGCCGAGTTCGCGGCGACCCGGCTGAGCGGTGCTGCAGCCGAGGTACGGAGCCGTGTTTGCCTGGTGATCGATCGCGACAGCGGGACAGAGCCCACTGGTACCGCTCCATGGCTGTCATGAAATGCGCAGGTGCAGGTACCGCCCCGTCGATGTCGATGGACAGCCCCAGGTCCAAGCCTGGTTCCAGGCGCGCGAAGCGAAGGGACTGTGCGGCTGACTATGCGCTGGACTTTGCGCTGGACGTTCTATCGGTCCGCTGGCCGGCGTGCCAATGGATGCGGCCTGCTGCGCTGGCGCGGGCTTGCGCCTTGTTGCGGTGCAGCGCAGTGGCTGCGCGCGTCAACGTGTCCGACAGGTGCTCATGCGGCGTCTGTTCCGTGATTCCCGCGCAAAAGCGCAGCGCCAGATCCACGCCATCCCACTTGAGTGGTGAGGCCAGCACGATTCTTCGCAGGTGTTCGATCAGGTCGAAGGCATGGGTGAACCGGGTCCGGGGAAGCAGCAGCATGAAGGCATCGTCGCCGAGCCTGGCCAGTGTGTCGCTTTGCCGCACGTGCTGCAGCAGCGTGCCGGAAAAATGCAGCAGGGCCCCAGCGGCGGCGGCAGGTCCGGACTGCTGCCTGATCGCTCCGATGTCATCCAGGCCGAGCATGGCGCAGCAGTTGCTGGCGGTCGGCAGGCGCCTTTCGCGCCCTTGGAGGCAGGCAGGTTCACAGTCACGCTGGTCTTGCGGCTGATGGCGCTTGGTATCGGGCACCTGCTGGCGCGAGAGTGCCAGTTGCCTTTCCAGGGCATGCAGCCTTCGAGAACTGATTCGCAACTGAAATGGCGATAGCGAAGGCGGTGGCGATGTGCAAGGCAATGGCGAGCACCCGGGCGCTGCGCTGGACGTGTCGTGGTGATTGGGCATGGCCTGAGGTTAGGTCGGGCGATGCTGCTGGCACCATCGACAATCGCGCCGGTTCGTGGCCGGTTTCGCGCCTGGCCCGCTCGCCCCTCACATGGCCAGTGCGCAGACAGGTCAGCTCAGGTGGATGTTGACCAGCTGCTTGATGGGTGCGGGCAGATCCTTGTCCTTTTCGAGGACCAGCATGATCGATTCGCCGTCGGCCCAGCGCAACTTGCCTCGCCGGTCGTCAAAACTCAACTGCCCTTCCTGGAAGGTGCGCAGCTGCACAGGGCCAGAAGCCATGGCCACGAAACGCAGCACCTTGGCGGCCCTGTCTTCAAGCCACAGCCATTGGTAGGTTTCTGATTTCGGCGCATGGGCCTGCCGGTCCAGCCTGCGAATTTCTGCCAGGTAGCCATTGGGTCCCGAGAACAGGTAGACAACGTCGAACAGTGGCGCCATGAATCAGATGGTAGTCAAACTGGCCCCTCGGCGTCCAGGGTCGATGTGTCGCGCTGTACCTGCACCTGTTGGTCGCTGGCAGTGTTCAACCGGGCGCGGGTCGTGGCAGCCGACTCTCCATCGGCTGCATTGTCTTGATCGCTCCTGTGGCTCGATCCAGCGTGAATGGAGCATCGGGACCGGGGCCAGGTCAACATGGCAGCCATGTCGGAACTCCGTCCATTGAGGACAATGACGATCAGCGGGAGTCGTCCGGCTCGCGCGCTCCCGGGGCTGGTTGGGTCGGCGCAGAATCGAGCTGCAGCCTCCCACCTTGCCGCGGTCGGCTGCCGACGTAGGCACCTGCAGCCCTCAGCCTCGCGTGTCCGGCCAGGTTGGACACCTTGTACCTGGCTGCACGGTCCGCGTCCATCGCGACGGTGCCGCCCCCTCGCACCGGTGTCGGCACACCTGTCTGTGCTTCGTAGGCGTCGTTGAGCGCCTGGTGGCGCAAACCATGGGCGGTCACGCCGAGCACTGCGCGTGTCAGCCCAAAACGCGCCAGCGCGTAGTCGAGCCTGCGCAGGTTGCCCCTGAGGTCACGCGCCGGATTGCCCATCGGTGATGCCCGGGAATGCACCACGGTCCGCGCGAACGTCAGCGCCGCCTGCTGCTCAGGCGATGTGATGGGAATCCAGCGCACCCGCCCGCCCTTGCCCTTGACCCACAGGTAGTTCTCCGATTCCTGTTGCTCCGGCGCCAGGCCGGTGCGCTCGAACGGCTGCACATGTTCGAACGGCCGCACCTGCACCGATTCCTTGCGCCGCAGTCCGAACGTGTGCATCAGCCGCAGCGACGCACCGACATGCTGGTCGAAGGCGCAGATCTCCGCGATCACGGTGGCGGCGTCGATGCCCTTGGCGGACCAGCTCTTGTCCGCGTTGGCCACTTCGTGGCGTTGGACCTCTTGCGGCGACAAACCGTAATGTGCCGGTGCGCGAACGAATCCCGCCTTGCCCAGCCAGTTCGACAGGCCGCGCAGGAAACTCATGTAGGTCTGGATGGTGGCGGGGGCGAGCGAGTCACGCTGCCAGATCGCGACCATGGACTGGATGTGCCTTTGTCCAAGGTTGCGTGGATCGGGCACGGTGTTGAATCCGGCCTTGCCCTTGAGGTCCCGGAAAAACCGGCGCAGGAACTGCGCCCGCTCATGGCGGGTCTTGTGCGAGACGGTCTTGTTCAGCGCGGTGTGCCGGGTGTTGAAGAGCTCCAGCAGGATGTCCAGCACGCGCAGTGGCTCCGTCGCACCGGGCGGATGGCGCGCCAGGATTTCCTGCGGGGACTGGGTTGCCCAATCCTGACGGCGTGGTGGCTGTTGTTGTACCCGGCGACCGGGGCTGACCGTGTCACGCTTGCTGCCGCGGTGTGCTCTCGATGCTTGTGGATGAGGACGGGAGGGTGATCTTGTGCCTGGCATGGTGATGGTCCTGAAATGGATTGCGCTGCATGGGCGGCGCGATCCGGTGGTGTTGGTTGATACTGGTGGCGTGGCTGGCGGACCTGCTTCGAGATCCGCCAGCGCCGTGGTCAAAGTCGTATCGATGCTGCGCGGGCCACAGGCGCGCAGCACCGTCCCAGGGGTTTTGTCGGGCGGCACTTTGCGCAGCCCGACCCGGTCGGTCTTAAAAATGCAAACATGTTGATCCGGCCCGTTCGCGCATTTCTGCACCCATGGGCGGTTTGCCACCGGCAGGCCTCCAGGGCGTGCACGGTCGGCTATTGGGCGAGGTCAAGCCTCGCCTGAAGTGGTGGATCAGGCCGAAGTTCAAAGAGCCATCCACTGGCATGGGTCCACCCCTGACCGGTAGTCCAGGGCGGTGCACAGAGAGTGAGCCGGAGCAATGCGTGGAGCCCGATGGGGGCCAACACAAGCGCATGCTGCGCCAATTGGCGCGTGCCCACAGGATGACGGAACGCGGCAGCGGCATCCAGTGCTGCTGCTTCTGCGGTGGACCGTGGCGCGTTTCTGGAACGCCCGGCGCGATGCGCCGGCAGGGCCACGGTACGAAAGCTTTGAAGGATGGTGTCCTTCGGCGCTTCACCTCCAGGGTGAAGCCGACGGCGGTTCAAGACCGCCAGGAGTGAAGGGCAGGTAACGACTGCGACGCCTTTTGCTCCTTGACGGAGCCAGGCCAGGACGGCCAGCAGGAAAACGTAGTTGACAACAGGGAAGCTTGTGCGTCAACGGCGAGGCACTGCAATGTCCGCGATTGTGGGCAAGTTTCTGATGGCAGTTGACGGCTTGCAAAGTTGTGGCAGGTCGCATCTATCGCACCAACAACAGCAAGGACGTGGCTGGATGCGGGGTTGACAAGGGAATGGGGCGCCTCTGGTCCCGATGGGTCAAGGTTTCAGCTTTCCCGCGCGAAGAGACCGAACACACGCCGCCCGCAGGTTCAAGGCTTGACGACCCGACTTGTCGTGACACGCTGGTGTTACCTATCCACAGGTGACGAGGGTCGAGTCGATCCCCAGCATCGATGCAGTGTCAATGTGCGAGCCCTGCAGTGTCAGCGGTTCGATCTGATCTCAAAACAGCACCCCGGTGGATAGGTATGCGCGTGGCATGGCGATGCCGCCGCGGCCACGCTCACCACTGTGCAACTCTTGTAGGAGATTATTTATGGAACTGATTGTCAGAGCCGTCGATGTCGGGTCGGGGAACACCAAGTTCGTGACCCATGCGTCTGCAACGGATGTTCGTTGCGCAAGTTTCCCTTCGATCGCCTATGTCTCATCCGGTCAGAACGCGAGCTGGGAGCAGGGGGAACGCAGGAGAACTGTCTGCATTCCGATCGGGGACCTGTTCTATGAGGTCGGACCCGATGTGGCATTGGCGGCTGACACCTTCAGAGCCAGGCAGCTCCACGATGGTTACGCCGAGTCACCTGAATATCTGGCGTTCTATCGCGGGGCGCTGAGCCTGATGAAGCTCAGTCACATCGACCTGATGGTGGTAGGACTGCCGGTGGCGCTCCTGGCGAAGCGGAAGGCATCGCTTGAGAAAGCGATGACTGGCGAGCACGATGTGGGTGCTGGAAAAACCGTCACCGTTGCCAAGGCGCTGGCGGTCGCCCAGCCACAAGGCGCGCTGCTGCAGTTCGCAACCGAAAACCAGAAGATGGACGCCATTGGCCGGGAGGAGAGTTTGATCATCGACCCGGGTGCGCGGACCTTCGACTGGCTTGTCGCCCGTGGCACGCGCCTCGTCCAGAAGCAGAGCCACTCGCTCAACCGAGGCATGTCAGACGTATTGCGGACGCTGGCGCTGGAGATCTCCAAGTCGACTGGTGTTCAGTTCCGCAATTACGATGCGATTGATCTTGCACTGCGTACCGGCAAGCCATTGATGATGTTCCAGAAGCCTTATGACCTCAAGCGACATCTGCCCATCGCCGAGAACGTGGCCGAGCAGGCGGTGGTGGGAATGCTGGAATGGATCGAGGAGCCACATCGGCTGCAAAACATCATCCTGGTCGGTGGCGGTGCGTTCCTGTTTCGCAAGGCTGTCAAGGCGGCGTTTCCAAAACACCGTATCCAGGAAGTCAAG
>CAXBDR010000024.1:0-29251 GCA_963974265.1 uncultured Rhodoferax sp.
TCCAAGCCTGCGCAGGCAGGCTTGGAGCCGCGGGCCTCAGCCCCACTGGGGGGCGCCCCTACGGCCTGGCAGAGCCAGTTCCGTGGGGGACCCTGCTTGCCTGCTGCGCATCCGCTTGACCTTTCATGGCCTGCGGGTGGCGCGCAGCGCCGTGGAAAACTGAGATTGCGACGCGAGTCGTCGGCGGCCCGCGGCTGCGGGGAGGCCTTCCATGCTGCCATTGACCGTGGCGCAGCCCTGGGCCGTGCTCTGCGGCGCGGCACTGATCATGGTGGCGATCTTCGCCGGTTTTGCCAGTGGCGATCTGGTGATGTTCCAGCAGGTGGGCTTGGGTCTGGGCGCCGCGGGCGCGCCGCGGCGACTGACCTACGGCCGGCTGCGCTGCCAGCCACATCCGCCGCCACCGTCACCGGGATCGGACCCGGATGCAGGCAGCCTCTACCACCGCCGAGGCAGGCGGCGCGATGTATGGAAAACCCGCAAGATCTCCACCGTGCCACCCCGCACCCGGTAGGGCACCAGATAACGCGTGTTCAGGACGACGAGTTCGCGTGTTCCCGGCAGGCGCCCGACGCGTCCGAGACCGGGCTGGTCCTCCAGCATGGCCACGGCGTGCAGCACACGCTCGACGACCTGTTGGGCGGCAAGCGGATTGTCGGTGGCGATAAAGCTCGCTTCGTCGTCCAGGTTCTGAAGCGCCTTGCGCAGCCACCTAAGGCGCATCTACTTTCCACTTTGTTGCCAGGGCCGACACCTGCGCGTCGGTCGCAAAATCATCGGCATCGGCCTCGGAAAGCGCGGACTGGATTTCGCTGATCTGCCACTCGTTCTTGTCGACGTACTCGCGGATGGCCTCGGCCGCAAGAAAAGACTTGCTGCGCGATGTGGATTCGGCCAGGCTGTCAAGCCGGTTCTTGACCTCGTCTTCGATCCGGATGGTCATGGTCGTGGACATGGCGGTACCGTGTGTTGAATGGTGTACATCCTAGCACCGCCGGCTCAAATCGGTGCTCAGCTCAGGTGTTTACCGATCAAGCCCGCCATCTCGAACATCGTGATCTGCGGCTTGCCGAACACCGGCAGCAGCTTGGCGTCGGCGTTGATGGCGCGCTTGTTGGCCGCGTCCTGCAGGCCCTCGGCCTTGATGTAGTCCCACAACTTCTTGACCACCTCGGTGCGCGCGACCAGGCCGTCGCCGATCACCGCGGCCAGCGCCGGGCTCGGTCGCAGCGTTCCAACCGGCGCCGCCTTCTTTGCGGCCGCCTTTTTGGCCGGCGCCTTTTTTGCTGTCGCGGCTTTCTTGGCCGCCGGTCGCTTGGCCGGGGCCTTGGTCGCCACCTTCTTCGCCGCCACGGGTGCTGCGCCGGTTTTTGCCGCCGCGCCGGCCGCTGTCTTGCGTGGCGGGAACTTGGACGGTGCGAATTCAAAGCCGACCTTGCCGGCCTCCGGGTCCCAGGCCAGCATGGCCTTGAACGGGCGGCGCGTGCGCATCGAGACGAACTTGTCGAGCATGTCGGTCTTGCCCTCGGCCAGCAGCTTGGTCATCTGCTCGCGGGTGACCGGCTGCTGCAGGATGATCTGGCCGGTCTTGAAGTCGCAACTGGGCGTCGGTTGCGCGTCGGTGGGGACCGACTTCTCGCACACGTAGTTCTTGCCGTGGTCGTAGACGGCACCGCCGCACTTGGGGCAGGCCCCGAGCGACTCCTTGCCGGCGAAGTCGACCAGCTCGCCGGTTTCCTCGCCCTTCTTGTCGTCGCCGAAGTCGAACTCGAGCTTGTAGTTCTTCGCCTCGTCGTCGTACTTGATCACCATCTCGGCGGTGAACGGCCAGCCGGCCTTGGAGCGAAAACCTTCCAGCGGGCCGATCTTCCTGTCGCGCAGGAACTGCTCGACCTCGGCCACCTCGAAGGTGCGCCCGGCCGGGGTCTTGCCGAACGAAAAGCCGCAACCCTCGCTGACGCCCGGCTTGCCGGTGCAGGTGTAGCGGCGGTAGTTCTCCTTGACGACGCCGCCGCAGTTCGGGCACGGCGCGCTCAGGGTGGCATAGTCGCCGGGAATCGTGTCGCGGTCGTATTCCTTGGCCTTCTTGACCATGCGTTCGGTCATGGCCGCGATCTCGGCCATGAAACTGGCGCGGCTGAGCTTGCCGTGCTCCATCTGGGCCAGCTTGTATTCCCACTCGCCGGTGAGCTCGGCGCGCGAGAGCTCCTCCACGCCCAGCCCGCGCAGCAGCGTCATGAGCTGGAACGCCTTGGCGGTCGGGATCAGTTCGCGGCCTTCGCGCAGGATGTATTTCTCGACGATCAGGCCCTCGATGATGCTCGAGCGGGTCGCTGGCGTACCCAGTCCTTTCTCGTGCATCGCGGCGCGCAGTTCGTCGTCCTCGATGGTCTTGCCCGCGCCCTCCATGGCGCCGAGCAAGGTGGCCTCCGAATAGCGCGGCGGCGGACGGGTCTGCAGGCCCTTGGCGTTGACCGACTCGGCCAGCACCTGCTCGCCCGGTTGCACCGGCACCAGGTTGGCGGCGTTTTTCTCGTCACCGTCCTTGGACTCGTCCTGCGCCTCCTTGCCGTAGATCGCCAGCCAGCCCGGCTTGACCAGCACCTTGCCTTCGGTCTTGAAGCTGTGGCCTTCACACAGCGAGATCCGGGTCGTGACCTGGTATTCGGCGCTGGGGAAGAACACCGCCATGAAGCGGCGTACCACCAGGTCGTAGATCTTCTGCTCCGCCTCGCTCAGGCCCTGGGCCGGCTGCAGCGTAGGGATGATCGCAAAGTGGTCGCTCACCTTGGCGTTGTCGAAGATACGCTTGTTGGGCTTGATGTAGTTGCCCTTGAGCGCGGTGGCCGCATGCGGGGCCAGGTGCTTCATCGGACTCTTGGCCAGCATCTCGAAGGTCTCGCGCACCACCGGCAGGTAGTCCTCGGGCAAGGCGCGCGAATCGGTCCGCGGGTAGGTCAAGGCCTTGTGGCGTTCGTACAGGCTTTGCGCGATCGACAAGGTGGTCTTGGCGCTGTAGCCGAACTTGCCGTTGGCCTCGCGCTGCAGCGAGGTCAGGTCGAACAGCAAGGGGCTGACCTGTGTCGTGGGTTTGCTCTCTTCGGTGACGGTGGCCTTCTTGCCACGCACCGCGTCGGCGATGGCCTGGGCCTCGGCCTGCGTCCAGAGCCGGTCGGCCTTGAGTTCCGGGTCGGCTTCGTCGACATTGCCGGCTGCCAGGTTGGCCGCGGCCTTCTTCCACTTGGGGTCGAACCACTTGGCGTCGTACAGGCCGGCCTGCGCCTGGAAGCTGGCGTGGATCTCCCAGTAGTCGCGGCTGACGAACTTGCGAATTTTTTCCTCGCGCTCGACCACCACCGACAGCGTCGGCGTCTGCACCCGTCCGACCGTAGTCAGGAAGAAACCGCCGTCGCGCGAGTTGAACGCCGTCATCGCGCGCGTGCCGTTGATGCCCACCAGCCAGTCGGCCTCGGAGCGGCAACGTGCGGCGTCGGCCAGGGGCAGCATCTGCTCGTCGCTGCGCAGTTCGGCAAAGCCGTCGCGGATGGCCTGCGGCGTCATTGACTGCAGCCACAGGCGACGCACCGGATGCTTGACCTTGCTGTATTGCTGGATCAGCCGGAAGATGAGTTCACCCTCGCGCCCGGCATCGCAGGCATTGATGAAGGCGCCCACGTCCTTGCGCTTGGCGAGCCGGACGATGGCGTTGAGCCGGCTCTTGGTCTTGTCCATCGGCTTGATGTCGAAATGCGGCGGAATCACCGGCAGGTTCGCAAAACTCCACTTGCCGCGCTTGATGTCGAACTCCTCCGGCGCCTGGATCTCGACCAGGTGGCCAACGGCGCTGGACACCACGTATTTCTCGTTCTCGAAGTGATCCTCGTGTTTGTCGAACTTGCCCGCCACGGGCGTGAGTGCCCGCACGATGTCCTGGGCGACGGACGGTTTCTCGGCAATGACTAGGGTTTTCATCTGACTACAATCCAATGTCTCGCGTGCGCACACGCGCACACACATACGTGCGCGCACATGCGCGCGCCCATACGAGTTCACATTACCAAATTTTCAGCCGTGCCCGCCAAATCCCCCAAAGAGTCGTCGGCCAAGCAGCGCCGCATCAAGACCCGCCGCTCCGGCGTGCATGGTAAGGGTGTCTTCGCCGTGCAGCCGATTCCCGAGGGGGAGACCATCATCGAATATGTGGGCGAGATCATCTCGTGGAAGGAGGCGCAGCGACGCCATCCCCACGACCCGAAGGACCCGAACCACACGTTCTATTTCCATGTCGATGAAAAGCGGGTCATCGACGCCAAGGTGGACGGAAACTCGTCGCGCTGGATCAACCATTCGTGTGATCCCAATTGCGAGGCCGACGAAGAAGGCGGCCGGGTGTTCATCAAGGCGCTGCGCAACATCGCGGCCGGCGAAGAGCTCAACTACGACTACGGGCTGATCATCGACGAGCCCTATACCAAGAAGCTCAAGGCCGAATACCCTTGCTGGTGCGGCTCCAAGAGCTGCCGGGGAACCCTGCTCGCGCCCAAGCGGCGCGGGCGTTGAACCTCCGCGGCAAGAAGGCCGTGCCGGCGATGGTCCTGGACTGGCCCGTCACGGAGCTGGAGCAGGCATTGCGGGCAAGCCTGCCCGCGTGCGCCGTCGAGGTGGTGCCCAGCGTGGACTCCACCAATACCGAACTGATGCGGCGCGCGCGAGCCGCACGCCTCGTGCCCACGTTGCTGGTGGCCGAGCAGCAGACAGCGGGCCGGGGCCGGCTCGGGCGCAGTTGGCTCAGCCATGCGGCTGCCCCTGCGGAAGGCCGGTCGGCCACACCTGGACTCTTGCCATCCCTGACCTTCTCCGTCGGCATGCCCTTGGCGCCGGCCGACTGGTCCGGCCTGTCGTTGGCCGTCGGTGTCAGCGTCGCGCGGGCGCTGCATCCGGCGCTGGGGCTGAAATGGCCGAACGACCTCTGGTTGCAGGATCGCAAGCTGGCCGGCATCCTGATCGAGACCGCCGCCACGTCCACCGGCGCCGACGGCGGCCGCTTCGTCGTGGTCGGTGTCGGCATCAACATCGCGCCGCGCGACCCGGCCGGTTTGTCCACCGCGCCTGCCTGCCTGCAGGAACTGCTGCCCGAACTCGACGCGCCCGCGGTGCTGGCGCGCGTGGCCCCGCCGTTGGTGCAGGCCTTGCGCCTGTTCGAGGCCCAGGGGTTCGCGGCGTTTCACGCCGAATTCGACCGGCGCGACGTGTTGCGCGCGCGCAGCGTACAACTGAGCGATGGCGTCACCGGAACCGCCGCCGGAGTCGACGGCCGCGGCGCCTTGCTGGTGCATACTTCCGCCGGTATGAAGCTCGTGAACAGTGCCGAAGTCAGCGTGCGTCCGGTGGCGGCGCGCCATGGCGAGCACTGAGGCGCGATGGTGCTGCGCCTGCTCGTTCTGCTGCTGGTCCTGCTCAATGCGGGTTATTACGCATGGTCACACGACATGTTGCGCGCCTATGGTTTCGGGCCGCTGCGCCAGGCCGAACCGCAGCGCCTGAAACAGCAGATCCGGCCCGAGGCACTGATCATCGTGTCCACCGGCGCGTCGCGGCCGGCCGAGGCGCAGGCCCGCGTGTTGCCGCCCGAAGCGACGGCGTCCTGCCTGCAGGCCGGCCTGTTCGACGACACCCAGGCCACCGCACTGCGCCAGGCCGCGCAGACCGTGTTGCCTGCGGGCAGCTGGTCGTTGAACGAGGTGCTGGTGCCCCCGCGCTGGATTGTCTACATGGGCAAATATCCCGATGCCCCGGCCCTGGCCCGCAAGCGCGCCGAACTCGCGGCGCTGGGCGTGCGTGCCGATGCGGTGTCCAGTCCCGCGCTGGCGCCAGGCCTGTCGCTGGGGACCTTCGAGTCCGAGGAGCGCGCAGCCACCGAGCTGGCGGCACTGGTCACGCGCGGCGTGCGCACCGCCCAGGTGGTGCAGGAAGCGGCCGAGTCACGCGCCAGCATGCTGCGCATCACGCCGGTCGATGATGCCGTGCGCGCCCGGCTCGACGCGTTGCAGCCGGTGCTGGCGGGACGGTCGCTGCGTTCCTGCCCGTGACGGACCGCGCCGGCCGCGCGGGCGCCGCGTGGTTCAGTACTGCACCCGCGCGAAGCGGCTTTTCTGCGCTGCTTCCCGTGCCTGGCCCAGCGTATGGATGCCCTTGTCCGCCAGCAACGGCACCAGCTTGAGAAACACCTCGGCCGTGACGATGGCGTCGGCCAACGCGGTGTGCCGGCCGACGACCTGAACACCCAGGCGTTGCGCCAGTGCCTCGAGTCCGTGCGACTCCTGCTGGGGATGGACCAGGTCGGACAGCAGCAAGGTGTCCAGAACCGGCTGGTCGAACGCCACGCCGCTGGAGGCCTCCTTGAGCTGCAGGAAACGCATGTCGAAGGCCGCGTTGTGCGCCACCAGAACGGTGTCCTGGGCATAGGCATGGAAGGCGCCCAGCACGGTGCGGATGTCGGGTTGTCCGTGCAGCATGTCGGGCGTGATGCCGTGGATCCGGGTCGAGGCCACCGGCACCGTGCGCCCGGGATCGACCAGCTGCTCGAACCCTTCGTGGTGCAGCAGTTTGCCGTTGACGATGCGCGTGGCGCCGATCTGGATGATCTCGTCACCCTTGGACGGGTCGAGGCCGGTGGTCTCGGTGTCGAACACGGTATAGGACAGGTCGTCGAGCCGGCGGTCCTGCAGGTCGCGCGCCATGTCCGAGGCCTTGAACAGGTCGAAGTCGTAGAAGGTCGGCCGGTTGTCCTCGGGCGAGAGTGCCGGTACCGCCGCTGCCCGCCGCGCGTCGCGGGCGCTCGCCCCTCCCAGCGGCAGCAGGATGCGGAACCAGGCCTCGTGGCGTGCGCGGTTGCGTTCGAACCAGAATGCGCCGCCATGGCGGTCCACCACGTCGCGCACCGTCAGCGGCGTCGATTCGCCACCGATGCGGATCGGGTCCAGTTCCCAGGCCATCACCGTCTCGGTGCTCATCGCAGTCCCCTGCCAGACCAGGTCGAGTTGCGCGTGCGGCCCCTCGGCCGCCAGGCGCACCGTGTACCGGCGTACGGCGAATTCCTGGGCCAGTCGCTCGGCGAGATAGGTCAGGGCCTGCATCAGCGAGAAACTCTCGACGCGCAGCCACAGGTCGGGGTCGACCGGCGCGTTCGACACCTGCAGCCCCTCGATGGCATGGATGCGCCGCACCACCACGGCGACCAGGTCGGCGGCCAGCATGTCCTCCATCGGCCAGCGTGTCTTGAGGTTCTTCGACGCCGTCTGCGCCAGCTGCTGCACGCGTTCGCTCATGGCCGTGGACTCTTCGCGCACCACGGCCAGGAAACGTTCGCGCATCGGTGTTTCCAGGTCGGGATATTCGAGCATTTCCAGTGCCGCCTGCAGGTTGGCCAGCGAACTGCGGCTGCCCTCGGTCATCGCGTGCAGCAGCTGGTCGCGCAGCGACTGTTGTTCGAAGTCGCGCGTCAGGTTCTCGAGCAGCAGCACGAAGCCGCTGAGTGGCGCCGCGTCGTCGCCGGTTGCCGGTTCGTCGCGCACCGCGGCCACCTGCACCCGCAGCAGTTGCCCGGAGCGGGTGGTGGTGACAAACTGCGCCGATGCATTCGCGGCGCCGCGGTCGAGTCGGCGGCGAATGGTGTCCAGCGCGTGGGCCACCAGCTTGGGATCGAACACGGCATAGATCGAGCGGCCGAGCCCGATGGCACCCGCACCGTCGGCCAGGGCCGGCTGCGGCGCCAGCGCCTGGTACTGCAGCCGGGCGCGGTTGTTGTACAGCAGGATGCGCCCGTCCAGGTTGCAGACCACCACGCTTTGCTGCAACTCGGCCATCAGGGCGGCCAGGCGCCGGCGTTCCTGCTCGACACTGCGACTGGCCTCGCGCACCTGCTGCGCCATGTCGTCCCGCAACTGGTCGCGTTGACTCGACAACGTGTCGATGACGCCGGCGAGTGCGCGGACCTCGGCGCCACCTTCGCGCGGAAGCGGCTCGCGCGTCTGGCCACCGATGCGGATGCGTACATGGTCCTGCAGCCGCGCCGGCGCCTCCACGTGGTCGCGAAACAGCTGCTGCGTCCCGCGCGCCAGCAAGGCACTCGCGATCAGCCAGGCCAGCACGGCCAGCGCGATCAGTGTCTCGAGCGCCGGCGCGACCGCGACGCGCGCGTCATCGGGCAGCGCCGACCAGGCGACGACCGCCAGCAAGACGCTCCAGGCACCCAGCACCAGTGCCGGTGCCAGCAGCGCGAGCCAGCGGCGCGCCTTCAGCGGCATGGGCGGGCCTGTGTGCGACGGATGGCAACCGGGGATCGCGGCGCGACAGGCGGTTTCATGTCGCCTTGCCCTCCAGCAGGTCGCGCACCTGGGCCACGAGATCGCGCGTCGAGAAAGGCTTGGTGACGTAGGCATTGGCGCCGAGCGCCAGGCCCTTGGCCACGTCGGTCTCGCGGCCCTTGGCGGTCAGCATGACGATGCGCACGTCGCTCAGGCTATCCTGCGACCGTACGTGCTGGCAGACCTCCAGCCCGGTCTTGCCGGGCATCATGACGTCGAGCAGGACGAGGTCCGGCGGATCGGCTTCGATGGCCGCAATCGCCTGCAGGCCGTCGCGCGCGACGGCGACGTCGAAGCCTTCGCGTTGCATCAGGTATTCGAGCGAGATCAGGATGTTGGGTTCGTCGTCGACGATCAGGATCTTGTGTGCCATGGCGACATGCCTCATTGCGGTTCGGGATTGGTGTGTCCGGGTGGCGCGGCGCTTGCAGGCAACGAAGCCGGATCGCCCGATGCCATCGTATTCCACGGCAGTTCGAATACCAAGCAGGCCCCGGGGCCGGCGTCGGCATCGACCCAGATGCGGCCGCCGAAGTGTTCGACGATCTGGCGGCTGATCGGCAGCCCCAGGCCGGTGCCCTGCGGGCGGAAGCCGTCGTCCTGGATCTGGTGAAAACGCTCGAAGATCAAGGTTCGCTGGGACGGCGCGATACCGGGGCCGTTGTCATGCACGCGGACCCGTGCGCCCTCGCGGTTCGTCGTCAGCGTGACCTGCACCCGGCCGGTCCGCTCGGGCACGTATTTGGAGGCGTTGGTCAGCAGATTGAGCACCACCTGGGTCAGCCGGTCCGGATCGGCGCGCAGCACCACCGGATGGTCCGGCACGGACAGCTCGACGCGGGCCCCGCGTTCGTGGAACACCTCGGCCGTGGTCTGGACCGCTTGCTCGAGCAGTTGCGTCAGGTCGACATCGGTGTTGTGCCACTGCGCGTGACCGGACTCGATCTTGGCCAGGTCCAGCACCTGGTTCACGAGCCGGCTCAGGCGTTCGGTCTCGGTAACGATGATGCCGACGAACTGCTGGCGCTGGGCCAGCGGCATGTCCGGGTCGTCGGCCATCAGCTCCGCCAGTGCGCGGATCGATGTCAGCGGCGTGCGCAACTCGTGGGTGACCGAGGACATGAAGTCGTCCTTGAGCCGGTCCAGGCTCTTGAGCTGGGCGTTGGCCGCGCGCAGTTCCGAGGTCGCGCGCTCGAGCGAGGCCGACTTCTGTTCGAGCTCGATCGAATGCGCACGCAGCTGGCTGGCCTCGTCCAGGATCTGCATCACATCTTCGAGCACCAGGGCGTCCTCGTCCGCGACCGAGGCGACCATGACCCGTGCCGACGCGCTGCCGATGGCGCCGGCCAGTGCGATTTCGACATGGCGCACGAGTTGCGCGTCCGCCACGATCTGCTCGATGCGTTGTGCGCCGGTGCGCCGGGCATAGTCGGCGAACAAGGCCTGGGTGCGCGCCGGGCCGAGGAATCGCGCAGCCAGTTCGACCAGGTCCTGCACCCGTGCCCGGCCGCGCCAGAACACCGGTTCGCGATTGCGGTTGCGCTTGAATACCTCGACGAACAGCAGCGCCTGGCTGGCCTCGGCCGGCGCCGGGCCGCGCCACAACGACAGGCCGACATAGGCGGCGAGGTTCACCGTCAGGCTCCAGAACAACGAATGGGTCAGGTTGTCCATGCCGTCCAGGCCCAGCAACTGCTCGGGCTTGAGCCAGGCGATGCCCCAGGGGCCATATTGCAGGAAGTCCGTCGACCACCAGCCGGACTTGGCGATCGACGGCAGCATCAGGGTGTAGGCCCACAACGCGAATCCCAGCATCAGCCCGGCCATCGCACCGAGCCGGGTACCGCCGCGCCAATACATGCCGCCGAACAGCGACGGGGCGAATTGCGCGACCGCCGCGAAGCTGATCAGGCCGATGCTGACCAGTGCGTAGGCCTCGCCGGCCAGGTGGAAATAGCTGTAGCCCAGCAGCATGACCACGAAGATCGCGCCGCGCCGGATGCCCAGCAGCAGTCCGGTCAGGTTGCCGGCGGCACGTGTGCCGAACCGGCGGGTGCGCAGCAGCAAGGGCATGACGAGGTCGTTGCACACCATGCTGGAGACGGCGATGGTCTCGACGATCACCATGCCGGTGGCGGCCGACAGGCCGCCAACGAACACCAGCAATGCGAGTGCCGATTGGCCGTGTGCCAGCGGCAGCGACAGGATGAACGCCTCCGGGTCCATGGTGCCCGAGCCGAACAGCAACAGGCCACCGAGTGCCACCGGCAACACGAACAGGTTGATCAGCAGCAGGTAGGCCGGGAATACCCAGGCCGCGCGGCGCAGGTGCGACTCGTTGACGTTCTCCACCACCATGATCTGGAACTGGCGCGGCAGCAGCACCACCGACAGCATCGCCAGCAGCGTGAGGGAGAACCACTGGCCGTAGGCGAACGGTGGCTCGATCACCAGCAGCCTGGCCAGTTCGGGCACCGCACTGGCGCGCGCGAAGATGTCGGCCATGCCGTCGAACAGGCCGTAGGTGACGAACACGCCGACCGCCAGGAAGGCCAGCAGCTTGACCAGCGATTCGAACGCGATGGCCGCCACCATGCCCTCGTGGCGCTCCGAGGTGTCGAGCCGGCGCGCGCCGAACACCACGGTGAAGCCGGCCAGCGCCAGCGCGAAGTACAGCGTGCTGTCGTCCCACCACGCGCCTTGTTCGGCCATGGGCTGGCCCAGCGGAGTGGTCATGACCGCATACCCGACCGACACGGCCTTGAGCTGCAGTGCGATGTAGGGAATGATGCCCACCACCGTGATCAGCGTGACCAGCCCCGCCAGCAGCGGGCTCTTGCCGTAGCGGCTGCCGATGAAGTCGGCGATCGAGGTGATGCGGTAGCTCTTGGCGATGCGCAGCATCTTGCGCACCACCAGCCAGGCCAGCACCATTGCCAGCGTCGGCCCCAGGTAGATCGGCAGAAACCAGATGCCGGCGCTGGCCGCGCGCCCGACGCTGCCGAAATACGTCCAGGCAGTGCAATACACCGCCATCGACAAGGCGTAGACCCAGGCATTGCCGATCAGCGAGCGCCCCTGCGCGGCGCGCCGGTCGCCCAGGCTGGCCACCGCGAACAGCAGCAGCAGGTAGGCGAAGGAAGCGCCGACGACCAAAGGGGCTGACAACATGGCGTATGCCTGCAGGCGGTGGCTGTCAGTCGCCCGCGTGTTCCAGCAGCCAGGCCATGGTCGCGATCAGGGCCGCCCACAGTCCGAACAGCGCGGTGGGGAACAGCGGCAGGCCGAATACCGTGGCATGCGGGCTCCACAACGAGAGCAGCGGATAGTTCAGTGCCATCAGTGCTGCAAAGAACAGCGCGATCAGCCGTTGCTGGCCCCGGGTCCGGATCATGTCGCCTCCTCGCTCGTTGTTCGTTCCTGCGGCCCGGGCGCACGTCGATGTGGCCCATCGCACCGCATGCCGGCCCGCCCGTCAGGATACGACCGGGGTCTTACCGAAGCCTTACCCGCTGTCGTGGCCCTCGCCCGAGCCGACCGAGGTGTCGAATCGCACCACGAAGCGGCAGCCGGGCGGATCGAGGCGACTGTCGGTGTCCTCGATGCTGACCGTGGCGCGGTGCAACTGGGCAATCTCGAGCACGATCGGCAGGCCCAGGCCGGAGCCGTCGACACCGCTGCCGAGCACGCGGTAGAACGGCTTGAACACCATCTCGCGTTCGGCCGGCGCAATGCCGGGCCCGGAATCCTCGACCTGCAACAGCAGCACCTTGCCGAACGGGTCGGCCAGCACCCGGGCCGTCACCACGCCGGGATGGTCCGGGCTCGAGGGCGTGTAGTGGATGGCGTTGTCCAGCAGGTTGCGGATCAGTTCGGACAACAAGGTGGCATTGCCGTCGACCACGACGCCCTTGGCGCCCGGGGGTTCGCCTTCGTAACCCAGGTCGATGGCCTTGTCGTTGGCGCGGGTCAGGCAGTCCTGCACCGCAGCCACCGTCAGTTCGGCCAGGTCGCAGGGCTGGCGCGCCATGGCCGTGCTGCTGCCCTCGGCGCGCGCCAGCGCGAGCAGCTGGTTGACGGTATGCGTGGCGCGTACGCTGGCGTTGCCGATCTGGCGCAGCGAGAGCTTGAACTCCTCGGCACTCACGCCTTCGCGTTGCGCCAGGTCGGCCTGCATGCGCAGGCCGGCCAGCGGCGTCTTGAGCTGGTGCGCGGCGTCGGCCAGGAAACGCTTCTGGTGTTCGATCGACTTGGTCAGGCGCTGCAGCAGGTCGTTGACCGACGACACCAGCGGCGCGACCTCCTGCGGTACCGACCGGTCGTCCAGCGGGCTGAGGTCGTCCGGCTTGCGTGCGCGGATGCGTTCCTCGAGCTTGTTCAGCGGCTTGATGGCGTAGGCCAGGCCCAGCCAGACCAGCAGCACGGCCAGGGGCAGGATGATGAATTGCTGCAGCATCACGCCCTTGACGATCTCGGTGGCCAGCACGGCGCGCTTGTCCAGTGTCTCGGCCACCTGCACCAGCACCGGCCGGCCCATCGGCAGGTCGACTTCGAGCCACTTGTAGGCCACGCGCAGCCCGTCGCCCTGGTAATCGTCGTCGCGCAGCCGCACCTGGCCGAAGAACGGCGATTCGTCCGGTGGCGGCAGCGGCAGGTTGCGCTCGCCGCTGAGCAATTCGCCGCGGGCGCCGATGACCTGGTAGTAGATGGTGTCCGATTCGCTGGCGCGCAGCAGCTTGCGCGCCGGCATCGGCATGTCGAAACGCAGCTGCCCGTCGCGGGTCTGGACCAGGGCTGCGAGTTCGCCGACATTGATCTCCAGTGCCTGGTCAAAGGGTTTGCCGGCCGCGCTTTGCGCGACGAACCAGGTCAGCACCAGGCTGATCGGCCACAGCAGCAGCAGCGGCGTCAGCATCCAGTCCAGGATTTCGCCGAACAGCGAACGCTGCTCGCGCTGGAACAGTTTCACGTTGCCGTGGGTTGGCGCGTGGCGGTGGTTGCGGCCGGCTCGCCGGGCAGCAGCTTGAGGCAATAACCCAGGCCGCGCACCGTGGCGATGCGGATCGGGCCCTTCTCGATCTTCTTGCGCAGCCGGTGCACGTAGACCTCGATCGCGTTGTTGCTGACCTCGTCGCCCCATTCACAGAGATGCTCGACCAGCTGGTCCTTGCTGACCATGCGCCCGGCACGTTGCAGCAGCACCTCGAGCAGGCCGAGTTCGCGCGCCGACAGGTCGACCATCTGGCCGTCGATGGTCGCCACCCGGCCGGCCTGGTCGTAGACCAGCGGGCCGTGGCGGATGTTGTCGCTGGCACCGCCCATGCGCCGGCGCAGCAGCGCACGGACCCGTGCTTCGAGTTCCTGCAGGCTGAACGGCTTGGCCATGTAGTCGTCGGCGCCGTAGTCCAGGCCCTTGACCCGTTCCTCGATGCTGTCCGCGGCGGTCAGGATCAGCACCGGAACGGTCGAGCCGCGGGCACGCAGCTTGCGCAGCACTTCCAGGCCATGCATCTTCGGCAAGCCCAGGTCCAGGATCAGCAGGTCGAATTCCTTGTTGGTCATCAGCGCGGCGTCGGCCTCGCTGCCGGTGGCCACATGGTCGACGGCGGCGCCGGTGCCGCGCAAGGCGCGCAGCAGGCCGTCGGCCAATACGCCATCGTCTTCGGCAATCAGGATGCGCATGGATGTCTCCTCCTGCGGTTCGGGCCGCTGTCTGTTGTCGGTCGATGCCGGGTCGCAATCGATTCTAGGCGCCGCGGCGATGTGGCCCCGGGCGGCTGGCCCATGCCGGCCGTCAGGCGACATAGGCCTCCAGGCCCAGCAATACCACGGTGGCGACCTCCGGGCCGACCGCCAGCCGGAATTCGGCCTCGGCCTGCGCGACCGCCTGCCGATAGGCATCCAGCCATTGCCGTCCGTTGTCGGTGAAGACGATACGGATTCCCCGTGCGTCGCGTGGGTCGGGCTGGCGTTCGACCAGGCCCCAGGCCGCACATTGGTCCACCAGCTTGCCCATGGCCTGCTTGGTGATGCCGGCCAGGCGCGCGAGTTCGGTCAGCCCGCTGCCGTCTTCGGCGAGGTGGCGCGTAATCTGAATGTGGGATGCGCCTAGCTTGCCGCGTGCCGCAAGATGCGACAAGGACAGCGCCAGTTCGGCGTTGCGGGCCATCAGGGCGAGCACGCGGGTGTCGAAGCGCAGGCGGGCCAGTTCGGTCAGACGACCCAGGTGGGCCTGGCGCCAGACGGCGGAGCGGAGCGTTGCCTGCATGTGGCAAATCGTAAATCAAATTGACTAAAAAAACTGTTCTCGATATCCAACAAACTGATCTAAACTACTGTTCAAGCATCCAGCCTGTTGTTAACACCAGATGCAAACTCTTTCCAAGCCCTTGTTTTAAAAAGGAATTCCCATGGACGCCCCTGTCAAGAACCTCTCCCCCGCCAACAGCGAAAAAGCCAAGGCCTTGCAAGTGGCGCTGGCCCAGATCGAAAAGCAGTTCGGCAAGGGAACCATCATGCGCCTCGGTGAAGGAGAGGTCATCGAGGACATCCAGGTCGTCTCGACCGGATCGCTGGGGCTGGACATCGCGCTGGGCGTCGGCGGCCTGCCGCGCGGCCGGGTCATCGAGATCTACGGCCCGGAATCGTCCGGCAAGACCACGCTCACGCTGCAGGCCATCGCCGAGATGCAGAAGACCGGCGGCCAGTGCGCCTTCGTCGACGCCGAACACGCACTCGACATCCAGTACGCACAGAAACTCGGCGTCAACCTGCAGGAGCTGCTGATCAGCCAACCCGACACCGGAGAGCAGGCGCTCGAGATCGTCGACTCGCTGGTGCGTTCGGGTGCGGTCGACCTGATCGTCGTCGACTCGGTGGCTGCGCTCACGCCCAAGGCCGAGCTCGAAGGCGAGATGGGCGACTCCCTGCCCGGCCTGCAGGCGCGGCTGATGAGCCAGGCGCTGCGCAAGCTGACCGCGCATATCAAGAAAACCAACTGCATGGTCATCTTCATCAACCAGATCCGGATGAAGATCGGCGTCATGTTCGGCAGCCCCGAGACCACCACCGGCGGCAATGCGCTCAAGTTCTACGCCTCGGTGCGCCTGGACATCCGCCGCACCGGCACGATCAAGAAGGGCGACGAGTCGATCGGCAACGAGACCAAGGTCAAGATCGTCAAGAACAAGGTCGCGCCGCCGTTCAAGACCGCCGAGTTCGACATCCTGTTCGGCGAAGGCATCAGCCGCCATGGCGAGATCATCGACATGGGCGTGAATGCCCAGATCCTGGACAAGTCCGGCGCCTGGTATGCCTACAACGGCGAGAAGATCGGCCAGGGGCGCGACAACGCACGCGAGTTCCTGCGCGAGAACCCGGAGCTGGCGCGCGAGATCGAGAACAAGGTGCGCGAGTCGCTGGGCATCCCGCTGCTGCCCGAGCGTGTCGACGGTGGTGGCGCCAAGCCTGCCAAGGGCAAGAAGGCGGACGCCCCGGTCTGACGACGATGCCGCTGCCCCCGCCCTCGCTCAAGGGCCGCGCCTTGCGCCTGCTCTCCACGCGTGAGCACTCCCGCACCGAGCTCGAGCGCAAGTTGCGCCGGCACGAGGTCGAGCCCGGGCAGCTGGGCAAGGTGCTGGACGAATTGCAGGCCAAGGGATTCATCGACGCGCAACGTGTCGTCGACTCGGTCGTGCACCAGCGTGCCGGCAAGCTGGGCGTGGCCCGCATCCGGCGGGAACTGCAGCACAAGGGGGTTGCCGGCGACGCGGCGGCTGCGGCACTGGCCGCGTTGCAGGCGACCGAGCTTGCGCGGGCGCGCCAGGTCTGGCGCAAGAAGTTCGGCTCGCGCGGTGGCGACGATGAGATGCCCGAGGCGCTGGACGCCGCACAACGGGCACGCCAGATGCGTTTCCTGGCCTCGCGCGGGTTCGCCGGCGACACGATACGCCGCGTGGTGTCCGGCGCTGACGAATTGTTCGACGAGACATCCGACGCGTCGGGCGTCTGACGCGGCGACACGATTCTTCCCAAGCCGGCGCCTGCCGGCGCCTGGTGCGCGGCTTGCCGGCGGCTACAGGCCGAGCATCAGCTTGAGGTTCTGCACCGCCGCGCCGCTGGCGCCCTTGCCCAGGTTGTCCAGGCGCGCGATCAGCACCGCATGGGCGAAACCGTCCTTGCCGGCGTCATTGGCAAACACGCGCAGTTCCATCTTGTTGGTGTCCACCAGCGCCAAGGCGTCGAGCTTGCCGTCATCGGTGGCCGTTTCGACCGTGACCCATTCGCTGCCGGCATAGTGCCGGGCCAGCGCATCGTGCAGGTCGCGCGCCGACGGCTTGCCCGGCAGCGTGTCCAGGTGCAGCGGCATTTGCACCAGCATGCCCTGGCGGAAGTTGCCGACCGACGGCACGAACAGCGGGCGACGCTGCAAACCGGTATGGCGCATGATCTCGGGCACGTGCTTGTGCTTGAGGCCCAGGCCGTACAACTCGTAGGCGGGCGCACTGCCGGCCTCGTAGGCCTCGATCATGGTGCGGCCGCCGCCGGAATACCCGCTCACCGACGGCAGGCACAACGGGTAGTCCGCCGGCAACAGACCGGCGTCGATCAGCGGGCGAATCAGCGCGATCGCACCGGTGGCATAACAGCCGGGGTTGCTGACGCGACGGGCCTTGGCCACCGCCTCGCGCTGGCCGGCGGCCAGTTCCGGGAAGCCGAACACCCAGTCCGGCGCCGTGCGGTGCGCCGTGGACGCGTCGATGATGCGTGCTCCGGGCCTGCCGGAGGTCTTGGCGATGTCATCGATCATGGCCACCGACTCGCGCGCCGCATCGTCGTGCAGGCACAGGATGACCAGATCGACCTGCGCCATCAGCGCGCGTTTGGCTTCCGGGTCCTTGCGCAACTCGGGAGCGATGCTGACCATCTCGACACCCTGCATCCCCTGCAGGCGTTCACGGATCTGCAGTCCCGTGGTACCGGCTTCGCCGTCAATGAATACTGTCGCCATGGCCGGCCCCTTTCGTTTTTGGCTGTACGTGCCGTGATCCGGCTACGTAGTTCTCGCAGCAGTTGCGGCATTGCACCATGATACATTTGACGGCTTCGGTGTCCACTATGGGCTGGCAACCGGACGGGTCTGCCAGCGCCGTGGGTTTGTTCCTATCCCGAGAGAAACCTCATGAAGATTCACGAGTACCAAGGCAAGGAAATCTTGCGCAAATTCGGTGTGCCAGTGCCGCGCGGCATTGCGGCATTCACGGTTCAGGAGGCGGTCGAGGCGGCACAAAAGCTCGGTGGCCCGGTGTGGGTGGTCAAGGCCCAGATCCACGCGGGTGGCCGCGGCAAGGGGGGTGGCGTCAAGCTGGCGCGCTCCATCGATGAAGTCAAGACACTGGCCGGCGAGATCCTGGGCATGCAGCTGGTCACGCACCAGACCGGCCCCGAGGGCCAGAAGGTCCGCCGCCTGCTGATCGAAGACGGCGCCGACATCAAGAAGGAATATTACGTCTCGGTCGTGACCGACCGGGCGACGCAGCGCGTCGCCCTGATGGCCTCGTCCGAAGGCGGCATGGACATCGAGGAGGTGGCCCATGCAACACCCGAAAAGATCCTCAAGGTGTTCGTCGACCCCGCCACCGGCCTGACCGACGCGCAGGCGACCGAACTGGCCAATGGCATCGGGGTTCCGGAAGGCTCCGTCGCACAATGTGTCGACGTGCTCCAGAAGCTCTACCAGTGCTACATGGACACCGACGCCTCGCTGGTCGAGATCAATCCGCTGATCCTCGAAGGCGGCGGCGGCATCAAGGCGCTCGACGCCAAGTTCAACTTCGACTCCAACGCCTTGTTCCGTCAACCCGAGATCGTGGCCTACCGCGACCTGGACGAGGAAGACCCGGCCGAGGTCGAGGCCAGCAAGTTCGACCTGGCCTACATCAGCCTGGACGGCACGATCGGCTGCCTGGTCAACGGCGCCGGCCTGGCGATGGCGACCATGGATACGATCAAGCTGTACGGCGCCGAGCCGGCCAACTTCCTGGACGTGGGCGGTGGTGCCACCCCCGAGAAGGTCACCGAGGCCTTCAAGATCATGCTCAAGAACGACAAGGTCAAGGCGATCCTGGTCAACATCTTCGGCGGCATCATGAAGTGCGACACGATCGCCACCGGTGTCATCACCGCCTGTCGCGCGACCAATCTCAGCGTGCCGCTGGTGGTGCGCATGAAGGGCACGAACGAAGAACTCGGCAAGAAGATGCTGGCCGAGTCCGGGCTGCCGATCATCAGTGCGGACACCATGGCCGAGGCGGCCGAAAAAGTCGTCGCCGCGGTCAAGTAATTCCCTAAACCGGTCAACCAACGAGAGACCCGGGCGCACGACAGCCGGCGATACGCCGGCAACCGAGCGACCGCAGGTCAAGGAGTTCAAGTGAGCATTCTGATCAACAAAGACACCAAGGTCATCACGCAGGGCATCACCGGCAAGACCGGTCAGTTCCATACCGAGAAGTGCCAGGAATACGCGAACGGCAAGAACTGTTTCGTCGCCGGCGTGCATCCGAAGAAGGCCGGCGAGTCGGTCTTCGGTATTCCGATCTTCGGCTCCGTCAAGGATGCCGCGGCCCAGACCGGTGCCACGGTGTCGGTCATCTATGTGCCGCCCGCCGGTGCGGCCGCCGCCATCTGGGAGGCGGTCGAGGCCGACCTCGACCTGGCGATCTGCATCACCGAGGGCATTCCGGTGCGCGACATGCTCGAAGTGCGCAACAAGATGAAGGCGCGCGTGGCGGCCGGTGGCAAGAACACCTTGCTGCTGGGTCCGAACTGCCCCGGCCTGATCACGCCCGAGGAAATCAAGATCGGCATCATGCCGGGCCATATCCATCGCAAGGGGCGCATCGGCGTCGTGTCGCGCTCGGGCACGCTGACCTACGAGGCGGTGGCGCAGCTGACCGACATCGGCCTGGGCCAGTCCAGTGCCGTGGGCATCGGCGGCGACCCGATCAACGGCCTCAAGCACATCGACGTGATGAAAGCCTTCAATGACGATCCGGACACCGATGCGGTCATCATGATCGGCGAGATCGGCGGCCCCGACGAAGCCGAGGCTGCGCGCTGGTGCAAGGACAACATGAAGAAGCCGGTGGTCGGTTTCATCGCCGGCGTCACCGCGCCGGCCGGCAAGCGCATGGGCCATGCGGGTGCCCTGATCTCCGGCGGCGATGACACCGCCAATGCCAAGCTGGCGATCATGGAGGAATGCGGGTTCAAGATCACGCGCAACCCTTCCGAGATGGGCAAGCTGCTGAAGTCGGTCCTGAAGTAAACCATCCTCGGTCGCTCGTTGCGCCGCTTGCCAGGGGCCGAGCCGTGCCAGTTGTGGTGCGGGAAAGCCACCTGGCCTTTGAGTCATTGAAGGTCCATCGTGGAAGAATTCCTCACCGCCCATTTCTGGATTGCCGTCGGTCAGATCATCATGATCGACATCCTGCTCGGGGGCGACAACGCCGTCGTCATCGCGCTGGCCTGTCGCAAGTTGCCGCCCGAGCAGCGAACCAAGGGCATCTTGTGGGGCACCGCCGGCGCGATCTTCCTGCGCGTGGTGCTGATCGCATTTGCGCTGACGCTGCTGCAGGTGCCCTACCTGAAACTCGTCGGAGCCGCGTTGCTGATATGGATCGGCGTCAAGCTGCTCGCGCCCCAGGACGAGGATGAACACTCCAATATCGAAGGCAGCGACCGCCTGTGGGCGGCGGTGAAGACCGTCATCATCGCCGACCTGGTGATGAGCGTGGACAACGTGATCGCGATCGCGGGGGCCGCGACCGGCGCCGGCGAGCAGCATCAACTGCCGTTGGTGATCTTCGGCCTGCTGGTGAGCGTGCCCATCATCATCTGGGGCAGCCAGATGGTGCTCAAGCTGATGGATCGCTTCCCGATCATCATCACCATTGGCGGCATGTTGCTCGGCTGGATTGCGGGCACGATGGCGCATACCGATCCCGCCGTGGTCGACTGGCTGCCGCAGACCAAGACCTGGTACTACGGCCTGGGCATTGCCGGCGCCCTGCTGGTCTACCTGGCGGGTCTGGTGTTGCGCGGACGCGCAAAAGAGACGGTCTGAACCTGCCGGTTTGTCGGCACCGGCCCGGCCAGCCACCGTCAGGACCGCTATCGAATGCCACGGCCGAATGTGCAAAAAAACGACAAGAGTGTGTCAACATGTCTCTTGTCTGCACCGGCGTGGTCTGCTAACGTTGCCTACTCTCATTGGGGGATGTGGGCTCGCTCGGGCTGGTTCCGGGTCACATGCGCCATGCTAGCGGGAACCAAATAACCGGGTGGGTTGGAACGTGGCAACAAAATCTTCTTCTAAAAGTGCTCAGTTCTGGCGCGCCGACTGGTTTGCAGGGGTTGCGGTGGTGGTCGCGGTCCTGCTGCTCAACCAGGTCACCGACCTGATCGGCACGCTCGAGCGCCGGTTCTACGATTTCGGCAGCACCAGCACGTCCCGTGTTCCGTCCGACCGCATCGCCATCATCGCCATCGACGACCAGAGCATCGCGAACATCGGTCGTTGGCCCTGGTCGCGCGACATCCATGCCCGACTGATCGACCAGCTGTCGGCGGCCAAGGCCAAGACCATCGTCGAGACCGTTTTCTTCATCGAGCCGCAGGTCGATCGCGGATTGAGCTTCATCCGCCAGATGAAGTCGCTGCTGCCGGCGGGTGCGGATGCGTCCAATGCGCCGCTGGCCCGGGTGATCGCCGAAGCCGAGCTCGCGCTCGACACCGACGCCGTTCTGGCCGCCAGCATGCGCAATGCCGGCAACGTGCTGGTGCCGTCGGTGTTCGCCCTCGGCGAACCGCAGGGCAATCCGGACAAGCCGCTGCCGGATTTCATGCTCAGGAGTGCCATACCGGCGCAGCCCGGATTTGCGATCCCGGCGATTTCAGGCCAGGTGCCGATCGACCAGATCGGCGCGGCCGCGGCCGGTGTCGCTCACCTCAACCAGATCCAGGACGTCGACGGCTCGGTTCGCCTGGAGCCGCTGCTGGTGGACTACTACGGCAGTGCCGTTCCGTCGATGGCCTTGCTGGCCGCGGCCAAGAGCCTGAACCTGGGGCCCTCCGACGTCACGCTCAATACCGGCGAGTCGGTGCAGATCGGCCGCCTGCGCGTCAAGACGGACGAAGGCGCGCTGATGTTGCCGCAGTTCTACAAGGGCCGCGACGGCCGGCCGGCTTTTGCGGTCGACTCCTTCTACGACGTGCTCAACGGCAAGATTCCCGCGGCCAAGTACGCAGACAAGATCGTCATCATCGGCGCCACGGCCGCCGGCGTGGGTGTGCAGTTTCCGGTGCCCGGCAGCGCCGGCCTGTCGCCGGCCGAGACCATTGCGCACATCACCTCGAGCATCCTGAGCGAACACTTCATCGTCCAGCCCGGCTGGGGTGTATGGGCCACGCTGGGCGTGTTCCTGCTGGTGGCCGCCTATGTCATCGCCGTGTTGCCGCGCCTGTCGGCCGGTACCGCGGCCATCGTGACGCTGGTGTTGTTCGTGGGCTTGCTCGGAACCGAGTTCGGCCTGTTGTCGGGCAACGCGACCTGGATCAAGCTCGTGTTTCCCGCCATGTTGCTGGCCATCGGCCACCTGGCACTGACGACCAAGCGTTTCCTGGTCACCGAGGCGGGCAAGCTCAAATCGGACGAGGAGTCGGCCGAGACCAACCGCATGATGGGCCTGGCATTGCAGGGCCAGGGCCAGCTCGACGCCGCCTTCGACCGTTTCCGCCGGGTGCCGTTCGGCGATGCGGTGATGGGCAACCTGTACAGCCTGGCGCTGGACTTCGAGCGCAAGCGCCAGTTCAACAAGGCGGAGGCGGTCTACCAGCACATGGCCACCTACGACAAGGACTACAAGGATCTGCAGGCCAAGCTCAACCGGGCCAAGAACCTGTCCGAGACCGTGATGCTCGGCGGCGGCGGATCCCACCCCGGCGGAACCATGCTGCTCGACGGCGGCTCGGTCGAGAAGCCCATGCTGGGCCGGTACCAGGTCGACAAGGAGCTGGGCAAGGGTGCGATGGGCGTGGTCTACCTGGGCAAGGATCCGAAGATCGGCCGCGTCGTCGCGATCAAGACCATGGCCCTGTCCCAGGAGTTCTCGGGCGACGACCTGGTCGATGCGCGGGAGCGTTTCTTCCGCGAGGCCGAGACGGCCGGCCGGCTGCAGCACCAGAACATCGTCACCATCTTCGACGCGGGCGAGGAGCACGACCTGGCCTATATCGCGATGGAGTTCCTCAAGGGCAAGGACCTGCTGGACTTCTGCAAGGACGGCAATCTGCTGCCGGTGCCGCGGGTGTTGTCGATCGTGGCGCGGGTCGCGGAGGCGCTCGCGTACGCGCACAAGCAGAACGTGGTGCACCGCGACATCAAGCCGGCCAACATCATGTACGAGCACGACTCCGACACGGTGAAGGTCACCGACTTCGGCATTGCGCGTATCACCGACTCGAGCAAGACCAAGACAGGCCTGGTGCTGGGCACCCCGAGTTTCATGTCGCCGGAACAACTGGCCGGCAAGAAGGTCGATGGCCGCTCCGACCTGTATTCACTGGGCGTGATGCTGTTCCAGATGCTGACCGGCGTGCTGCCGTTCCGCGGCGACTCCATGGCCGAACTGATGTACAAGATCGCCAACGAAGAGGCGCCGGACCTGCGCACCATTCGTTCCGAGTTGCCTGAAAGCCTGGCCAACCTGGTCGCGCTGGCCATGGCCAAGCGGCCGGAGACCCGTTACCAGGACGGTGACCAGTTTGCTGCCGACCTGCGTTCGGTGCTGGCTGAAATGGGCGGCAACGGTGGCGGCGCGTCGGGCGGGGCCATGTCGGCGACCGGGCGCATGCCGTCCGTGGCGTCCACGGGCGGTCATGAAAAAACGGCGGTGCTGGCCACCGCAGCGGTTGCGGCCACGGCCGCGTTCGAGAAGACGGCCGTCCATCACACGCAGGCGGCCCAACCCGCGGACGACCGATTCGAGAAGACCGCGGTGCACCAGTCGCCGCATGCGGCTGCGTCGAGCGAAGCCTTCGCGAAGACCGTGGTGCATCGCACGCAGGCGCCGCGGCCTGCCGATGACGGGTTCGAGAAGACGACGGTGCATCATCAGCCCCGACGGGATGACAAGCCCGGGCCTGCTGCGGGCCCGACGGTGCCGGATGTCGAGATCTGACCCGACATCATGATCCACTACACGTTTCATTCGCGGACGGATCCAGGCCGGGCCAGGGACAACAACGAGGATGCCGTCGCCATCGACGAGCCATCCCGCGTGGGCGTGCTGGCCGATGGCATGGGCGGCTACAACGCCGGCGAGATCGCCAGTGGCATGGCCACGGCCTTCATCAAGTCGGAGATGGCGCGCTGGCTCAGCGAAACCGGCAAACATGCCAAGGTCAAGGAGATCCGCCGGGCCCTGGAGATCTGCGTCGACAACGCCAATCGATCCATCTTCAATGCGTCGGGCTCCAATCCCCAGTACTCGGGCATGGGCACGACCCTGGTGGTCGGCGTCTTCCACGAGAACACCTTGATCCTCGGGCATATCGGCGACTCGCGGTGTTACCGCCTGCGTGGCGGCGTGCTCAGTCAGATCACCAAGGATCATTCGCTGTTGCAGGAGCAGATCGACGCCGGCTTGATCACGCAGGAACAGGCCGCAGGCTCGTCGATCAAGAACCTGGTCACGCGTGCATTGGGTGTCGAGGACGTGGTCATGATGGAGATCAACGAACACGCGGTCGAAGTCGGCGATTGTTATCTGATGTGCTCGGACGGTTTGTCAGACATGGTTGACGATGCCGAAATTGCCAGTATCCTCGGGGGGCCCGTGCCGATGGACCAGAAGGCAGACATCCTGATTGCGGTCGCAAACGAACATGGCGGCCGAGACAACATCTCGGTGCTGCTGGTCCAGGCCGAGCCTGCGACCGAGAAGCGTGGCCTGATCTCCAGACTGTTGGGAAAATAGTAAGCTCATGTGTAATATGAAAATCTGCCCTGGAAATAGGAGTCGGTCATGCCGAAAATGATCGTATCGATCGATGGTGTCGTCATCAAGGAGGTCCAGCTCACGAAGGACCGGACGACCCTGGGCCGTCGACCGTACAACGATGTGGTGATCGACAACCTGGCCATCAGCGGGGAACATGCGGTGTTCCAGATGGCCGGTAGTGACGTCTTCATCGAAGACCTCAACAGCACCAACGGCACCTATGTCAACGGCAAGGCCGTCAAGAAGCAGCAGCTGCACAACGGCGACACGGTCGAGGTCGGCAAGTACAAGATCAAGTTCGTCGGAGAAGCGACGGGCGAAGGATTCGAGAAGACCATGATGGTCAAGTCGGGTCCGGGCGGGCTGGCTGCGCCGCCGTCTTCGGGTTTTGGCGGACCGGCTTCGGTGTCCGGACCGGCTTCGGTGTCGGGTAGCCCGGCAACCCGTCCGTCGGCGTCGGCTGCCGCAGGCTCCATTGCGCAGGCCTCGATCAAGGTCCTGTCCGGCGCCGCGGCCGGGCGCGAGGTACCACTGACCAAGGTGGTCACCACGATCGGCAAGCCGGGTGTGGCCGTCGCCGCGATCACCAAGCGCCAGCATGGCTACGTCGTTCACCACGTCGAAGGCGCCGGCAACCCGTCGCTGAACGGCGCACCCATCGGCACCGATCCGGTGTCGCTCAAGAATGGCGACCTGATCGAGCTGGCCGGGACGCAGATGCAATTCGTGCAGGGTTGAGGGCCGGGCCGCTTGACGAACTCCTTGGCGGCGCACTGGCCTGCTGGATGATTCCGCCATGGGTGCACTTCTCAAGCACTGGCCCCGCATCGTCGTCACGCTGCTTCCCCTGATCTTCGCGCTGCTGCATGCAGCGGGCGCGGTGCGACTCGGGGTGCTGGAGCGGCTGGACAACATCATCTACGACTCCCGCTTGCGTGCGACCATGCCACGCACGCTCGACGATCGTGTGGTCATCGTCGACATCGACGAGAAAAGCCTGGCCGAGGTGGGTCGGTGGCCCTGGGGCCGCAATCGGCTGGCCGAGCTGACGAACGAACTGTTCAACCGTCAGAAGATCGCGCTGCTGGGTTTCGACATCGTGTTCGCCGAGCCCGATGAGAGTTCGGGCCTGAAGCGCCTGCGCGAGCTGGCGCAGGGCGAGTTGCGTGACCAGCCCGGCTTCGTCGACAGGTTGCGTCAGATCGAAGCTTCGCTGGACTACGACGCGATGTTCGCCAAGGCGCTCGAAGGGCGGGCCGTGGTGCTCGGTTATTACCTCACCGGTGATCGCGATGGCCATACCTCGGGCGTGTTGCCCGAACCGGTCATGGACAAGTCGGCGTTGCAGGGGCGGCCGATCAAGTTCACGACCTGGGACGGATACGGCTCCAACATTGCGACCATCGCCAAGGCCGCGCCGATCGCCGGCCACTTCAACCCGATTCCCGAAAGCGACGGCGTGGTCCGTTCGCTGCCGCTGATCGCCGACTACCAGGGCAAGTATTACGAGTCCTTGTCGCTGGCGATGTTCCGGCTGCTGGCGGGGTTGCCCACGGTTGCGCCCGGATTTCCCAAGGAGCGGATGCTGGCGCGCACCTACCAGGGACTTGAGAGCATCCAGCTCAAGTTGGGCGGCAAGACACTGGCGATTCCGGTCGATGAACAGGTGTCGGCCCTGATCCCGTTCCGTGGTTTCGGGGGCCCCAAGGGCGGATCATTCCGTTATGTGTCTGCTGCCAGCTTGCTGGACCAGTCGATTCCACCCGAGACCTTGCGCGACAAGATCGTGCTGGTCGGCACGACGGCGCCGGGCCTGCAGGACCTGCGCGTCACCCCGGTGAGCGAGGTGTATCCGGGCGTCGAGGCGCATGCCAACGTCATCTCCGGCCTGCTCGACGGCAAGACGCTGGTCAAGCCCGACTATGCGGTCGGATACGAGGTCGTCGTGTTGCTGGTGTCCGGCCTGGTCCTGGCCTTTGCGCTGCCGCTGGTCACGGCCACGCGCGCCGTGATCCTGAGCGTGCTGGTGCTGGCGGCCGTGGCCGGACTCAATCTGTGGCTGTACCTGGGTTCGGGGCTGGTGTTGCCGCTGGCCAGCGCCCTGGTCATGGGCGTGACCGCCTTTGCGCTGAACATGAGTTACGGCTATTTCGTCGAAAGCCGTTCAAAGCGGGAACTGGCGCAGTTGTTCGGCACCTATGTGCCGCCCGAACTCGTCGACGAGATGGTCAAGGACCCGGACAGCTACAGCATGGAGGCGACGAACCGCGAGATGACGGTGATGTTCTGCGACATGCGGGGTTTCACCAAGATGTCCGAGCAGATGGAGCCGCTGCAATTGCAGGCGCTGCTCAACGGCGTCTTCACCCGGCTGACCGGCATCATCCGCGCCAACCGCGGCACCATCGACAAATACATGGGCGATTGCGTGATGGCATTCTGGGGGGCGCCGGTCGAAACCGCGGACCACGCCCATCTGGCCGTCAAGTCGGCGATGGAAATGGCCAACGCGGTCCGTGGCATCAACGAGGAACACCGGGCCAAGGGCATACCGGAGATCGGCATCGGCATCGGCGTCAATACCGGCAACATGTGTGTCGGCGACATGGGCTCCAACATCCGCAAGAGCTATACCGTCATCGGCGACGCCGTGAATCTCGGCTCGCGGCTCGAGGGCCTGTCCAAGATCTATGGCGTGGACACCGTGGTCAGCGAGTCTGCGCGCAAGCTGGCGCCGGCATTCGGCTGGCAGGAGCTGGACCTGGTCCGGGTCAAGGGCAAGGACCAGGCGGTTGCGATCTTCTGGCCGGTGGCGCCGAACAACCGCATCGGTGCGGAAACCGAGGCCGAACTCAAGGCCTGGGCATCCTTTCTCAAGGCCTACCGGGCCCAGGACTGGGACCAATGCGATCTGCTGATGATGAATCTGCTGCGCATGAATGCCAAAAAATACCTTTACCACCTCTACTCCGAACGTGTAGCCTCGATGCGGCTGCTTCCGTTTGACCTCGAGTGGGACGGTGCGACCAATTTCGAAACGAAATAAGGGCCGCCATGAAAGTGCGTGTGCTGGGCTGTTCCGGCGCCATCGCCAAGGACTGCCGGACCACGTCCTTTCTGATCGACAGCGACATGCTGATCGACGCCGGTACCGGCGTGGGTGACCTGTCGCTGGAGGAAATGCGCCGCATCGAGCATGTCTTCCTGACGCACTCCCACTTGGACCACGTGGCGGCGCTGCCGCTGATGGTCGACGCCGTCGCGTCCCGGCGTCGCCAGCCCCTGAAGATCCATGCGCTGGCCGGAACCATACAGGCCCTCAAGGCGCACATCTTCAACGACGTCATCTGGCCCGATTTCAGCCGCATTCCGTCACCGGAGGCGCCGTTCATCAGCTTCCACGAGATCGAGACCGGCCAGACACTGGAGATCAACCGCAAGCTGCTCGAGGTCTTGCCGGCGGTTCACACGGTGCCGGCGGTCGGTTATGCTGTGACGGCAGGCAGTGGCTGCTGGGTGTTTTCCGGCGATACCGAACGCAACCCTGCGTTCTGGGAGCGGGTCAACCAGCTCAACGTGGCGATGCTGGTCATCGAGACGGCGTTCAGCAACCGCGAAAAGGACCTTGCCAAGCTCAGCCTGCATTTGTCGCCCGGCGTGCTGGCCGACGAACTGGACAATATCCGCAACGACCAGCGTTACCCGATCTACATCACCCATACCAAGCCGGCGGAAACCGATCTGATCATGGCCGAGATCCAGAAATTCGACGAAACGTCCATTTCCGGGCCCAACGTGACCCACGACATCCGATGGCTGCGTGCCGGGCAGGAGTTCGACCTGTGATGACCCGCCTGTCACGCGCCACGATGCCGTCGTCCGGCGCCAGCCGGAGCGGGGGGCCGCGGCCATGAGTGCGGTGCTCAAGCCCGGTACCGACGGTCGCTCGTCGGAGCAGGATTTCTTCGAAAGCCAGAAGCTGCCGCCGGACAAGCGCGGCATCACCTTCGAGGCCTTGTTCTACAAGCAGCTGCACCATGTCACGGCGCGGATCCACGACACCGAGAACCTGGACCAGATCATGCTGGACACCAGCCAAGACATCTGCAAGCTGCTCAACGCGGACCGTCTGACGCTGTATGCGGTCAACGAGGATCGCACCGCCATCGTCTCCAAGGTCAAGACCGGCCTGAACAGCAGCCGCGATCTCAAGCTGCCGATCTCGCCGCAGAGCCTGGCGGGCTACGTGGCCTTCAGCAAGCAGCAGCTCAATCTGGCCGACGTCTACGATGACGACACGCTCAAGCAGATCCATCCGTCGCTGAACTTCCTCAAGGAGGTCGACAAGCGCTCGGGCTACCGCACGCGCCAGATGCTGGTGGCGCCCATCCTCGATGGCGACGTGTTGCACGGCGTGTTGCAGATCATCAACAACAAGAGCGACCAGCCCTTCGGCGCGCTCGAAGTCGAAGGTGTCGCCCAGCTGTGCAAGACGCTGGCCACGGCGATCCGCCAGCGCATGCAGAAGGCCAGCGACGCGGCGCGCCACAAGGCGACCAAGTTCGACGGGCTGGTGGCCGATGGCGTGATCTCCGAGGCCGAGCTAGAGCAATGCCTGGTCGACGCACGCAGCGAGGGCTTGGCCGTCGAGCACGTGCTGATGGGCAAGTTCAAGGTCAAGCCGGCCCAGATCGGTCCTTCGCTGGCCCGCTTCTTCGGCGTTCCCTACGAGCCGTTCAATACCGGGCGTATCCGCTCCGAGGCCCTGCACGGCCCGCTCAAGCGCGAGTTCATCGAGGAGCAGGGCTGGATTCCGCTCGA